>DATFCQ010000326.1:0-5721 GCA_035252905.1 Allostellaceae bacterium | reverse complement strand
GCCCGGCGCTCTCGGCAAGAGCCCGGCGCCGAACCCGGTGGCGAGGAGCGCCGCCGCAGAGGCCGGCAAGCGCCTCGGCCGCCTTTTCACAGCGGCAGGCGCACGGTGGCGAGCGCCTGGGCGGCGACGCCCTCGCCGCGCCCGGTAAAACCGAGCTTTTCGGTGGTCGTCGCCTTGACGCTGACGCGCGCGGGAGGGATGCCGAGGATCTCGGCGATGCGCGCGACCATCGCCGCGCGATGAGGCCCGATGCGCGGGCGCTCGCAGATGATCGTTACGTCGATTGCGGCGATGGCGCCGCCGCGCGCTGCGACCAGATCGGCGGCATGGCGCAGAAACCGCGCCGAGGCGGCGCCGCGCCAGCGCGGGTCGCCCGGCGGAAAATGCATGCCGATGTCGCCGGCGGCGATCGCGCCGAGCACCGCGTCGGTCGCCGCGTGCAGCCCGACATCGGCGTCGGAATGACCGCAGAGCCTTCTTTCGTGCGGGATCGCGACGCCGCAGATCCATACCCGGTCGCCTCCGTCTCCCGTATCGGGACCGAAAGGGTGCACGTCAAAGCCCTGCCCGACGCGGATGTCGGCCTGGCGCGAGGCGAGGAGCCGCTCGGCCGCGGCGAGATCGGCCTCCACCGTGATCTTCAGATTGTCTTCATTGCCGGCGACGACGAGCGGCGCGAGCCCGGCCGCCTCGGCGACCGCCGAATCGTCGGTGAGACTGCGCCCGGCGGCGGCGCGGTGGGCGGCGAGGATCGCGGCAAAGCGAAAGCCCTGCGGGGTCTGCGCCCGCCACAGATGGGAGCGGTCGACCGTCGCCCGCACCGCCCCGTCCTCGACCCGTTTCAGCGTGTCGCCGAGCGCGAGGGCCGGGATCGCGGCGGCGGCGCGGTCGAGCGCGGCGATGACCCGGTCGATCAGGGGGCGGTCGGGAAAGGGCCGGGCGCCGTCGTGGATCAGCACAAGATCGGGATCGTGCGCGTTCAGGGCTTCGAGCCCGAGCCGCACCGAATCCTGCCGTAACGGGCCGCCCGCGACCGGCGGCAACAGGTCGAGGCCGGCGGCGGCCTCGTCGTAGAGCGGACGGTCCTCCGGCCGGATCGCAGCGATGACGCCGGTGATCTGCGGGTGCCGCGCGAAGGCGGCGAGGCTGTGGGCGAGAACGCTCCTGTCGCCGAGCTGTAGATACTGCTTTGGCAGGGTGCCGCCGAACCGGGTGCCGCGGCCGGCGGCGAGGACAAGGGCGTAAATCGCAGCCATGCCCGATCATAGCCGATTGCAATGAGAAACGCCCAATTTCGTCGATTTGCCGGGATTTAGCACAAGATTAACCGAGCCTGGACCACCCTGGCGGCACGGCCGGGGCTGCGGCTCCTGCTGGTGCCGGAAAGGGTGGAAATTCGCGGAATGGCAAGCCAATCCTTTGCCGAAACGGTCGATGCGGCGCCGCGCCGGCGGCGCTTCCGCCTTCGCGGCTTCCGCATGGGTCTGACCGGCCGCTCGGTGCTGCTCGTCATGCTCGCGGTCGTCCCCGCCCTCGGCATCCAGGCCTACAACGAATTCGAATTGCGGGAGGCGAGCGAGGCCGCCATCCGGCACCGCGTCGTGCAGATTACCAAGCAGTTCGGCGCCGAGATCGGCGAATTGCGCGAGGGCGCCCGCCAATTATTGCTCGCCACCGGCGAATTGGAGCCGGTCAAATTGCACCAGTCGCAGGCCTGCAGCGCGCTGTTCGCGCAATTGCAGGCGCGCTTTGACAATTACGCGGTCCTGGGCGCAGCGGACGCCGAGGGCCGGGTGTTCTGCACGAGCAGCGGAGCGGCGCGCGGCTCGATCGCCAATTTCGCCTTTTTCCAGCGGGCCATGGCCAAGGACGGCCTTGCCGTCGGGGACTACCGGATCGATCCGGCGACCGGCAAGAAGGTGATCCATTTCGCGACGCGCTTTCGCGGTCCCGACGGCCATATCGCCGGCGTCGTCTTCTCCGGTCTCGATCTCCATTGGCTGTCGGCGCACCTGAAGGAGCGCGGATTGTCGCCGACCGCCTCGATCCTGATTGCCGACCGTAAAGGCAACATCATCGCGCGGCTGCCCCATCCCGAGCTGCTGGTCGGCAAGAACATGCGAAAGTCGCATGAAAAGATCATGGACGGAGACAAGACCGGCTGGGAGGAGGTCAAGGGCGTCGACGGCGTCACCCGCATCTTCGGCTATGTCCCGCCGGCCCTGCCGCCGGGCGATTTTTTCCTGAGCGCGGGCCAGGCCAAGGCCGAGGCGTTCGCGTCGATCGACGCCGCCAGCAAACGCGGCATCGGCCTTATTCTCGCCGGACTTTTTGCCGCGATGGCGGCGGCCTGGGCCGGCGGGCGCAAATTCATCCGGCAGCCGATCGACCGGCTGCTCGGCGTCACGGCGGAATGGCGCCAGGGCAATTACGAGGCTCGCGTCCATCTCGACGACCGCGCCTCGGAGATCGGCCGGCTCGGAGTTGCGTTCAACGAGATGGCCGATGCGCTCGCGGCCCGCCACCGCGCCCAGCAGCGGGCCGAGGAGGAATTGCGCCGCCTCAACGCCACCCTCGAAAGCCGGATGGTCGAATTGGAGGAGGCGAACCGGGCCAAATCGCAATTTCTTGCCAATGTCAGCCACGAGATCCGCACCCCGCTCAACGGCATTCTCGGCATGCTCGAACTGGCGCGGCACGCCAAAGTCGCGCCGACGCCGCAGCGCTTTGTCGACACCGCGCGGCGCTCGGCCGAGGCCCTGCTCGAAATCATCAGCGGCGTGCTCGACCTGTCAAAGATCGAAGCCGGCAAGATCGAGCTCGAACAGCGCCCGTTCGACCTCCCCCTTCTCGTCGAGGACACGGCGGAATTGCTCGCCGAATTGGCCCACGGCAAAGGGCTCCAACTGCGCTGCCGTATCGCGCCGGACCTGCCGCGGACGGTGATCGGCGATTCCGCCCGCTTGCGTCAGATCCTGACCAATCTGATCGGCAATGCGATCAAGTTCACCGAAACCGGAGAAATCGGGATCAGCGGCGAAGTGGTCGAACAGGACGCCTGGTCGGCGTTTGTCGCGTTTGCGATCAGCGATACTGGCATCGGCATCCCCGAGGACCAGCGCGCGCACATCTTCGACGCCTTCGCCCAGGCCGACGGCTCGACGACGCGGCGCTACGGCGGCACCGGCCTCGGCCTGACCATCGCCAAGCAGCTTTGCGAGATGATGGGCGGTTCGATCGCGGTGACGAGCACGATGGGGGTCGGATCGACCTTCCGCTTTGGCGTGCGCCTTGGATTGCCGGATGCGGCCGCCGTCCTCGGCGCGTGCCGGCCGGACGGGCCGTCCCGCCCGCCGCTCGCGGAGTCGCCCTACGAGAACCCCGATATCGCCGGGGCGCGCGTGCTTCTGGTCGAAGACAGTCCGGTCAACCTCGAGGTCGGCCTCGGTCTGCTCGAACGGTTCGGCTGCGTGGTCGAGACCGCGACCAACGGATTGGAGGCGCTGGTGCGTCATGCCGAAAGGGAATTCGCGCTGATCTTTGTCGATTGTCAGATGCCCGAGATGGACGGGTTCGAGACCGCGGCGGAGATCCGCCGGCGCGAGGCGGGCTCGGGACGCCGCACGCCGATTGTCGCATTGACCGCGATTGCCGTCCAAGGCGATCGCGAGCGCTGCCTCGCCGCGGGCATGGACGATTATCTGACAAAGCCGTTCACCCTCGACCAGCTCGGAACCATGCTGGCGCGCTGGCTCGATCCGGCACTCTGCGCCCGCCCCGCGGCCGAAGCGGAGCCGGGCGCCGCGATCCCGCCGGACGCCGCGCCCGAGCCGGCGCCGATCGATGCCGGGGTGCTCGACGGGCTGCGCCGGCTGCAGCGGGACGGGCACCCCGATATCGTGCACCGGGTCGTCGCGCTGTTCCTGGAGAGCGCTCCCCGCTTGCTGAAGGATCTCGAAGCCGGCGTGACCGGGAGCGACGCGGTTCTGGTGCGGCAGGCCAGCCATACCTTGAGATCGGAGAGCGCCCATGTCGGCGCCGCGCTGCTGTCTTCGCTGTGCAAGGACTTCGAGGACGGCGCGCAGCGGGGCGCGCCCGGCGGGGCGACGAGGCTCGCCGCAATCCTGGCGGAATACCGCAGGGTCGAAGCCGCGTTGCGCGCCCGGCTGCCGCCCGAGCTGGCATGCGCGGCACTTCGGCAAGAGGCGGCCCGATGATCGGCATTGAGGAGCGCACGAGACCGCTGGTTCTGGTCGTCGACGACGACCGGATCGAGCGGTATCTGCACCGGCAGGCCCTGGAACGCGCCGGCTTCGCAATCGTCGAGGCGACAAACGGGACCATGGCGCTCGCCGCCTTTGCCGATGCGCGTCCCGACATCGTCGTGCTCGACGTCGTCATGCCCGACATGGACGGCTTTGCCGTTTGCGAAGCGGTTCGGGCGATGCCCGGCGGGCGGCACACGCCGATCCTGATGGCCACCTACCGCGACGACCTCGCCTCGATCGATCGCGCCTACCGGGTCGGGGCGACGGATTTCGTCGGCAAGCCGATCAACTGGGCGGTGTTGCCGCATCGCCTGCGCTACATGCTGCGCGCCGACGACAATTTCCGGCGGCTGAGGATCAGCGAGCGGCGCCTCGCCGAAGCCCAGAGGATCGCCGGGCTCGGGAATTTCCGCTGGATGCCGGGGAGCGCCGCGATCGAGTGCTCGGCGGAAGTCCTGCGCATCCTCGGGCTTGACGGCGGCAGGCTCTCGGCGCGCGCGCTGTTGCGGCGCATCCCCGCCGACGACCGGGCGATCGTGATCCGGGCGGTCAGAGAGGCCCTCGCCGGAGCGCCGATCGCTCTCGATCACCGCGTCCTGACGCGCGACGGGGCGGTGAGAAGCCTCTCTCTGCGCGCCGAATTGTCCAGCGCGGCGGACGGGCCGCGCTTTCTGCAAGGGTCCTGCCAGGACATCACCGAGCGCAAGCGGTTCGAGCGGGAATTGGCGATCGCCCGCGACGAAGCGCTCGCGGCAAGCGCCGCCAAGACCGCCTTTCTCGCGGCGATGAGCCACGAATTGCGCACCCCCTTGAACGCCATCATCGGCTTCAGCGAATTGATCGCCGGCGAAGTGTTCGGCCCGGTCGCGCAGCCGAAATACGCCGAATTCGCCGAGGCGATCCACAAAGCCGGCGGGCGCATGCTGGAGGTCGTCGTCGACATGCTGACGATCGCGCGGCTGGAGGCGGGGCGGTTCGAACTGCACTTCGAGACCGTCGACCTTCACGCGACCGCGGCGGCGGCGGCGGAAGAATTCCGCAGCAGCGAGATCGGGAGCAGCCGGCAGGTCAGTGTGGAACGGAGCGGCGAAGGCCTGCTGATCCGGGCCGACGACCGCGCGGTCAGGGAGATGCTGGCGAAGCTGTTGTCGAATGCGGCCAAGTTCAGCCCGCCGGGAAGCGTGATCCGCCTCACTTCGGCGCGCACCGAAGACGGGTGGGCGCGGGTCGTCGTCTCCGATGCCGGCATCGGCATGACGGCGCAGGAAGCCGAATTGGCAGTCCGGACCTTTGCCCAGGTCGACACCCGGCTGGAGCGCCGCTACGAGGGCGCCGGTCTCGGCCTCAGCATTGTCAACAGGTTGATCGAGCGGCATGGCGGGCGGCTCGTCATTGTCAGCGCGCCGCAGCAGGGGACGCGGGTCTCGCTCGATTTTCCGATCGCGGCGCGGCG
>DATFCQ010000325.1:0-32749 GCA_035252905.1 Allostellaceae bacterium | reverse complement strand
GCGAAGCGGCCGTCTCGAAGCACGCATCGTCATACATCCGGGTTCCGGCGATGTTTGACCTCGGCCGCACCCTCCTCGCCACCGTCGAGCGCAGCCCGGACGCGCTTGCAATCGTCGATGGCGGGCATCGCTTCACCTACGCCGAATGGTCTCGCGAGATCGGCCGCATCGCCGGCGGTTTGGCTGCGCTCGGTCTGAAGCGCGGCGACCGGCTCGCGACCGTGTCGCAAAACCGGCTCGATATGGCGAGCCTGCACTGGGCGTGCCAGTTTCTCGGCATCGCCGTCACGCCACTGAACTGGCGCGTCAAAGCCGAGGAGATCGACTACTGCCTCGGCGACAGCGACGCGCGCGCTGTCGTGTTCGATGCCGCCGCGGCAGCCGCCGTCGCCGACAGCGGTCGCGCACGCGGCCTGCCCCGCATTGCGTTCGGTGATACCGAGGGCGGCACCTGCCGTTTCGACGAGCTCGGCGACGGCAGTGCCGCGCTCTCGCCGCAAGCCGAAGCCGAAGACCTGTCGCTGCTGCTCTACACCTCGGGCACGACCGGGCGGCCGAAAGGCGTGCCGCGCCGGCACCGCGCGGAACGCGCCGCTGCGGTCGCGCATGTCGCGCAAAACCGCTACGGCCGCGGCGAACGCACCTTGGGCGTGATGCCGCTCTATCACACGATGGGGGTGCGCTCGTTACTGGCGATGGCGCTCGTCGACGGCGCCTTCATCTCATTGCCGCGGTTCGCGGCCGGCGAGGCCTTGCGCCTGATCGCGCGCGAGCGGGTGACCAACCTCTATCTCGTGCCGACGCTCTATCACGACCTTCTTGCCGACCCCGATTTCGCCGGCAGCGACGTCAGTTCGGTCAGAAAGCTCGGCTTTGCCGGCGCGGCGATGCCGGACGGGCTGTTGCAGCGGGTCGCGGCGGCGTTCCGGCCCGACCTCTTTGTCAATCATTACGGCTCGTCCGAGATCTATACCTTCACGATCGAGAGCCGGGCGGCGGAGAAGCCGGGCTCGGCCGGCAAGGCCGGGATCAACCAGCGCATCCGCGTCGTCACACTCGACGCCGACAGCCCCGAGCGGCGCGCCGCCATCGGCGAGGAAGGCGAGATCATCGCCGACATGGCGAGCGAGGAGGCGTTCGCCGGCTATTGGCGGCGCCCCGACGCCGACGCAAAGGCGGTCAGGGCGGGCTGGTATTTCACCGGCGACACCGGCTACGTCGACACCGCGGGCGATCTCTTTGTCACCGGCCGGGTCGACGACCTGATCATCAGCGGCGGCGAGAACGTGTCGCCGGGCGAGATCGAAAGCATAGTGTCGCTGCACCCGCTTGTCGCCGAGGTCGCGGTCGCCGGCCTCCCGGACGAGCGCTGGGGCCGGATCGTGACCGCCTTTGTCAAGCGGGCCGGGCCGATCGAGGCGGCGGCGCTCGACGAGTGGTGCCGGCGCTCCGCGCTCGCCGACTACAAGCGCCCGCGCCGCTGGGTCTTTGTCGCCGAGATCCCGAAATCGCCGGTCGGCAAGATCCTGCGCCGGCAGCTCGTCGCCGGAGAATACGAGGGGGAAGCGACCGGCCCGTAACCTGCACGCCAGTTCCTGTAAGCGCCGGCCGCAATGCGTCAGCGCCATTTCTCCTCGATGATGTCCGACAATTGCGCCGCCGTCAGCGTGCGCGGATCTGCGAGGTCGATCGTCAGATGCTCGGTCGGCTTCGGGGTCGCGGTCATCAGGCTGACCCCTTCGGGCGCCTCGAAGCGGTGCCATGTCCCTTGCGGCACGACGACCAGCACTCCGGCTTTGAGAGCAAAGGATTGCGGCCCGTCGGCGGTCATCATGTGCAGGGTCGCGGCGCCGTCGACGACCTGCACCAATTCGTCGCCGTTCGGGTGGCGCTCCCAGGCGCCGTTGCCGGCAAATTTGGCGCTGAACAGATTGCCGTCGCGGAACGGCGCCAAGGTGGCAAAGCCTCCGCTGCCTTTGCGCTCGGCTTCGGTCATCTGCGGGGTGCGCCCGTGCAGCAGGTTCAGCTTTGCGAACTCGGCATTGAGATCCAGGATCGTGATCATTCTTCCCTCCGACTGGTATTGGGCGGCTCCTGATTGCGCGGTTCATACCGACAGCATACCGTTACATTACAGTTTCAGTGATCGACAAAACTGGGTTCCTGCGATACACATTCGTATCAAGGATCGCTTTAACGGTTCCTCCTCGATGGACTGGGACGACGCCCGCGTCTTTCTCGCTGTCGCCCGCCACGGGTCGTTGCGGGCTGCGGGCCGCGCGCTTGGCCTCAGCCAACCAACGGTCGGCCGTCGCCTCTGCGCCTTCGAAGCAGCGTTCGGCGGCCCGGCGCTTTTCGACCGTCTGCCCGAGGGATTGCGGCTCAACGCGGCCGGCGAGGCGCTGCTCGGCGCTGCCGAGCAGCTGGAGGATGCGGCTTTGGCGCTCGAACGGCGGCGCGCCGCAACATCCCCGACGCTGTGCGGCACCGTCCGCGTTTCGGTCGGCGAATGGGCCGCGAGCTTTCTCGCAGGATCTCTCGCCGGGTCGTCGGCGACGCTGCCGCCCGGGATCACTCTCGAGCTCGTCGAGTCACGGGAGACCGCCAATCTCGCGCGGCGCGAAGCGGATCTCGCCGTGCGCCATCACCCGCCGGAGAGCGGCGGGCTCTATATTGCCAAGCTTGGCCTCTTTGCTTGCACCGTCTATCGACGCCGCGACTCGGCGAACACCGCCTGGGTGACCTACACCGAAGAGCAGGCGCATTATGCGACCGCGCGCTGGGTGCAGCGGCAATTGGATGAGACAGGCGGCACCGTCGCGCTGCGCGCGTCCGATATGGCGATGCAGCACGCGGCCATTCGCGCCGGCGCCGGGCGCGGCTTGCTGCCCTGCTTTGTCGGTGACGGCGATCCGCTCCTCGAGCGGTTGACCCCCTGCATCGGCGAGCTCGACGCGGTCTATTGGGTCATCGTGCATCGCGATCTGCGTCGCGCCGCCTGCGTGCGCGCCGTCATCGATTGGATCCGTCAGCTCTTCCGCAAGCGGCACGATCTGCTGGCCGGCCTCGGCGCGCCTGCGCCCTAACAGTCGATCATGTCGGCTATGATATTGCCGGATATTCGACCACCGCCGATGACACCGCTCATATCCAAGCGCATGCCTATCAGCTTTTCAGCTTTCGCACTCCGCTTTACGGCGGGTCATTTCGGCTATGTGCCGCGACGGCATTTCCATCAAGGGCTCGCGCCGACGGAGCCAGCCGGGATGATCGGCGGAGGTGTGCATTGCCTGGTTGTCAGCGATCGATGGCCAAGCCGGCACTTGCAACCAGATCCGCATCATGTGGCGCCGTCGCTCGAAATCTGGCCAGTCTTCATAATTTGTACGGCCATGCAGGATGACCCGGTTATTGAGAAACTGGATATCGCCCTTGCCGATATTCATGTCGAGATAGTATTCGGGCGATGAGGCGATGCGCTTGAATTCATTCAGCGCGGTGATCTGTTCCGACGTAATCTCGGCCTCGCCAGCCGCAACAGCACGCCGGATGTAGCTCCCATTCATCGCACAAGTGAGTTGCCCGCTTTCGCGGGAGAAAATCGCTATCTTCTTGCTGGATATGCCGGAGCCGAATTGTGCATCGAGATCCATGCGGCGGAATACGAAACCCCGATAAAGCAGTCCGAGCAGATCCGGGTGCTGCTCCAGCAATCGGTTGTGAACGGCCCCGGCGCTGACGATTCGGCTTGTTCCGCCAGCCTTGGCGGCCCGAACGCAGAGCAGGGAAACGACGTCGCAATTGTCGGTGTGCATGCCCTGCGCACCGCCCGCATGGTAGCCCCGTGCCTGAGCCTCAATATCGCTCACGTCCATCACATGTCCGAGCAATTCGCCACGGTAGGACTGCGGGATCAGTTGCCCGAGGTGAGACATCAGGCCGACATAGATCCGCGCGATATCATCGATCGCGTAACGATCGCAAGGAAGCCCTCGGAGCAGGAAGAACCCCTGCCCGTCGCGCAGCTCATCCGATAGAGCGGCCAGAGATCTTCCGAACCTGGGCAGCGGGAACGAGGCGGGTGTGATGGCGGGAAAATCGACATCGCCCGACGAGCGCAGATGATGGAGGGCTGCATCTATCTCGTCTATTTCCGCTGCCGAGAGGACGTAAAGAGCTTTCTTGCGGTCATCGATCTGCGATCCCAACCAGACGGATCGGCCTTCGATGGGTGCCATATTGGACATGCCTGACCTCCTTTGCGGGGTAGGCCGTCGCACCATCGGCAGAATTTCAGTTTCGAGAGCCCAAAACAGAAAAGCCGCCTCGGGTGGGCGGCTCGGGAATATTCGTCGGACTGTGACCCTATGCCGCCAGAGTGAACCGGCGGTACGAAAATCGGGTGCCGTAGGTCAGGTCCGGGCTCACTATGGCGAAGAGTAATTGCAGCAGGCGCTCATGGCAAGCGCCGACAGACCGGCTGGCCGTCGAGCCGGAGTACGGCTTCCCTTGCATCGCGCGCATTGGAGGCGGCCGCCAGCGGCGACCCGCCGCACTCCGCCCCTTACCCCCGCGGGCGGCGCGGTATTCGCGGCGGACGACATCGAGCAGTTCCGCCGCCGAGGTCGCGGTCGCCGGCCTTCCGGACGAGCGCTGGGGCCAGATCGTGACCGCCTTTGTCGAGCGGGCCGCGGCAATCGACGAAGCGGCGCTCGACGAGTGGTGCCGGAACTCCGCGCTCGCCGACTATAAGCGCCCGCGCCGCTGGGTCTTTGTCGCCGAGATCCCAAAATCGCCGGCCGGCAAGATCCTGCGTAGGAAGCTCGTCACCGGGGAATACGAGAGGGAAGTGCTTCCCTAACGGCTTGGGCAACCGATATCCTGAAAACCCGTATACCGGATTTGGCTCATTCCGGCATAGACCTCATCGGAGCCTCCGGCCGATCCGAACTTCGATCATGAAATCATCTGCCCCGAAAGCCTTCAGGTTCGCGCAGCTACGGCTCGCGAATTGGCGTAATTTCGTTCACATCGATGTAGCGCTGCAAGGTCGCGTATTCCTCATAGGTCCAAATGCCTCGGGTAAATCGAACCTGCTCGACGCATTCCGGTTCCTCCACGACCTCGTAGCGTTGGGCGGCGGGTTTCAAGAAGCCATAGCGAAGCGAGGTGGTGTCTCGAAGCTCCGTTGCCTCGCAGCCAGACGTTACCCCGATGTCGAGATCGGGGTTGCCGTAGGCGGCACAATGGGACCGCCCGAATGGCAATATGAACTAAGCTTCAGCCAGGACAATCGCCAACGACCTTTCCTGCGGCGTGAGGTCGTCAAACACGCAGATGATGAGATCCTCCATCGCCCGAATTCCGAAGACGATCGGGATCCCGCGCGGCTGCATCAGACGTATCTAGAACAAGTAAACGTGAACCGTCCGTTTCGCGGGCTTTCTGAATTCTTTCAGACAGTGCGCTATCTGCACCTCGTTCCCCAGCTTGTTCGGGACACCGATCGCTATATTGGGCGAGCGCAGGATCCATTCGGATCAGATTTCCTGGAGCAGGTCGCGCGCGCGCCGGACCGCACGCGTAATGCACGCCTGCGTAAAATCGGCGAAGCCCTCAAGGTTGCCGTCCCGCAGCTTCAGGAATTCCAATTTTTCCGTGACGAGGTAGGAGCGCCGCATCTCCGTGGCCGATACGAACATTGGCGGCCACAAGGCGCTTGGCAGACGGAGGAGCAATTCTCGGACGGGACTTTACGGTTGCTTGGCCTTCTCTGGGCGGTTCTGGACGAGTCCGGCCCGCTCCTGTTGGAAGAGCCTGAGCTTTCGCTGCATCCGGACGTGGTCCGCTTCCTCCCTCAAATGTTTGCCAGAATGCAACGGCGTACTGGGAGGCAGGTCCTTGTCAGCTCTCATTCAGCCGACCTGCTCCGGGATGAGGGGATTGGCTTGGATGAAGTTTTGCTGCTCAAACCCGACCCTGAGGGCACTCGTGTCGAAGTCGCAAAGGATCTGAGACAGGCAAAAGATTTGGTCGAAGGTGGAGTGCCCCTACCTGACGTACTGTTTCCCGAAACCCGCCCGCCAAAACCGCAGCAGCTCGCCCTTTTTGGAAACTGATTGTGGCTTTCCCGTGCACCCAGCCATTACCGCCGCAGTTGAAGGAGATTTAGACGAAGCTGTTCTACGACGAGTGCTGGGTCATGTCGGGATAGACCTTGGGTCAGTTTACGGCCGAAAGGGGAAGCAGTTTTTGCTGAAATCCCTCAATGGCTATAACAACGCAGCTCGGCACCTGCCGTGGATCGTTCTCGTTGATTTAGATCGCGACTGTGAGTGCGCTCTGCCCTGCATGCAAAAGTGGCTCGCGAAACCATCCGCTCGAATGTACCTTCGGGTAGTCGTTCGAGCAATCGAATCTTGGCTGTTAGCTGACCGCGAGCGTATTGCATCGCTGTTGGGGATCAGAGTTGGCTTGCTGCCAAATAATCCAGATGCCCTAGACAATCCCAAAGGCGAGCTTGTCAATTTATCGCGGCGGTCTCGCCGGCGAGAAATTCGTTATGATCTTGTGCCAAGGGAGGGTAGCGGGCGCTCTGTTGGTCCGCTTTATACAGTTCGGATGATTGAATTCGTTGAGGATCCAATGACGGGGTGGCGAGTGGAGAGGGCATCACAAACGTCAGATAGCTTGGCACGCTGCATGCGAAATCTCCAACTTTTGGCCGATGGGCGAGTCCCTCCCAGGGCTGCGCCGAAGGAGATGAGTGATGGTTCATAGCACCTCCGCGGCGGCCCTCGCGCGCGATTGCGACGGGTTTCACGTCGCGGTCGATGCCGCGCGCGAGCGCGCCGACGTCATTCTCGACCGGCCGCCGTTCAACGTGATCACGATGGCGCAGCGCGAGGAATTGGCCGCCGCTTTCGCGGCGCTCGACGCCGACCCGGCGGTCCGCATCATCGTGTTGCGGGCGGTGGGCGCGCATTTTTCGAGCGGCGGCGAGATCAGCGGCTTTCTCGAAGCCTCGCCCGAGCACGTTGCGCATCTCGCCTGGAACATCGCCGCGCCGGCGCGCTGCCGCAAACCAGTCGTCGCCGCCACCCGGGGTTACTGCTTTGGCGTCGGCTTTGAATTGACGCTTGCCTGCGATTTCCGCATCGCCGCCGAGAGCTGTCTCTACGCCTTGCCGGAGCAGCGCCTCGGGCAGATCCCGGGCTCGGGCGGGGCGGCGCGGTTGCTGAAAATGGTCGGGATCACCCGCGCCAAGGACATCGTCATGCGCTCGCGCCGGATTTCCGGGCGCGAGGCGGAGGCCTGGGGGATCGCCACGCTGTGCGCCCCCGATGAGGAACTCGAAGCCCGCACCGACGCATTGGCCGAGGAGTTGCGGGGCTTCTCGCCGCTCGCCCAGCGCACCGCGAAAAAGCTGCTGAACGATATCGAGGAGGCGCCGCTCTCGCTCGCCATCGAATTGGAAGGGCAATGCTACGGCCGCCTGCGCGGCTCCGAGGATTTTCGCGAAGGCGTTGAGGCCTTCCAGCAAAAACGCAAGCCCCAGTTTCGCGGGAGGTGAAGAATGGACGATCTGCTGGCGCGCATCCGCGCCGACATGCTGCCTTTTGCCGCCCTGCTCGGGATCGCCTTCACCGCCGCCGCGCCGGACAGGATCATCGCCGAGATGGTCGTGCGCGAGGATCTGTGCACCCGCCCGCCGGTGTTGCACGGCGGCGCGATCATGGCCTTTGCCGACACGCTCGGCGCCGTCGGCACGGTGCTGAACCTGCCGGAAGGCGCCGCGACGACGACGATCGAGAGCAAGACCAATTTTGTCGCGCCGGCGCCGCTCGGCGCCCGCATCATCGGCGAGACGACGCCGGTCCATCGCGGCCGGCGCACAATGATCTGGCAGACCCGGATCACCACCGCCGAAGGCCGCCTCGTCGCCCTCGTGACGCAGACGCAGATGGTGCTGTAGGGCGGAAAAGCGAAGCGAAGCGGAGCGCATTCCGCCGGGCCGGAGCCAGGATCGAAGATGGCGGAATGCGCTCCGCTTTTCCGCCCTACTCCGATTCTTGCAAAAAGGCGGCGAGCAATAACCCCGCGGCAGCCGCGGGAGTGCGGCGGCCGGCCATGACCTCGTCTTCGAGCGCGGCGAGGCGCTCTGCCACGCCCGGCGCGGCGCGGAAGCGCTCCAACAGGCTGTCGCCGATCTCGGACCACAGGGCCGCGCGCGCCTGCTCGGCGCGGCGCCGCGCCCAGGCGCCGGTCTGTTCGAGCGCGGCGCGGAACTCCGCCGCCTCCCGCCAGATTTCGGCAATGCCGGTGCCTTCGAGTGCGGAGACGGCGCGCACCCGGACCCGCCACTCGTCGCGCGCCGGACGCAGGAGGCGCACGGCGTTGGCATATTCGGCGGCGGAGCGCTCGGCTGCGGCGGCGAGTTCGCCGTCCTTCTTGTTGACCAGGATCAGATCGGCCAGTTCGACGATGCCGCGCTTCAACCCCTGCAATTCGTCGCCCGCAGCCGGCGGCAGGATCAACACGAACATGTCGACGATCTCCGCGACCGCGGTTTCGGCCTGGCCGACCCCGACCGTCTCGACGAGGACCGTGTCGAACCCGGCTGCCTCGCAGACGAGGATCGCCTCGCGCGTGCGGCGGGCGACCCCGCCGCCCGCGGCGCCGGCCGAGGACGGTCGGATGAACGCCCCGGAAAGGCGCGAGAGTGCGCTCATCCGCGTCTTGTCGCCGAGAATGGCGCCGCCGCCGCGCGTTGACGCCGGATCGACGGCCAGGACCGCAATCCGCCGCCCCTCCTCGACGCCGATCCGCCCGAAACATTCGATAAAGGTCGATTTGCCGGCGCCGGGCGGGCCCGAGATGCCGATGCGCACCCCCTTGCCGGTCAGCGGCAGGATCGCTGCGACGAGCTGCTCGGCCTCGCGGCGGTGCTCGGGCCGGGTTGATTCGACCAGCGTGATGGCGCGGGCGAGGGCGCGCCGGTCGCCCCGCAGCAGCGCCTCGGGCGCCGCATTCATCGCCGGATCCGCCCTCACCCCGCGCGCAATGGGAAGAACTCCCCGTTGCGCCGCTTGCGCCGCACGCAGCGGCTCGCGATTTCGGCCAAGACGCGCGAGACCAGGGCCAGGAAATCGCGCACGCCGAACGGCTTCAGCAGATGATGATGGCCGCTCTGTTCGAGGCGCTCCTTATGGCTGTGGTCGCCGGTGATCAGGATGACGCCGCAGCCCAGATCGTGCGCGGCCTCGGCGAGGGTGAACCCGTCCTCGCCGCCGGGCAACGAGATGTCGATCACGGCGATGTCGTAATCCTCCCGGTCGAGCGCTTCGTGCATCTCCCTGGCCGAGGCGACAGCGGTGAACTGGAAGCCCTCGAGGTCGAGCGCCTCGCTCAGCATCTCGCGAACCTCGTCGTAATCCTCGACAAGCAAAATCTTGCAGACCCGCGGCATCGACGCAGCCCTCCGAATTGCGTTGCGTGTTACTCGGCGGCCAATGCCGCTTCGCGCCGCGCTTTGTCCTGCTGGCGCGCCCACATCGCCCGATAGACGCCCTCCTGCCGCACTAGCGCGGCGTGATCGCCGCGTTCGACGATGCGCCCTCCTTCGAGCACGAGGATCTCGTCGGCGTCGACGATCGTCGACAGCCGGTGGGCGATGACAAGCGTCGTGCGGTCGGCCGAGACCTCAGCCAGACTTTTCTGAATCTCGCGCTCGGTCTTGCTGTCGAGCGCCGAAGTCGCCTCGTCGAGGATCAGGATCGGCGGCGCCTTCAGAAAGACGCGGGCGATTGCGACGCGCTGCTTCTCGCCGCCCGAGAGCTTCAAGCCGCGCTCGCCGACAATCGTGTCGTAGCCGTCGGGCAAGGCGGCGACGAAGTCGTGGATATGGGCGAGCCGCGCCGCCTCCTCGACCGCGGCGCGGCCGGCGTCCGGACGGCCATAGGCGATATTGTAAGTGATCGTGTCGTTGAACAACACGGTATCCTGCGGGACCACGCCGATCGCGCGGCGCAGGCTCCTTTGGCTGACCGCGCGGATATCGTTGCCGTCGATTTCGACGGCGCCGGCGCCGACGTCGTAAAAGCGGAACAACAGCCGCGCGATTGTCGATTTGCCGGCGCCGCTCGGACCCACGATCGCGACCCGGGCGCCCGGCTTCACGCGAAAATCGACGTCATGGAGGATCGGCCGCCGCGGGTCGTAGCCGAAATCGACATGGCGGAAGGCGACGGCGCCGCGTCCGACGACAAGAGCCGGCGCCCGGGGCCGGTCCTCGACCTCGGGCGCAACCGCGAGGAGCGCCGTCATCTGTTCGAGATCGGTCAGGGACTGCTTGATGTTGCGATAGACCATGCCGAGAAAGTTGAGCGGCGTGTAGAGCTGGAGCAGATAGGCGTTGACCAGGACGAAATCGCCGATCGTCATCCGCCCGGCGGCGATGCCGCGCCCGGCCAGGATCATCACCACGACGAGGCCGCCGGAGATGATTATGCCCTGGCCGATATTGAGCAACGCCAGGGTCGTCCCGCTCTTGACCGCGGCGCGTTCATAGGCGGCGAGCGCGCGGTCGTAGCGGCGCGCCTCGTGCTCCTCATTGGCGAAGTACTTGACGGTCTCGTAATTGAGCAGGGCGTCGACCGACCTGCTGTTGGCCTCGCTGTTGCGGTCGTTCATCTCGCGCCGGAAGCGCACCCGCCAGTCGGTGACGGCAAAGGTGAAGGCGATGTAGAGAATGATCGCCGTCATTGTGACGGCGGCAAAGCGCCAGTCGTAAAGCCGCCACAGGATCGCGCAGACCAACAGGATCTCGACGAGGGTCGGCGCGACGTTGAACAATATGAAGGAGAGCAGAAAGTCGATCGCGGCGGTGCCGCGCTCGATCGCGCGCGCAACACCCCCGGTGCGGCGCTCCAGGTGAAAACGCAAGGACAGCGCATGGACGTGGCGAAAGGCGCCGAGCCCGATCTGGCGCACCGCCCGCTGCCCGACCTTGGCAAACACGGCGTCGCGCAACTGGTTGAAGCCCTGCGCCATGATGCGGGCCAGGCCGTAGGCGACGATGATGACGACCGGCACCGCGAGAAGCCCGCGCCCCGCCGGCAGACGGCCCGGCGACAAGGCGTCGACCGCCTCCTTGTAGAGAAACGGCACGTAGATGTTGACGAGCTTGCCGGCGAGCAGCAGGACGAGCGCCAGGACGACCCGCACTCTGAGTTCGCGCGCTCCGCGCGGCCACAGATAGGGGAGGAGCCCCTTGAGGGCGCGCAACTCGTCCTTGAAGCGGCCCTTCGCCCGCGGTCCAGGCGGCGCGGCGGGGGTCGGCCGCCTGTGGAAGCTCATCCCGTCGCGCCTCCCCGCGCCGGCGCGGCAGGGCCGGGCCCGAGGCAGTCGCGAAACAGGACGGCAAAGGGAGCAGGCATGGGTTGGCCTCATATCGCAAAGCTGCCGCGGCGGAACAAGGAGCGTGTTCGCCTCTCACCCTCCCGCTGACGCGGATCCCTCCCTCTCCCCGCGCGCGGGGAGAGGGAGGGAGTGAGGAGCAAACGCGATCACGGCTGGACGGCGGCGCCGGCGCGGCCGAAACTGCGCAGTCGACAGGGAGGCCTCGTAACGGAGGGAGCGGCGATGGAACTGGGCAAGCTCGGCGTGTGGGTCTCGATGGATGCGATGAATGCGGCCGAGGCGGCGGCTTTTGCCGGGCGCATCGAGGCGCGCGGCTATGCCGCGCTGTGGATCCCCGAAAGCCGCGGGCGCAACGCGCTGGTGCATTCCTCCTGGCTGCTCTCCAACACGCAGAAATTGATTGTCGCGACCGGGATCGCCAACATCTACGCCCGCGACCCGACCGCGATGGCGGCGGCGCAGAAGGGGCTCAATGAGCAGTCCGAGGACCGCTTTCTGCTCGGTCTCGGCGTGTCGCACGCGCCGAGCGTCGAGGGGCTGCGCGGGCACCATTACGGCAAGCCGCTGGCGACGATGCGCGCCTATGTCGAAGGCATGAAGAAGGCGGCCTATCAGGCCCCGGAACCGCACGAGAAACCGCGCTTGATCCTGGCCGCGCTGGGGCCGCGGATGCTCGAACTCTCGGCCGAACTGGCCGACGGCGCGCATCCCTACAACACCACTCCCGAGCACACCCGCCGGGCGCGCCAGATCCTTGGTCCCGGCAAATGGCTCTGTCCCGAACAGATGGTCCTGTTCGAGAGCGATCCCGGCCGGGCGCGTGCGGCGGCGCGCCAGACGCTTGCCCGCTACATGCAGCTCGACAATTACGTCCGCTGCTGGCGCCAGCAGGGGTTCGGCGACGAGCTTGCCGGCGGCGGCTCCGACCGCTTTGTCGACGCCATCGTCGCCTGGGGCGACGAGCGGGCGATCGGCGAGCGCGTCCGGCAGCACTGGGACGCCGGCGCCGACCACGTCTGCATTCAGCCGCTGGGTAGCGCGGGCTCGCGTCAGGCCGTCGACGAGCGGATCCTCGACAGCCTCGCGCCGGCGCGGCAATCTTGACGGCTTTCTGCGACCGACCGACATTGTCGCGGTTGGAGCGCGCGATCCGGCCCCGTCGGCGGCGCTGTGGCTCGGATAACGAGGGATACCGGCGATGTACTCGCAAACGACCCGCTCGATCACGGTGACGGTCAAGCCGTTCTACCTCGAAGACCAGTCGTCCCCGACCGACAACCACTATGTCTGGGCGTACCACGTCCGCATCGAGAATTGCGGCCGCGAGACGGTCCAATTGCGGCGACGCCACTGGCGCATCACCGACAACCGCGGACAGGTGCAGGAGGTGCGCGGCCCCGGCGTCGTCGGCGAGCAGCCGGTTCTGGCGCCCGGGGAAAGCTTTGAATATACGAGCGGAACGCCGCTCGCCACCCCGTCCGGCATCATGGTCGGGACCTACGACATGGAAACGCGGGAGGGCGAGACCTTCTCGGTCGATATCCCTGCTTTCTCGCTCGACAGCCCGCATCAGCCGGTGCGGATCAATTGAACGCGGCGCGTTTGTTCCTGCCGCTCTTCCCAACCACAAGAGAGAGAATTTGATGGCGAATGTCCTGGCGCCGCAGGCGCCCCTGGCGAAAGCACGTCTGCGGGAAGTGCGGCGGCCGACCCGCGAAGAGGCCGAGGAGGCGGTGCGCACCTTGATCCGCTGGGCCGGCGACGACCCGGCCCGCGAGGGGCTCCTCGGCACGCCGGATCGCGTCGTGCGCGCCTATCGGGAGTTCTTCAGCGGCTATGCCGAGGACCCGGTGGCCCTGTTGCAGCGCACCTTCGAGGAGATCGACGGCTACGACGAGATCATCGTCCTCAAGGACATCCGCTTTGAATCGCATTGCGAGCACCACATCGCGCCGATCATCGGCAAGATCCACGTGGCCTATCTGCCGAACAACCGCGTTGTCGGCATCTCAAAGCTCGCCCGGCTCGTCGAGGTCTATGCCAAACGATTGCAGATCCAGGAAAAGATGACGGCGCAGATCGCCAACACCTTGGACGAGGTGTTGCAGCCGAAAGGCGTCGCCGTGGTCATCGAGGCGGCGCATCAATGCATGACCACCCGCGGCGTCCACAAGCCCGGCGTCACGATGGTGACGAGCCGCATGCTCGGCGCCTTTCGCGCCGACCCGTCGAGCCGCCGCGAAGTCTTATCGATGATCGGCACCCCGGGCGAGACCCGCCTGCCCAACGTGTGAGCCGATGAACCCCGCCGCGATCGGGATCCCGGTCGAAATCCTCGAACACCTCGTCGGTTTCGACACGGTCTCGGCGCACTCGAACCTGGGGCTGATCCGCTGGGTCGCCGACTATCTCGACGGCCACGGCGTCGCCTGCACCCTGACCTACGATGCGGCGGGGACAAAAGCCAATCTGTTCGCGACGATCGGACCCGAGGGGCGGGGCGGCGTCATCCTGTCCGGCCACACCGACGTCGTGCCGGTCGCGGGGCAGGACTGGGACAGCGACCCGTTCCGTCTCGACCGGCGCGGCGACCGCCTCTACGGGCGCGGCGCCGCCGACATGAAGGGTTTTATCGCGCTCGTCCTGGCGCTGGTGCCCGAGGCGCTTGCGCACCCGCTCGCGGTTCCGCTGCATCTCGCCTTCAGCTTTGACGAAGAGGTCGGCTGCCTCGGCGTTCCGGCTCTGATCCGCGCCCTGCCCGAGGGCGAGGCGCGGCCGCGCCTTGCGATCATCGGCGAGCCGACCGAGATGCAGATCGGCAACGCGCAGAAGGGGCTGTCGTTTCTGCGCACCCGCGTCGAAGGGCGCGAGGCCCATTCGAGCCTGCCCGAGCACGGCGTCAACGCGATTACCGCGGCGGCCGAGATCATCGCCGAAATCGGCCGGCTCGCGGCCGAGAGCCGCGCCCGCGCGCGGCCTGCAAGCGGCTTTGACCCGCCTTACACGAGCTTCAACATCGGCGTGATCGAAGGCGGCACGGCGGTCAACATCATCGCCCGCGAATGCGCCTTCTCGTGGGAATTCCGCACCCTGCCGGGCGAGGACCCGGCGGCGCCGCTGGCCCATATCGCGCAGTTTGTCGACGCCGATCTGCTGCCGCGGATGCGCCGCGTCCACGACGGCGCCGCGGTCGCGACCGAGCCGGTCGCATTGGTGCCGCCGCTCGTCCCCGATCCGGGCTCGCCGGCCGAAGCGCTCGCCCGCCGATTGAGCGGCGCCAACGGGACCGTCGCAATCGCCTTTGCCACCGAGGCCGGCCATTTCCAAGAGGCCGGCATCCCCGCAATCATCTGCGGCCCGGGCGCGATCGCGGTGGCGCACCGGCCGAACGAATACATCACCCTGCCCCAGCTCGCCGCCGGCGCCGCCTTTCTCGATCGCCTTCTCGCCTGGGCCCGCCGCGGCGACGCCTAAGCAAATTTCACTGGGTTCATCCACAAATGCCCAGCGGCGCTTTTTTCTTTTCCTCTCCCCCCGTTTGCGGGGGGAGCGGGCAGGGTGAGGGGGGCGACGCCGGAATCTGCCCTCTACGGCCCCCTCACCCTACCCTCTCCCCCGGCCAGCGGGGGAGAGGGCGAAACAGGGGACGGCGGCGCAGGAGCCGGGATTGTCTCGCTGTCGAGCGGCGCGGGCGGCGTGCCGAGCAGCAGGCGGATACGGTAAGTCCGCCAGGCGCGGCGATAGGCGACCGGGTCCGGCACGGCAATCGTAGCGGTCGAATGCATTTCGAGGAGCCGGCTCTCGGTCTGCGGCGCGGCGCCGGAGGGAAGCTGCAGCAGGTCTTCGCGCGGGCCGATCCCGGCGAGACTGCCGCCATAGGGATGGCTGGCGACCGCCTGATAGGAGGTCCGGCTCGGCGTCGGATTGACGTCGATCGGGCCGGAGGGGGTTGCCTTGCCGTCGGGCGCCACCAGTTCCGCCCGACGCAACGGCAATCGGGCGAGGGCGTCGACGACGATCGCATCGGCGAGACCGTGCGGCGGGAAGCTCGCCTCGACGTGATCGGCCGGCAAGGGCGGCAGGCCGGCGCTGCCGCAGCCGGCGAGGAGGAGAAAAAGCAAAACGGCGGCGCGCCGCGGCAGGTCCGGGATTGTCATAGCCCCGGTGTAGCGCGAAGCCCTCCGGCGCGGAAGCGCCGCGCGGGCGGGGGCGGTGACAGGACGGCGACCGGCGTGGCAGAATTCGCCGGCCAACAGGGAGGATTCCGATGGCCGCCGATCTCGGAACCGTCGAGGACCGCTTTTTTACGATCCGCAACCTGCCATTGCAGAACGGCCAGGTCATGCCGGAGGCCAAGCTCGCCTACGAGACCTACGGGCGGCTTGCCGCCGACGGCGGCAACGCGGTATTGCTGACGCACGGCTATACCGGCAGCCATCATTTCGCCGGCCGCAATCCGGCCAACAACAACCAGCCGGGATCGTGGGATGGGCTCGTCGGGCCGGGGAAGGCGATCGACACCGACCGGCTCTTCGTCGTCGCCTCGAACATGCTCGGCTCGTCCTTCGGCTCGACCAACGGGGCGAGCGTCAATCCTGCGACCGGCAGGCTCTACGGCCCGGATTTTCCGGCGATCACGGTGCGCGACATCGTCGCCGCCCAGAAGGCGCTCGTCGATCATCTCGGCATCAGGCATTTCGTCGCGGTCGCCGGCCCGTCCTATGGCGGCTATCAGGCGTTCCAATGGGCCGTGCAATACCCCGACATGATGGACGCCGTCGTCCCGGTCGTCACCGCGCCGCGGGCGCAGAACGCCGAGCGGCGGCTCGCCGAATTACTGGCGCGGCTCGAAAGCGACCCCGAATGGAACGGCGGCTGGTATTACGACCGCGGCGGCGTGAAGCGCGTCCTGACCGAGATGCGGATCGACACCCTCAAAGGCTACGGCATCGACGAGCAGCTCGCACCGCGCTATCCCGACAAGGCTGCGCGCGAGGCAGCGATCCGCGCCCAGGCCGAGGAGTGGGCGCGCAATTGGGACGCCAACTCATTGGTGATCCTGCGGCGGGCGACGATCGGCTTCGATACGGTCAGGGATTTCGGCAGGATCCGGGCGAAATTGCTCTACGTGTTGTGCCGCACCGATAAACTGTTCCCGCCTGCGCTCGCCCCCGAGGTCATGCCTGCGCTCGCCGCCGCCGGCGTCGCCGCCCGCTATTTCGAGATCGACAGCGAGATGGGGCACCTGGCGAGCGGGCCCGAGCACGCCAAATGGTCGCCGGCCCTGCGCGAGTTCCTGGCCCCGCTGATGCCGCGGCTATGATGGATACCCCCTCACCCTCCCGCGCTTTCAGCGCGGGCTCCCCGCATGCGGGGAGAGGGCCGGGGTGAGGGGCTCTGGTCCTGCGATTGACGGCCCGCTCAGCCCGGGTGCGGTCCCGCCGCCTCGCGCACTGCGCGATGCAGATAGGCGATCGCGGCTTCGAGCTGGGCGTCCCGGCGCGTCCCGATCAGCAGCGGCTTGATCGGATGGTCGTTCGCCGCGTTGTCGGTGCCCGCCGCCGGCCGCGCGCCGGTGCCGCCCAGCGAGCCGCCGTTCTTCAGGGCGCCGTAGAGATCGCTTTCGTAGGTGACGACGGCATTCGCGACCTGCTCGTCCTGGGGCACCGGGACGGTGATGTTGGGGGTGATCCCCTGACCCTGCAACGACCGCCCGGACGGCGTGTAGTAGAGCGCCGTGGTCAGGCGCAAGGCGCCGTAGCCGTCCATCGGGATGATACTCTGCACCGAGCCCTTGCCGAAGGTGCGGGTGCCCATCACCGTCGCCCGCCGGTGATCCTGCAACGCGCCGGCGACGATCTCGGCCGCCGAGGCGGAAGCGCTGTTGACCAATGCCACCATCGGCACCCGCGGCAGCAGATCGCCGGTTTCGGGCGCGTTGAACGTGTGGTCGTCGTCGGGATTGCGGCCGCGCGTCGTCACCACGACGCCGCCGTTCAGAAAGTCGCCGGCCACGTCGACCGCCGAATCGAGAAGCCCGCCGGGATCGTTGCGCAGATCGAGGATGAAGCCGTCGAGCCGGCCGTGCGCCTGCTGCTTCAGCCGGGCGAGCGCGGCGGCGAGTTCGGCCGGCGTGTTTTCGGTGAAGGTGGTGATGCGGACGTAGCCGATCCGGCCGGGTTCAAGAGCCGATTTGACCGAAACCACATGGATGATCCGGCGCGTCAGGCTGACCGCGAAGGACGGCTGGTTGGTGCGCAGGATCGTCAGGGTGACGCGGGTGCCGGGCGCGCCGCGCAGCCGCTTGACGATCTGCTCGACGTCCATGCCGTCGGTTGCCTGGCCGTCGATCTTGATGATGCGGTCGCCGGGCTCGATGCCGGCCCGCGCCGCCGGGGTGCCGTCGATCGGCGAGATCACCTGCGGGATGCGGCCTTCGAGCGTCAGTTCGATGCCGATGCCGCCGAATTGCCCGCGCGTCACCGCAGCCATCTGCCGGTACTGCTGCTGGTCCATATAGTCGGAATGCGGATCGAGCCGGGTCAGCATGCCGCGCAGGGCGTCCTCGACCAGTTCGTGCTTGGTCACCGGCGCGACATAGCTGTTTTGGACCTGGTCCATGACCTGACCGATAAAGCCGAGGCCCGGATCGTCGGCTGCGGTGCGGGCTCCCGCCCCGGCGCTGCCGCAACCGTAAAGCGCCGCCGTCAAAAGGGCGACGGCGCCGATCCTGACGGCGGTATGGCGAAGCTCTTCGAGGCTCATGCTCGGCATCCAAAGCGAGAGTGGCTCGGCGGCGGCAAGAGATCCCCAACAGGACGCCGAGACCGCTCCGCTTAACAGATTTTGAGGCGGGGGAGAATGTGCTGTTCCGCCGCCCCGGCGCTTCTAGTCGAGCGTGAACCCGCGGGCGCGCAGATAGGGGGCAAAGCGCCGGCCTTCGGGTTCGGCGGCCTGCCGCACCTTGTCCTCCGACCAGCCATAGAACGGCGCGTAGCCGAAAATTTCGGGGGCGCGCTGCTGTTCGCGCGGGATCTGGTAACGCGCGGCGCGCCGCCGGTCATAGGCTTCGACCGCGGCGGCGAGCCCGGTATCGTCGTAGCGGTCGACGTGGAGCGTGGCGGCGAGCGGCAGGCGCATGCTGATGTGACCGGCTGCGGCCGGATAGCCGAGCGAGAGCCCGGCGACCGGGAAGACCTTGTCGGGGAGATCGAGGATCGCGGCGACCTCGTCCGGGTGATTGCGCAATACGCTGATCGGACAGCAGCCGAGCCCCGCCGCCTCGGCCGCCAGGGTGAAGGTCTGCAGGACCAGAGCCGCATCGATCGCGGCGTTGAAGAAGCCTTCGAGCCGACCATTATCGGCGGGACGGCCGCGCAGGGCGGCGAGGCGTTCGAGCCGCCTCGCATCGCCGCAAAAGACGAAAAACACCGGGGCCGCGCCGATCCAAGGCATGTCGGGAACCAGCGCCTGAAGGCGCTGCCGCCGGGCCGGATCGGCGACCCTGACGACCGAGACCTGCTGAAAATCCGATTTCGAGGAGGCCGAAAACGCCGCCGCCAACAAGAGCCGCAACAGCGGCTCCGAGACCGGGCGGTCGGCGTAGCGCCGGTGAGTGCGCCGCAACAGCACCCGGCGCAGGAATGGAAGCTCGGGCAGATCGCCGGCGGGGTTCGCCTCTTCTCCCTCCCCGAAGCGGGCGGCGAGTTCGGAATCGTAATTTGCGGCCATTCGGATGCTTCCGCTGATAAGCCCTCACCCACCAGCCCTGCGGGCTGGTCCACCCTCTCCCGCAATGCGGGAGAGGGTGCCGAGCGGAGCGAGGCGGGTGAGGGCTGACGCCGTCACGCCGGCGACAGGCGGGCGAGGTCGGCGGCGTCGAAGGTGTAGCTTCTGTTGCAGAACTGGCAGGTCACGGTGGTGACCTCCTCCTTTTTCATCTCCTCGATCTCGCTCTGCGGAAAGGCGCGGAAGATCGCCTCGATGCGCTCGCGCGAACAGCGGCAGCGGGCTTCGAGCGGATGGATACGGTAGACGCGCACCCCGTCCTCATGGAACAGGCGATAGAGGAGCCCGTGCGGCGGCAGGTCGGGATCGACAAGTTCCTCCTGCGTCGCCGAACTCATCAATACCATCGCGCGGCGCCACGCGTCCTCGACGTCGTCGGCGACGATCGCGCGGCCCCCTTCCGGCGGCACGCGTTCGAGCATCAGCCCGCCGGCGCGCCAGCTGCCGCCTTCTCCGGTGCGGCCGACCGACAGTTTGATGCCGGCCTGGACCTGCTCCGACTGGCGGAAATAATGCTGGGCGCACTCGGCGAGCGTCGCCCCGGCGAGTTCGACGATCGCCTGATAACGATCGGTCTCCTCGCCCTGGTCGACGGTGAAGGCGATGTAGCCCTGGCCGACCAGACGCGGCACCGAGGGCGGGGAGGCCTCGCCCTCGGCGAGCACCTGTTCGAGCTTTTCCGTGTCGTATTGGGCGTAGCCGCGCACCGCCCCGGCGGTCGATACGTCGGCGACCATCAGCCGGATCGGCCCGTCGCCCTTGGTCTGCAGGGTGAACACTCCGTCATATTTGAGCGCGCCGGCGAGCACGATCGCGAGCGTGATGGCTTCCCCCAGCAGCGCCGCGACCGGCTCGGGGTAATCGTGCTGCGACAGGATGCGGTCGATCGTGGGGCCGAGGCGAACGAGCCGGCCGCGCAGGGCGAAGGGATCGATGCGGAAGGGCTGAACGAGGTCGTCGGGCCTCTCGTCGAGGGGGGCTGGCATGGGCGGACACTCCGGTGAACTCTGGTCGCCGACGCGAGGGGCCGGGCTAGCCGAGACACCAGACGAGGATGCCCTTCTGGGCATGCAGCCGGTTCTCCGCCTCGTCCCAGACGACCGATTGCGGGCCGTCGATGACCCCGGCCGTCACCTCCTGGCCGCGCTTGGCCGGCAGGCAGTGCATGAACACGGCGTCGGGCTTGGCGTGCGCCATCAGGCGCTCGTCGACGCGATACGGAGCCAGCATGTTGTGACGGTTGACGGTGGCCTCAACCCCCATCGATACCCAGGTGTCGGTGACGACGCAATCGGCGCCGGCGACGGCGTCGATCGGCTCGGCATGGAGCGACACGCGGCCGCCTTCGCGCGCGGCCCATTCGAGGAGCCGCGGCGGCGGCGGCAGTTCGGCCGGGCAGGCGAGGCGCAGCGTGAAGCCGAAGCGGACCGCGGCGTGGATCCAGCTCACCGCGACATTGTTGCCGTCACCGCTCCAGGCGACGATCTGATGGCCAAGCGGCCCCTTCTTCTCCTGCAGGGTCATCACGTCGGCCATCAACTGGCAGGGATGCGAGGCGTCGGTCAGCCCGTTGATGACCGGCACGCCGGCATGCGCCGCCAATTCGTCGAGCTTTTGCGGCTGGTTGGTGCGGATCATGATGGCGTCGACATAGCGCGACAAGACGCGCGCCGTATCGGCCACGCTCTCGCCGCGGCCGAGCTGGCTGTCGGCGGTGCCGAGCATGATCGTCTCGCCGCCCAATTGGCGCATCGCCACCTCGAACGAGACGCGGGTGCGGGTCGACGGCTTCTCGAAGATCATCGCCAGGATCTTGCCGGCGAGCGGGCGGTCGCGGCGCTGGCCTTTTTTGAAGGCGAAGCCGAGATCGAGGATGCCGCGCAACTCGCCGCCGGCGAGCCGGTCGAGATCGAGAAAATGGCGCGGCGGCTCGACCTCGCCCGGGAGGCGCCGCGCCGCGCCGAAGACGGGGCTCACGCCGGCCATTCCCGGGCGACCTTGTGCATGACCGCGAGCGCCTCGTTGATCTCGGCCTCGCCGACGATCAACGGCGGCAGGATGCGCCAGACGTTCTCGCCGGCGGTCAGGGTCAGGAGGCCCTCCCGGCGCAGGGCCGCGACAAACTCGCCGGCCGGCACGTGGCAGCGGATGCCGAGCAGGAGCCCGGCGCCGCGCAATTCGGCGAACAGTTTCGGGTAGGCGGCGACGAGCTCTTCGAGGCGCCGCCGCAGCACTCCGGCCGCGGCCTCGACGCGGGCGAAAAAGCCCCCTTCCAGCATGACGTCGAGAACCGCGTTCCCCGCCGCCGCGGCGAGCGGATTGCCGCCGAAGGTCGAGCCGTGGGTGCCGGCGGTCATGCCGATGGCGGCGCGCTCGGTGGCAAGACACGCGCCGATCGGGAAGCCGCCGCCGAGCGCCTTGGCGACCGCCATGACGTCGGGCGCCACCCCCTCCCACTCATGGGCGAACAGCCGGCCGGTGCGGCCCATGCCGCATTGCACCTCGTCATAGACGAGGACGAGGCCGAACTCGTCGGCGATGTCGCGCAGACCCTGCAGATAGCCCTCGGGCGCCGCGCGCACGCCGCCCTCGCCCTGGATCGGCTCGACCATGATCGCCGCGGTGTCCTCTCGCACGGCGGCGCGCATCGCGTTCAGATTGCCGAACGGGACGTGGTCGAAGCCCTCGAACACCGGGCCGAAGCCTTCGAGGTAATGCGCATTTCCGGCCGCCGCCAAGGTGGCGAAGGTGCGGCCGTGAAACGAGCCCTCGCAGCCGATCACGCGGTAGCGTTCGGGGTGCCCGCTGGCGCTCTGGTATTTGCGCGCGACCTTCAGCGACAGTTCGCACGCCTCGGCGCCGGAATTGACAAAGAACACGGTGTCGGCGAACGAGTTGTCGACAAGGCGCTTGGCCAGACGCTCCTGGCCGGGGATCTGAAACAGGTTGGAGACGTGCCACAGGCGTTTTGCCTGTTCGGTCACGGCGGCGACGAGGTGGGGATGGCAGTGGCCGAGCCCGGTCACTGCGATGCCGCTGGTGAAATCGAGATATTTGCGGCCGTCGGGGGCGTAGAGATAGGGGCCTTCGCCGCGCTCGACGGCAACGTCCCAGCGGGCATAGGTCGGCATTACGGGTGAAATCACGGGGTCTCTCCTGCGCGAAGAACGGAATTCGGAAAAAGGGTGCCGAGGCGTCGCGCTATCGTCGTCGCCGGTCGTCCGGGGGCCTGTGCCCCGCAAAAAACCGGCCCCTTGTGCCGGGATCCGTCATCGCCCCTCTCCTCGCCTCGCCGCCTGCGGCGGCGCTCGTCGAGCAGGAAAGCGGCGGAGTATGAGGAGGGCCGGGAGGCCTGTCAATTCATCGGCGAGGACGGCAGGGCGGCGCGCGGGTCGAGCAGCAGCCAGGTCTCGGTCGGGCCGAGACCCTTGATCTCGATCTCGCCGCGCGGCTCGCAGGCAAAGGACGGCGCCATCGCGCGGCGGGCGGCGGCCGATACGTGGACGCGCTCGGGCACGCCCGAGGATTCAAGGCGCGAGGCGAGGTTCACCGCGTCGCCCCAGACGTCGTAGGAGAACTTCCGGGTGCCGATGACGCCGGCCATCACCGGGCCCGAGGCGATGCCGATCCGCATCCGGAAGGCGACCCCGAACTGGGCGGCGACCGCCGCGCTTTCGGCAAACATGTCGAGCGCCATGCGGGCGAGCCGGGCGGCGTGATCCGGCGCCGGCTGCGGCAGGCCGGCGACCGCCATATAGGCGTCGCCGATGGTCTTGATCTTCTCGACCCCGTGCCTGCTCGCGAGCGCGTCGAAGCGGCGCATCATCTCGTTCAACAGGGCCACCGTGCGCGCCGCCCCGAGCCGCTTCGACAAGGAGACAAACCCCTCGATGTCGGAAAACAGGATCGAGGCTTCGCTGACGGCCTCGGCGATCGGCTCCCCGGGACGGGCGCGCAGCCGGTCGACGATCTCGTCGGGCAGGATGTTGCGCAGCAAGGCCTCGGTTTCCGCCTCGGCGCGTTCGGCGAGGCGGAAGGCGTAATAGACGAGAAGCGCGGTGATCGAAAAGGCGGTCAGTGCCGAAGAGATATAGAGCTGGTCGAGAAATCCCGGCTCGGCCGGCATCATCCCCTGCGGGAACAGCAGCCAGGCGGCGATGTGCAGGCCGAAGCAGACCGCGACCAGCGCGATGCACAGGCGCAGGCGTTCGAGCCCGAGGATGAAGAACGCCGCGGCGGCGCCGACGATCAGGTTCAACTGGATGCCCGACTGGCGGCCGAGCAATGCGGTCAGGGCAAACAGGGCCGCGCATTCGGTCGCCGCAATGACCAGACCGCCGAGGATCTCGTGGATGCGGTGCAGGAACGGGATGGAGAGACCCATCGCGACGAGGCCGAGATTGACCGCAATGATCCAGCGATAGACATGGGCGTCGGTCATCGCATAGGAGGCGGCGTAGAGCGCCGAGGAGACGACGATCAGATACGCCATCGCGTTGAGGATCTTGAGCCGGCGGCGGATGTGCGGCGGATGGCCGGCGGTTCCGAGATCGACGAGCTGCGCTCCCCAGCGCGCCCCCAGATTGCGCATCGACATCTCTGAGTCTTGAAAAGCCCACCGCGCTGGCCGCGCGCAAGCCCCATCATGCGCGATTTCCGGTCCTTTGGAACGAGCCATCGAATTTACGCCGACCAGCTGTGCGGGTGCGATCCGGCCACGACTCGCGCGAGATTCGGGCCTATATAGGCCCGGAACGGTTTAGGGCAGCGGGCGGCGCATGACGGAGCCGGTGCGGTGAAAGGCGGGGCGGGCGGCGTCGCCAATCGCGGCGCGATCACCTTTTCGATCATGCTCGCCAACATCATGCAGGGGATCGACAATTCGATCGCCAATGTCGCCCTGCCGCACATCCAGGGCAGCCTGTCGGCAAGCCAAGACCAGGTCGCCTGGATCCTGACCTCCTACATCGTCTCGGCGGCGATCATGATGCCGCTGACCGGCTGGCTCGCCGGCCGCTTCGGCATCAAATACATCTTTCTGATCTCGGTCGCCGGCTTCACGATCGCCTCGGCCCTGTGCGGGGCCGCCGAGAGCCTGACGCAGCTCGTCGTCTTCCGCCTGCTGCAGGGGGTCTGCGGCGCCGGCCTGGTGCCGCTGTCGCAGGCGGTGCTCTTGCAGATCAACCCGCCGGAGCGGCACGGTCAGGCGATGGCGGTGTTCGGCATCGGCGCGATGATGGGGCCGATCACCGGCCCCGCGCTCGGCGGCTGGCTGACCGGCAATTACAACTGGCGCTGGGTCTTCTACATCAACGTGCCGGTCGGCATCCTCGCCGCCGTCGGCATCCTCGTCTTTGTCCAGGAGACGCGCCGCACCCACCGCGAAGCGTTCGATTTTTTCGGTTTTGTCGCGTTGAGCGTCGCGATCGGCGCGTTGCAGATGATGCTCGACCGCGGCCAGCTCAAGGACTGGTTCGGCTCGACCGAGATCTGGATCGAGGCGGCGATCGCCGGGGTCGCATTCTACCTGTTCGCGGTCCACACCGCGACCGCGACCGACCGCTCGTTCCTGAACCGCGACCTGTTGCGCAACTTCAACTTTGCGGTCGCGACGGTGCTGATGGCCCTCGTCGGCATCGTTCTGAGCGGCACCTCGGCGCTATTGCCGACGATGCTGCAGGATCTGCTGAATTATCCCGTCGTGACCTCCGGGTTCGTCATGGTGCCGCGCGGCCTCGGCACGATGGCGGCGATGTTTCTCGTGGCGCGCATCATCAACCGGATCGATGCCCGGCTGATCCTGCTGTTCGGCTTTCTGTTGACGGCGCTGTCGCTGTGGCAGATGGCGGGCTTTTCGCTCGGCATGGGGATGGGGCCGGTGATCCTGTCGGGTTTCCTGCAGGGCCTCGGTCTCGGCTGCACCTTTGTGCCGCTGAACACGGTCGCGCTGTCCAATCTGCCGCGGCACATCCTGACGCAGGGGACGGCGCTGCGCAGCCTGATGCGCAATCTCGGCGGCAGCATCGGCATCTCGGTCCTGGAAGCGCTGTTGACCAGCAACACGCAGACCGTCCATTCGCGTCTGATCGAGGGGCTGCGGCCGGACAACCCGCTGGCCCAGCCGCCCTTTATGCCGGCGCCCTATTCCCTGTCGAACCCGGCCGGGATCGCTGCCTTGAACGCCGAGGTGACGCGGCAGGCGGCGATGGTCGCCTATGTCGACGATTTCCTGCTGATGATGATGGTCGTGCTCGGCTCGATCGCGCTGCTGCTGTTGCTGCGCCCGGCGGCGGCGCCGAAGCGGCCGGTCGCCGTCGCCTCGGCCACCTTGCGCCCGAGCCGCGCCGGTTAGCGCCGGCCGCGAGCGAGCCATCGAATTCCCGACTACCAGACGCGCAATTCCACCTCGGCGGAAGGGGAGGGAATTTTGATATCATGGCTTATTATCACGTACCCGTATCTCTTTCCGGTCTGGACGGGGCCATGGATCTCGACCGCAGTTTCGGATTTATCGTGCACGAGGTGGCGCGGCTGTTCGCGCGGCGCTTCAACCAGCGCGCCCAACTGATCCTCGGGCTGACCCGGGCGCAGTGCCGGGTCTTGGGCTATCTGGCGCGCAACGAGGGGATCAATCAGGCCGGGCTTGCCGATCTTCTCGAAATCAAGCCGATGACCCTGGTGCGCCAGATCGACCGCATGGAGGAGGACGGCTGGATCGCGCGGCTGCCCGATCCCGCCGATCGCCGCGCCTACCGCCTCGTCCTGACCGAGAAGGCGCGGCCGATCATCGCCTCGATCCTGGAATTGTCGAGCGAGGTGCGCACCGAAGCCTTTGCCGGCCTCAGCCGCGAGGAGGGGCGAACCCTGGTCGCGCTGTTGCGCCGCGTCCACGCCAACCTCGCCGAGCGGGTCCCCTCGCTCGCTGCGGCCGAACTGGCCGAACTCGACGAAGCGGCGGAAGAACCGGCCCTCGAACCCGCCGGCCGGCGCGCGCGACTGTCGGCGGTAGGAGGCAAGGTCTGATGACCTCGATCGAGAACGAAGCGCCTTCGGCGGTGGGCTCGTTGCGGGCTGCGGTCGACAGTCCGGCCGCGCGCGTGCGCGCCCACCGCACCTGGCGTCAGAAATTGCGGCTGCCGCTGATGGTCGCCGGGCCGCTGCTGGTCCTATTGGTCGCGTCCTATTGGTATCTGACCGGCGGCCGCTTTGTCGCCACCGAGGACGCCTATGTCGAGGCGGCGCGGGTGTCGATCAGCACCGACGTCTCCGGCCGCGTCGTCGCGATCGCGGTGCGCGAGAACCAGAGGGTCGGCAAGGGCCAGGTCCTGTTCCGGCTCGATCCGCGGCCGTTCCAGATCGCGGTCGCCCAGGCCAAGGCAAACCTCGCCACGACCCGGATGGAGATCGAGGCGCTGAAGGCGACCTATCAGCAAAAGCTTGCCGACGCCAGGGCGGCGGCGGCGACCCTTTCCTATCGCGAGGTACAGTTCGGCCGCCAGCAGCGCCTCCTGGCCTCGGGCACCGCCTCGCAGGCGCAATTCGACCAGGCGAGCCACGACTACCAGATGGCCAAGGCGCAGCTCGCCGCCGACCAGAATGATCTCGCCAATACCCTGGCGAGCCTCGGCGGCAACCCGAACCTGCCGGTCGACCAGCATCCAAAGGTCGAGAGCGCGAGGGCCGCGCTCGACCGCGCCTTGCTCAACTTTTCCTACACGACCGTGCGCGCCCCCGAATCCGGCGTCGTCACCAAGGTCGACCAGCTTCAGGTCGGCGATTACGTCAACGCCTCGACGCCGCTGTTCTCATTGATGTCGGACAAGCGCATCTGGGTCACGGCCAATTTCAAGGAAACCGAACTGACCCACATGCGCCCGGGCCAGAAGGCGACGGTCGAGGTCGACACCTATCCCGACGCCGCCTTCACCGGCACGGTCGAGAGCCTGTCGCCCGGCACCGGCCTGACCTTCGCCCTGTTGCCGGCCGAGAACGCGACCGGCAACTGGGTCAAGGTCGTGCAGCGCCTGCCGGTGCGGATCAGCCTTGCCAATGTTGACCCCGGCACGCCGCTGCATGCCGGGCTCTCCGCCACTGTCGACGTCGACACCGGCTACCGCCAGCCCTGGCTCGGGCGGATCGAGCGCGCGTTTGCCTGGCTCGGCTTCACCGACACCTCGCACGCGGCGGAGCGGTGAGCGGGTCGCCAACGGCCGGAGATGCAGTTCACCCCCTCCCATCCCTCCCCCATCAAGGGGGAGGGCTCGACCGCCGCCCTCCCTCCCCCTCGATGGGGGAGGGCCGGGGTGGGGGTGGTGCGGCGCTCCCCAGTCAGCTCCCGCCTGTGGAGGAGGACTAGGGCAGGGGCAATACGGCGTACATCGTGAGCGAGTCTTCCTCGGGGCCCGACCGCAACCGGGCGGCGATCACGGTATCGATCATCCTGGCCGTCATCATGCAGGGGGTCGACACCACGATCGCCAATGTCGCCCTGCCGCACATCCAGGGCAGCCTGTCGGCCAGCCAGGACCAGATCGCCTGGGTGCTGACCTCATACATTGTCGCTGCGGCGATCATGACGCCGCTGACCGGCTGGCTCGCCGGCCGCTTTGGCGTCAAATACGTCTTTCTGATCTCGGTCATCGGCTTCACGATCGCCTCGGCCCTGTGCGGCGCCGCGGCGAGCCTGACGCAACTGGTGCTCTTTCGATTGTTGCAGGGGATCTGCGGCGCGGCGCTGGTGCCGTTGTCGCAATCGGTGCTGTTGCAGACCAACCCGCCGGAGCGCCATGCTCAGGCGATGGCGGTCTGGGGCATCGGGGTCATGCTCGGCCCGATCGTCGGGCCGGCCTTGGGCGGCTGGCTCACCGACAATTACAACTGGCGCTGGGTCTTTTACATCAACCTGCCGGTCGGGATCTTGTCGGCGCTCGGCATCTTTCTGTTCATCCAGCAGAGCCGCACCGCCCGCCGCGAAGCCTTTGACTTTTTCGGGTTTGTCAGCCTCGGCATCGCGATCGGCGCCCTGCAGATGCTGCTCGACCGCGGCGAATTGAAGGACTGGTTCGGCTCGACCGAGATCTGGATCGAGGCGGCGATCAGCGGCCTCGCCTTTTACCTGTTCGTCGTCCACACCGCGACGGCGACCGATCGGTCGTTCCTCAACCGCGACCTGTTGAAAGATGCGAATTACCTGGCCGGCATCGTTCTGATGTTCTTTATGGGCATCATCCTGAACGGCACCTCGATCCTGATCCCGACGATGTTGCAGGATCTGATGAATTATCCGGTGGTGACGACGGGGTTCGTCACCGCGCCGCGCGGCGTCGGCACGATGATCGCGATGTTTGCGGTCGCCCGAATGATCGGCCGGGTCGACACGCGGCTGCTGATCTTTGTCGGGCTCACCCTGACCGGCCTGTCCTTGTGGCAGATGACCGGGTGGTCGCTCGCCATGGGCATGGACCCGGTCATCGTCACGGGCCTATTGCAGGGGTTCGGGATGGGCTTCATCTTCACGCCGCTGTCGACGGTCACCTTTTCGACCCTGTCGCGCCAGACCGTGACGCAGGGGACGGCCATTTTCAGCCTGATGCGCAATATCGGCGGCAGCGTCGGCATCTCATTGGTCGAGACCCTGCTGATCCAGAACACCCAGATCGTCCATTCGCGGCTGGTCGAGTCGCTGCGTCCCGACAACCCGTTGGCGCGGCCGCCCTTCATGCCGGCGCCCTACAGCCTGACCCACCTCCCCGGCATCGCCGCGCTGAACGCCGAGGCGACCCGGCAGGCGGCGATGGTCGCCTATATCGACGACTACAAATTCATGATGCTGGTCATCGCCGCCTCGCTGCCGCTGCTGCTGTTGCTGCGCCGGCGGCGCGCATTGTCCCGCGCCCCTGCCGGGGCCGCGCTCGAATAGGCCCCCCGGCACTTATCGCACTCATCCCCCGCCGATGCGGAAGCGCGCCGCCGGGTGGTCCGCGCCGAGCCGCGCGCGGCCCGGGCCGTAGAGCTTTTCGCGCAAGGTGCCGGGTGCGTAATCCCGCTTGTAGCGCCCGCGCCGCTGCAGTTCCGGTACGACCAGCTCGACAAAGTCGGAAAAGCTTTCCGGCGTCACCGCATAGGCGAGGTTGAACCCGTCGATGTCGGTGTCCTCGACCCAGGCGATCAATTCCTTGGCGACCTCGTCGGGGGCGCCGACCACCACCGGCCCGCGGCCGCCGATGGCGGCGTGCCGGGCGATCTCGCGCACCGTCCACACCCGGTCCGGATCGGCGATCGTGAAGGCTTCGAGCGCCGAGGTCTGCGCGTCCTGCCGGCTGTGGCGGATCGGCTCGTCGCGCCCCAGTTGCGAGAAATCGACGCCGGTCCAGCCCGACATCAGCACCAGCGCGCCCTCCTCGCTGACATGGGCGCGGTACTCGTCATATTTGGCGCGGGCGGCCGCGGCGGTCGCCGCGGTGATCACGGTCATCATCGTAAAGATCAGGATCTCGGCGGGGTTGCGGCCCGCCGCCGCAGCCTGCCGGCGGAGGTCGGCGACAATCGACGCGATGACCCGCTTTGACGGCCCGTTGATGAACACGCATTCGGCGTGGGTCGCGGCGAAGCGGCGCCCGCGCGCCGACGCGCCGGCCTGATAAAGGAGCGGCGTGCGCTGCGGCGAGGGCTCGCACAGATGAATGGCGTCGAGCCGGAAATACGGGCCGTCGTGGTGGATGCGGTGCACCTTGTCAGGCCGCGCGAAGACGCGCCCGGCGCGGTCGCGCAGGACCGCCCCGTCTTCCCAGCTTCCCTCCCACAATTTGTAGACGACCTGCATGTAGTCGTCGGCGATGTCGTAGCGGGCGTCGTGCTGCGGCTGCCGCGGCAGCCCGACGCCCTTGGCGGCGCTGTTCGGATAGCCGGTGACGATGTTCCAGCCGATGCGCCCGCGGGTCAGGTGGTCGAGCGTTGAAAACCGCCGCGCCAACATATAGGGATGCTCGTAGGAGACCGCGCAGGTGACGCCGAAGCCGAGATTGTCGGTGACCTGGGCCATCGCCGGGACCAAGAGCAGCGGGTCGTTGACCGGCACCTGCACCGCTTGCGCGATCGCCGCGTCAGGCGAGCCGCGATAGACATCGTAGATCCCCAGCACATCGGCGAGGAACAGGGCGTCGAACCTGCCGCGTTCGAGGATTTGCGCCAGCCCGACCCAGGTATCGAGCGTGTTGTAGTCGAGGGCGCGGTCGCGCGGATGCGTCCACAGACCGGGCGACTGGTGCGCCACGCAGTTCATGTCGAAGGCGTTGAGGCGGATCTGTTTCGGCATCCGGTCTCCCTTGCTCCGGCCGGCGGCGCACTCTACACCTCGGGCGGCCAGGGCCGAAACATGGGGTCAGGACGGATGGACGCAAACGAACTGCGCGCCTTGCAGGCGCCGCTGAAGACGCAGTACCGGGAACAGCCCGAGACCGCGCGCATCCCGGCGCGCGCCGAGGCGCGGCTCGACCCGGAGCGGGTCGCCTGCGCGGTGCGCTCCTGGCACGGCGAGACCGAGGCCGGCCTGCACCCGGCCGCGGGCGGCGACGGCAGCCTTGCCTGCTCCGCCGACATGCTGCTCGAGGCCCTGGTCGCCTGCGCCGGAGTGACCGTGGGCGCGGTCGCCACCGCGATGGGCGTCATAGTGCGCGGCGGGCGGGTCGTCGCCGAGAGCTATTGGGACGCGCGCGGCACGCTCGGCATCGATCGCGCGGCACCGGTCGGCCTCAGCGACATCACGCTGCGCTTCGAACTCGACACCGACGCCGACGCCGCGACGGTCGAGCGCCTCGTCGCGACCAGCGAGCGGTACTGCGTGATATACCAGACCCTGCGCAATCCGCCCCGGTTGTCGGTGACGCACCGGAGCGCGGACGGGGGCTGAGAGGGGGCGATCGGCGCGCGCCGAGGCAGCGAGCGCTGCGCTATTCTTCCGCCGCTTCAGCGCGCTGATCACGGCTTAGGCTGTCGGAGCAGCTCTCCGAGCCCAATAGCGGCTGCTGCAGCAATCACAGGCCGAGCTGGAGGCAGATCGCCCGCTCGACCGCGGCCATATCGGCCTGGCCGAGGCTGGCGATACGCTGTCGCAGCCGCAATTTGCTGACTGTCGTAAGTTGGTCCGCCATGGCCTTGCTCTGCCTCCCGACCACCCTGACATAAGCCTCGGATGGATAAAGCCGGGCCACATTGGTCGTCAGCGGCACGACCTGGACGCGGTTAAGCTCTCGGTTGGCGATATCGTTGCTGACAACGATCGCCGGCCTTGTCTTGCGGATCTCGCCGCCGATCGTCGGATCGAAGGCGATCCACCAGACCTCCCCTCGCTGCGGCGGCCTATCTGGGTTCATCGGCGACGTCGCCGACCAGGTTTTCGACCCATTCCTCGGCTTCGCGTTCGCGCGCCTCATCGGCGGCCATCGCGCGGTATCCTTCGACGAGACCTTGCGGCATCACGTGCGGCCGCGCCAGATCGTTCAAAAACCGGCTGATTCGCCGCCTGCCGATCACGTTGTGCAGCCCTTCATAGACGTCGTCATCAACCGTGATCGTCAGCTTTTTGGTCATGGCGAGCCTCCAAACACGTATAATATACGTATTTCCGGCGGATCGTCCATGCAGACGTTGCGTGCGGCGGGTGCCCTCGAACCCTTCCGGGGCGGGAATTGACAGATGAGCGGTAATACGGAGGACGAAGGAACGGACAATGGCCTCGCCAATCTCGGGTTTCCGAATGCCGAGGAGCTCACCGCCAAGGCTATACTGGCAAAGAAGATCAATGACATTCTCGACGTCCGTCGGCTCGCCCAGTCCGACGCGGCCAAGCTCCTGGATCTGCCGCAGCCCAAGGTCTCGGCGATCCACCATTACAAGCTGCGGGGCATCTCGCTCGAACGCCTGATGCTGGCGCTGACGGCGCTGGGGCAGCGCGTCGAGATCATCGTCAGTCCGTCGTGCGCAGAGGCTCCGCCGCGGATCGAGGTTGCCGCAAGGGATACGATCGTCTCCATGCGCCTCGCCGCGTTCCGCCAGCGCTCGGGAAGATCCGGAGCAGGTCTCGGATTTTGTCATTGGACGGGCGCGGGCAGCGACACCACTCAAGCGGTTCGCTCGACCTTGTAAGGGCGTACAAGGAGATCGGCGGGAATTTTCCACGCTTCGCCGAGAGGCCGCAGCAGGTGCGCCGCGGAATTTGCCGACGCCGATGCAGGCCACGCCCGATGCCGGATCGCTTCAATGAGGCCGCGGCAGGTTCGCCGCGGAAATTCGTCAAGTCGAAGGTCACCGAGGCCGAAGCGGCCACGGCTTCAATGAGGCCGCGGCAGGTTCGCCGCGGAAATGCCGCGAACCTGATGCGCGTTGACCCAGAAGATCAAGCTTCAATGAGGCCGCGGCAGGTTCGCCGCGGAAATCACAACGAGACCGTCCGACTGTGGAGCGCGACATGCCGGCTTCAATGAGGCCGCGGCAGGTTCGCCGCGGAAATCCGTAGCGGCGCAAGCCGTAATAGGGCGGTGAC
>DATFCQ010000324.1:0-3558 GCA_035252905.1 Allostellaceae bacterium | reverse complement strand
CCGCCTCGGCCCTGAACCGGGCGCTGCGGCTCGCTGTGACGGTACTGCTCCTCCTCGCCGCCGCCGTCCTGTGGCGCTGGCGCGGGCTCGCCGACCCGCGCGCGATGACCGCGGTGGTCGCGCGCTATCCGGCGACGCCGCTCGTCTTTCTCGCCGTCCAGGTTGCGGCCAGCCTGCTGTTCGTCCCGCGCACCCTGCTCGGCGTCGTCGCCGGGCTGCTGTTCGGAAGCTGGTGGGGGACCTTGTGGGCGGCGCTCGGCAGTCTCGCCGGCGCCGTGGCGGGGTTTCTCGCGGCTCGATACGTCAATTCGGGCCTTGTCGATCTCGAAAGCGACCGGCGCATCGGGCCGTTTTTGCAGCGCGTCGAGCGCGGCGGCTGGCGCGTCGTGGCGCTCGTCCGGCTGGTCCCGATCCTGCCGCACAGCCTGACCAATTATGCCCTCGGGCTGACCCGGTTGCCGCTTTCGAGCTATGCCGTCGGCTCGGCTCTTGGTCAGATGCCGCTGACGATCGCCTGCGTCACCCTGGGCACCGCCGGCGGTCGGCTGGTCGGCGGCGACGCCGATTGGCTGGCGCCGAGCCTGATTGCCGCCGCCGCCCTCGGCCTGTCCTTTCTGATCCCCGCCTTCGCCCGCCGGCAACGCCCCGCGCCCGGTCCCCCGGGTTAGAGCCGGCTGTGACAAAGGCTCAAGCAGGTTCTATTCCTGAGCGCCGCTCATCGTAAGGCTCGCGACGACATAGCGGCGCAGGGCGAACAACAGCGCGATCGGCGGCAGAATATAAAGAATGGCGGCAGCCATCATTGCATTATACGGGGCGTCGGTGTCGACGAACAACTGACCTTGCGTGACCGCGATCGTCATGTTGCGCACCGAGAGCAGTACCGACGGGTATAGATAATCATTCCAGGCGAGCATCAGCGCGTAGATGGCGACGACCGCCAGCGCCGGAGTCATCAAGGGCAGATAGATCCGCAAATACCTTTGCACGGCGGAGGCGCCGTCGACCCGGGCCGCATCGTCCAATTCAAACGGGATCAGGCGCGCATAGAGCTGCAGGATCAGGACCGCGAACGGGGTGGCGAACGTCACCTGCGCCGCAATGACCCCCCAGAGATTGCCCGAGAGCCCGTAGCTGTGCATGATCTGATAGTACGGGACGATCAGAAAAGAAGCCGGGATCACGTAAGTGAGGAGCGCGGCATTGGTGAGCAGCGCGCCCTTGCTCAAGCGCAGCCGGCCCACCGCGAAGCTCGCCAATGACCCGACCAATACGGTCAGGACCATCGTCAACAGGCCGATGAACAGGCTGTTGCCGAACTGGTGCCAGAAATCCTCGAGATAGCGGGCCTCCTGCAGAACGGTCTCGCGGAAGCCTTCGAGCGAGGGCGGGGAGGGCAAGAGATTGCCGGAGAACTCGACCTCGCCTTCTTCGGGATCGAGCGCGATCAGGAACATGTTGTAGACCGGCATCAGCGACCAGATCAGCAGCACCGCGCCGAGCAGCACCGAACCCGCTTCGATGAGGATCCCTCGCAGCTTAAGGCGCCGACGCGAGAGCCGACCGAGAACCCGGGCGACGCTCATAGCGCGACCTCGCTCGTCTGGAGCCTGCGCATCAGGGCGATCAAGATTGGGATCAGCACCGGCAGGGCCGACATTACCGCAGCGACGCCGAGTTCCGGCCTGCTGACCTCGAAGACGAATTTAAAGCCGAGCGTCGCCAGAACTTCCGAAGACATCGCCGGCCCCCCGCCCGAGACGAGGTAGACAGTCGTAAAGTCGCCGAGTGCCCAGAGAATGGCGAGCAATGTGCAGATCAGATAGAGATTCGCCATCAGCGGAAAGGTGACATGGACAAAGCGGCGGGTGCCGGTCGCTCCGTCAATCTCCGCCGCGTCATAGATAATCCGGGGGATCGTCATCCGACCGGCGATAAAGATCACGGTCCAGAACGGCATCCATTTCCAGATATAGGCGACGATGTTGGATCCATCCGCGAGCCAGCGGTTGTTGAGCCAGTGCGGACCCTCGATGCCGAACACTGTCGACAACAGGTTGTCGATCATCCCCCACCCGCCGATCAGCATCCAGTGAAACGAGATGCAGGCCTGCGCCGCCGCGATCAGCCAAGGCACAATATAGGCGACCATGAGGGCCTTGATCCACCAGCGGCGGCGCATAAAGAAGCCGGACAGCAGCAAAGCCAGAAACATCTGTACGTTCACGCCAAGACCGACAAAGAGCAATGTGTTGACGACCGTCGGCAGGTAGAGCGGATCGGCGATCAGATCGGCGTAAAGCGAGGGGTCGCCGGCCATCCATAACGCGTAACCAAAGGGATAAAGGAAGAAGACGACAAACACCGCCGCGTAGGGTGCGGCAAAGGCGATCGCCCAGCGAAAGTCGGAGCTGTGCGGGGAGCGAGGCCCGAGCCGTCGCCCCGGTCCTTTGACCGATATGGCCGGCCCGGCGGCAAGAACCTGCTGCGTGTTGGTCATCGACACCCCGGGTGGAACGCGGTTGCGATCCGCGATGCTAACCCGGATTTTTTGCTCCGGATAGGTGCGACGCCTTCCGAGTTTCGAAAAAATCGTGATGCAGCAAAGGTTTGTCTCTGGATTCGGCGAGACCCCGCGGCCGACCGGGGAGGGTGCGGATCCGCTGGGATCGGCGCGCCACAGAGCACCGGCGTCGGGTTCACCCGGGCCGGGCGCGCTCCGCGGAGCCGGCCAGGGCGGGCGGCAACGGGCCGCCGGTCGCCCAGTCGAGCAGTTCGACCGTGTGCACGACCGGCACCGGCGCGGCTGCGGCGAGCTGGGCGATGCAGCCGACATTGCCGGCGGCGACCAATTCCGCCCCCGTCTTCGCAATATTGTCGAGCTTGCGGTCGCGCAACGCTGTCGCCAATTCCGGCTGCAGCAGGTTGTAGGTCCCGGCCGAGCCGCAGCAGAGATGGCCTTCCGGCACTTCGAGCGGGACAAAGCCGGCCGCCGCCAGCAGCCCCTTCGGCTCGTTGTGGATCCGCTGGCCGTGCTGCAGCGAGCAGGCGGAGTGATAGGCGACCCGGCGCCCGGCGCCGGGGTTGCGCGGCGGCCCCAGCCCGATTGCGGCGACGACTTCGCTGACGTCGCGCGCGAGGGCGGCGATCCGCGCCGCCTTCTCGGCATAAGCCGGGTCCTCGCGCAACAGAAACCCCCAGTCCTTGACCATCGTGCCGCAACCGGAGGCATTGACGACGACGGCATCGAGACCGCCCGCCAGCCGCACCCGCTCCCACGCGTCGATATTGGCGCGAGCCAGAGCGAGCGCCCTCTGCTTCTGGCCCAGATGATGGGCGAGCGCGCCGCAGCAGCCGCTCCCCTCGGCGACCACGACCTCGCAGCCGTGGCGGACGAGGAGCCGGACCGTCGCCGCATTGATCGCCGGCATCAGCACGCGCTGCGCGCAGCCCGGCAGCAGCGCCACCCGCATCCGCCGCTCTCCCTCGGCCGGGATTACGCAAGGCCGATCGGCGGCGGAGGGAGCCGGGAGCCGGCGCGGCGCCAGGGCCAGGAGC
>DATFCQ010000323.1:0-17873 GCA_035252905.1 Allostellaceae bacterium | reverse complement strand
GGCTCGCGCCCGGTGCGCTCGGGAACGGGCCGTAATCGACGATCAGCGCCGCCCCCGGCGCGCGCGCAAGGCGCTTGCCGAGCGCCGCCGCCAGGGCAAGACCGGGCGGACAGACCTCGACGACGGCGCCCGGATGAGCGCCGCCGCGCCGGGGTTCGGGGACGAGGAGATCCGCCGCCGGGTCCTCGGGGCCGTCGACAAAGACGAGACGGCCGGCCGAATCGAGCCCGACCCGGCGCTCGGCCCAATGGGTGCGGCCGCGTACGAATTGCCGGATCGGCAGGGCGTCGAAGAACTCGTTGGCGATGAGCAATAAAGGACCGGAGGGCAACTCGTCGAAATGCGCGATCCAGCGCGGCCGCGCCGCCCCGAGGCGCTGCTGTTGGAGCGCGCGCAACACCGGGCTCGCTTCGACGAGGACGAGATCGAGAGCGCGCCGGAACGCCGGCACCGCGGCGGCGGCGCGCAACAGATCGCTGCCCAGGACGCCGCTTCCGGGCCCCAATTCGACCAGGAGGACGGGGTCCGGCCGGCCCATCGCGTCCCACAGGGCGGCGCACCACAGCCCGATCAGTTCGCCGAAAATCTGGCTGATCTCGGGTGCGGTGACAAAATCTCCGGCTGCGCCGATCGGGCTCCGCCGGGCGTAATACCCCGCCTCCTTGTCGTGGAGCGCCATCGCCATATAGGCGGCGATCGACAGCGGCCCTTCGGCCCGGATGCGCCGGGCGATGCGACCGGCGAGATCCTCCCCGCTCATCGGCGGGCCGCGCCTCCCGGCACCGGGGCCACCTGCATCCGCCGCGCCCACAGAATGAGCGCAATCCCGGCCAACAAGAGCGGGATCGACAATAATTGCCCCATCGTCATGCCGAAGATCAGATAACCGAGCTGCGGGTCGGGCTGGCGGAACAGTTCGCCCGACATGCGCGCCACCGCATAGCCGGCGAGAAACAGGCCGGTGACCAGTCCCGGGCGCCGCCGCCAGCCCAGCCGTTCCGCAACAAAGAGCAGCAGGAACAAGAGGATGCCCTCGCAGAACGCCTCGTAGAGCTGGCTCGGGTGACGCGGCACCGCCCCGCCCATCGGAAAGACCATCGCCCACGGCACATGCGTCGGCCGACCGAACAATTCGCCATTGATGAAATTGGCGATGCGACCGAAGAACAGGCCGATCGGCACGGCCTCGACGATGATGTCGGAAAACGCCGGTATCGGGATCTGACGCGCCCGCGCGTACAGAAGAATCGCCAGAGTGACGCCGATCGCGCCGCCGTGAAACGACATGCCGCCGTGCCATACCTCCAGAGTCTGCCAGGGATGAGCGGCGTAGTAGTCGAAATTGTAGAACAGGACATAGCCGATGCGGCCGCCGAGGACGACGCCGAGGGTCGCCCAGACGAGGAAATCGTCGACGTCGCGCGGCCGCACCAGATGCGGGACGCGCTTGGCGAGCGACAGGCAGTAGCGCCAGCCGATCAACAGACCGGCGATATAGGCGAGCGCGTACCAGCGGATCGCAAAGGGTCCGAACGAAACTGCGACGGGATCGATCGCGGGGAACGGGATCACAAAGAGCGGCATGGCGGCGCACGGTCCGGCAAGAGGGCGAAACGGAAACGGCCCGCCTGCGGTTATAAGCGGCCCCGCCGGCGCCGCCAACAGACCCGGCGGCGACGTAACAGCACGGCCGGCAACGCTGCAAGCCGAGGCAGGCCGCCCGGAACCCGCGCCTGTCTTGTCCGAAAGGGATGGTGGGCGCGACTGGGATTGAACCAGTGACCCCTACGATGTCAACGTAGTGCTCTCCCGCTGAGCTACGCGCCCCGCAATCCGCGGCCGGGATTGCCAGGATGTAGCGGGTTTGCCGGACCGTGGCAAGCCTCGCTCCGGTCTGGCGGTGTCTCAGTTCGACGTTGCAGAGGCGCCGCGCGTGCTCCGAGACGCGCCCTCCCTTCGCGACGCCGCCTTGCGGCTCCTCAGGAGGGCGCTCCTCAGCATGAGGGTGTTCTTGATGGCATTAAGAAAATCCTCATCCTGAGCGCGCGCGAAGCGCGGCCTCGCCCTTCGAGACGCCGCCGCAAGGCGGCGGCTCCTCAGGAGACGTAGGGCGGTTCTCCAGGGGAAACTGAGACACTCCCCCGGTCTCACCATCGTATCGGGCGGCGGCATACCGAATACCACAAGCCGAGATTCTCCTTTTTCCAATCCGGATTGGCACAGTCCTTGGCGAGCGTCGCGGCCGACATCTCCGCGCCCGGCGGCGGACGGTCGGTGCCGTGCGAACACCCCGCCAACAGAACGAGTGCAAGGACAAAAACAGCCGATCGCAACAGCGCCTCCCTGCCACAGCGCCTTCCCGGCGCGATCATCTTCCCGCGCCGCGGCGATGGCAAGGCATCAGGACCGCGGGCGTCCCGCCCGCAAAGCGACGCGCGGCCGGCCCTTCGATGGGCACAGGAGGCCGCATTCCCTCGCCTGCGGCCTTGCGCAGCGGCGGCGAAACCGGTGCAAAGTTGTATTCGCTATATTTGGGGCGGGCCCGCTTGACATCGTGCGCTACGGCCTGCTCGGCACGTCGACCACCTTTGTCCTCGAAGGGGCGCTGGCGGCGATCGAAGGCGGCTTTCACGCCCTGCACGGGGTCCTCGCCGGCTGAGCCGCCGCGCGCCGCGGCCTCCGCCAAGCGCCCCTCCGCGCGAGGGCATGGCTCTACAATCCTTTTCCGGTCGCGATCAGAACGATCATCGTGAGGCCCTTTGCTGCGGCCCACAACGCCGCCTGCGTCCGATTGGCGGCATGGATCTTTCTGAGGATGCGCCCGACATGGACCTTTACGGTCGAGTCGGCGATGGCGAGCGTGTGGGCGATCCTCTTGTTCGATTGCCCGGCCGCCAGGCAGCGCAGGATCTGGATTTCCCGGTCCGACAGACGGGCGTCGCGCAAATCCACGGGGTGCTCGGCCGCCTCGTCGCGTTTTGACAAGAAACCGGAGATCAACGCCGCCATTTCCGGCGGGAACACCTTTCCCCCGGCGCTGACCAGCCGCAGACTTTCCTGAAGCGCGCTGCTCGAAATGTTTTCCAACAGATAGCCGCTCGCGCCGGCGCCAAAGCAGGCGACCAAGCCTTCCATGTCAAGATCGCTTGCCAGGAACACAACCTTGGCGTCCGGCAGCGCGGTCTTGACCTGCTGCATCAGATCGTCGGGCGCTCCACCCCCACGCGACAGATTGACCAATAGAATATCAGGGGCGGCACAACCGTTGTCCTGCCGTTGCAAGGCTTCGACGCTGGCGGCTTCGACCACTTCGCCAAAACCCAGCATGGACAGAAGTCGAGCAAGCCCGGCGCGGAAAAGGGCGCTCGAGTCGATGATGGCTAGGATTGTCCCCCCTTGTTCCATTTTCTGACCTCACTGGACTCTCACAAGATTGACGCAGCCAGCAGCAGCACACATCATGCAAGGCAAGCATCAGGGGCACGCCCCGCATTGGTTAAGGGAGCATCGGCAACGCTCCCTGAACTGGTAAACCACGAATGTGACTCAAATACCATGGTTTCGCTACTCCTCAAACTACATGATTAACGGAACTATGGTTAACAGAACTCGCAATTACGGCTCGTTCATAAATAATTGAAGCTGGTTGTGATGGTGCGGCCGATCGGGGACTCCCCTGAGAAGAGCGGTATGCAGGACCGCCGGGCGATCGACGAGACGGCAATACGCCGGCGTTATCAGGCCCTGGCTCCGGTCCTGGACGAGCGCGCTCGTCGCCTGTTTGCCGCAGCGGAAGCGCTGGCGGCGGGACGCGGCGGGATCTCGGCGGTCTCGCGGGTCACCGGGATCGCGCGGAGCACGATCGAGCGGGGGTTGATCGAATTGCGCGGGGAAGGGGCATCGCCGCCGCCGCGGGTGCGCCGCATGGGCGGGGGACGCAAATCGTCGGTGGCCAAGGATCCGACCCTGCTGAGCGATCTCGAACAGCTGATGGAACGCGGCGATCCGACGGCGCCGCTGCGGTGGACGGCCAGAAGCCTGCGCCATCTGGCGGCCGGTCTGAAAGGGCTCGGCCACAGCGCGTGCCACAATGTCGTGGCCGGTCTGTTGCGGGAGAGGGGCTACCGTCTGCAGAGCAGCCGCAAGACCGGGAAAGGCGCAAGCCACCCCGACCGCAATGCGCAATTTGCCTATCTCAACGACCGGGTCAAAGGAGCGCTGGCCGCGGGAGAGCCGGTCATTGCCGTCGACACCAGGCGGGAGGAACGGGCGGGCGACCGCAAAAGCGGCGGACGCGCAGGCCGCTCCCGCGGTCAGTCCGAAGAGGTTCGGGGACACGACTGCCTAATCCCGGAGCTTGGCCGGGCCTCGCCGTACGGGGTTTGCGACATCGCCGATAATGCCGGCTGGGTGGGCGCCGGGACCGATCACGATATGGCGCGCTTTGCCGCCGATGCAATCCGCCGGTGGTGGCAAAGCATGGGCCGGAACCGCTACCCCGGCGCCAGGACGCTGCTGATCGCCGCCGAGGCGGGCGGCCACGGCCCCCGCGCCCGGCTGTGGGAGCGGGAACTGCAGCGCTTGGCCAATGAGCTCGACCTCGCGATTACCGTCTGCCATCTGCCGCCGGGGACCAGCAGATGGAGTCGGGTCGAACACCGCATGGTCTCATTCATCACGCAGCACCAGCGAGGACGGCCCCTGATCGGCTATCAGGTCGTCGTGCAATTGGTCGCCGCGGCCGAGGCGGACGTGGAAATCCCCCGCGAACGCAACGCCGAGGCTCCTCCCCCGGGCGCCAGGGTCGAGGAGGCCGAGATGCAGGCACTCAACATTTACCGCCACGAATTTCATGGCGACTGGAACTACACGATCGAGCCTCAGAGCCGAATGAGCCGCGATGGATGATGCTTGAAAAAACCGCGGAACCGGGCACTGCCCGGTTTCTCAGGGGCGGCTACAAAGGCGCTGTATTGACAGATCCGACAGCAGCGGGAAGCGGCGCCTAGGCGCCGCTTCCCTTGCGCCGTCAGGCAGAGGGTGTCGATCGGCGGCGGCGCACCAGCCCCAAGCCGACCAATGCGGTGCCGAGCAGGATCAGGGAAGCCGGCTCCGGCACGGGGGTGGAAGTCGTGATGCTGTTATCAAGCTCTGTGATCAGGATATTGGCGGGGGAAGGGTTTACTTCGGTTACGTCGAGAAATTTATACGTCCCGATGACGTTGGCCAGATCGTGTGTGTTTTGGTCGGTGCCGGTTTCGATTAGGGTAGCTCCGCTCAAGGTGCCCGCAGTGTTTGTTCCGTAAACCGCCCATTCGTCACTAGACGAAGACTGAACGCTGTTGGCAGCAAAACTCAGCGTGGTCGAGGACAGCGGGGGGACCGACAAGTTGCTGATGTTCAACTGGACGAACGTGCCGGCGATGATTTCGTTGTCCGGGGTCCCAGCCAGTCCAAGGCCATTTTCACTGTCGCCTTCGTGTTTGCCGAAGAGGTCGTGAGTGCTGCCATCCGAATTGTATCCGGTGGCCGTAATCGTGCCGCCGCCAGTAGGGGTCGAGTCGTAGGTGTGAGTCGGCCCAATGTTACCGGTTGGCTGGGAGAAGTCCCAAATAACTGGAATCGGTTGAGCCTGCGCGGCTACGGTGAGTCCGGCGAGGATTGTGCCGGCTAAAAGGAGAGCGGATTTTACGTGCATCGTTTTTCACTCCTGATCAGGATCGTGTTCACTCGCGCGATACAAGAGCAGCGGCTGCGCCTGCCGCGGCAGGGCCGGTCGGCGACGCCGCGCCGTCGTGACGGGCGTCCCGGTCCATCTCCGCTGACGGCAGCCTTGCAATCATCAGAAGCCTCTTGCCCCTCTTCGTCCCCAAACGGATCTCGGCATATTCCCAATGAGCAAAAATTATGCCAACCAAATTCTTCCTTGATTATCAAGGGATCGTCAGCAAAGGCGAGCAGTTGCGGCGCCGGCTTGTAAAGGGCTTTGACACCACTATTAATAATTTTAATTTATATCGATTGCCCTGAAGTAGAAAATTTAACCATAAATAACTAATAAATTAACCATACTATCTTAAAAAGACATTTAAAAATCTTTTTGGTTGAATCGAGATAGGGAATCCATAGGTGCCCGCAGCGCGTTGGCAGGACCGCGGCGGTACGCAGGTGTAAAGTTTTACGACATGCGTTCCGGTCTTCCGGGACAGGCCGGAGGGGCGGCTGCGCCACACCGCTCCCTGATCGCAGCCAATCGTTACGAATTTCCGGCGCTACGGGAGGACCGCCGCGCCGCAGCGGTGTAAAGTTTTAAGACATAGCCTCCGCAGAGCGCCTCGGTTTGGAACCCACGGCCGATCGCGCGCAGGTCGGCTATTGGCTAAGGTTTTGCCACACGCGAGGGGCGGTAATGGTTAATGCCTGTCCGGCATCCAGCAGAGGCAGCGTGGACGAGACCTCCACCGCGTCGATCCGGCTCTGGGTCTGGCCGGGGATGCTGGACGCCGACGCGTTTTGAAGCCGGAGCGTATAGGGTCCGCCCGCCCCGCTATCGAGGTTGGCTTCGGTCTTGTCGGTGGGATTACAGCATGCGACCGCGTTAACGGAGCCGTAGACGAGGTCGGTGCGACTCGTGCTGACCCCGGTGAAATTCATGTCGACTTCGGCGTGGCTCGTTGCGCTTCCGATGGCCGTGCCGGTGGCCGCAGCGTTCATCCACACCCCGCCGTTGCCGCCATCGACCTGGATCTGGCTTGATCCGCCTGCGTGGGCGAACGGGCCGTTGGCGGCCGAGGCCGCGAGCTGCGAATTGGCGTAATTCAGGAACGGCGCGCCGGCGAGCGGGCTGCCGCCGGTATCCGCGAGAGTGCTGGTCACGGCCGTCGTTTGCGGCGCGGCGCCGAGCGCATCGGCTTCGGCCTGGTTCACGGCCGCGGCCGAGCCGGCCGTGATCCGGTCCATCTCGATCCCGGTCAATAGCTTGACCCTGACGGAATGCTCGCTGGCCGTGTTTACGCAGCCGCCGACAATTGCGGCCCCCAGGACCACCGCCTTCCACCCGGAGCGGCGGACGATGCTTTGCACTGTTGTTTTCCCCAGAAACCCCGGTCCGCCCGTGATCCGAGCGCCGGTTTCGGTCCTCTGCACAGGGCGTGAACGACCTTTATCGCCGCTCATGCGCCCCACCCCGACACCGCCCCTGGGGGGTGCCCACATCTCCACGCCTTTTCCCGTCATTCCCGCAAAACAGGGTGGGTGAAAACTCCGCCATCCCAGCAATTTCGTCGTCCCCGCGAAAGCGGGGACCCAGAGCCTTCCCCGGGCTTGACCCGGGGGCAACAGACTGAAATCCCTGCCCCCGGGCATAGTCCCGGCGGACCGTCGCTAGCGTAGCCCGGGGGCGCTTCGCGGGAGTGACGAGAAAAAGGCCGGAGGTGGGCTGGCAGGCAGTTTTCACACAGCCTGGAAAGCGGGCGTGACGGGATAGAGGCATGAAGATTTGTACGTACCCTGGCGCTTTCGCGGGGGCGACGAGTAAACGGCGGCTTGGCGGGACGGGACGACGGAGCACGGGATCTCGCCCCGGGTTATCTTCGGCCGCCTGCGGCGGCGCGTAATCGGTTCCGCCGGCGCCTTGCCCGCAGGCTGAAGGCCCACGGGACGACAAAGAAAAAGCGAGCAAGACACCGGCGGCGTCGCCATGACGACAACTCAAACTGGATTTTTGCGGCCTTGGATCGCCGACGTGCGGATCGCGCATCGAGCTTAATCTTGCGGTTGCAGAACCGGTCCCTGCCGCTGTCTTACGAATATCAACGCTGATCACATTAAAGCCGGTTTTAGAATATCATTTCAACACAAACTATGGATACTGCGCCGCACCATGAGACACAATACACTCCAGCACTGGGTCATGCTCAAACGGGCACTGCAATTCCGAATCGTCAATATCAAATTTAGGAGAACAATGCAATAAAATCTATCGTTAAAACTCGCCAATTGTGATCCGATTCGGAGCAGCGCTCGCCTCCCCGCGACGAGAGCAGAATGAAATAAATACCGTCCAGTTTGAAAACCGTCATTCCCCCGTTTGGCATCGAGGTTCCAACAAAACATCTCAGCGCGAAGGATGTGCCTCTTCGGCACGCTCAGGAGGGCGCGATGGCGTCTCGGAACGGCCGATGGTCTGTCCCTTTGCGTCCTCCTGAGCTTGTCGAAGGGGCAATCCTTTGGCGTCCTTTGCGCTCAAGTGTTCTATTTTTTCTATGACCCGGTCCCGAAACTGCGCTTCCCAAATTGGACGGAGTTTAGGAGGCAGCCGCTCTTCACCCCGGTCCTCTCCTATAGCGCGGCGCCCGCGAAGCGGGAGGATGAGGGGCTGCGGCTCCCCGCTGTGCCGATGTACGGGCGTTGCGCCGGGATAGAAATAGTGCGATTCGATTCTGGATAATTGGTAAAAAAAGGGTTAATTTAGGGTCATGCTCGTTGGCCCGCCGTCACCGGAACGGGTCCACAGGTGTCTCTCGCCGCTCACAACTCGCAAGGATCGCATACGCACAAAGGGGGCTGATCGTTCTGGGCTGTTGCGACCCCGCAACGCGCCGACCCGCGTCCGGAATAGGAGGCCGAAATCGACGGAGCCGTTGTCGCGAAGTCCAATCGGGAAGGCCTAAACCATTTCGAGAGAGCGACCAAGCCGATGCCCCGAAGAGAGACCTCCAAGGCGTTCCACACGGTGTCCGCCCTCAGCGAGGATGCCGGCACAGCGAGGCTGACGGAATTGAGCTTTCCGGACATCCGTTCGCCGCGTCCGCACCAGAAATTGCCGATATTGATGGCTTTCATCGACTCCAAGCCGCTGACGCGTCAATCGATCTCGGAAATGCTGACAATGGCATTCCCCGACAACGTCACAATCGCGGCCGCCAGTTGCGAGGAACTGATCGAGACGCAATACACGGCGTGCGGCTATCCGCATCTCGTTATCGTGATCGTGTACATCAGGAATGCGCGGGTGACCGATCGCTGGATCCAGGACGAGCTTCAGCTCGTCAGGCTTCGGCTTCCGGACGCCTGGGTGGTCATGCTCTCCGACCGCGATGACGCCGACGAGGTCGCCCAGGCCCTGGGCTGCGGCGTGCGCGGATACATCCCGACGTCGATCGATTGCGAAGTCGCGTTCGCTGCGCTCAACCTGATCTCTGCGGGAGGGACCTTTGTTCCGGCCCATGTGTTGCGCTCGAAAGCGGCAGCCCAGCCCGACAATGTGAGCGAGGACGGGCGCAGCAACCTGTCGGGCCTGCTGGACTTGACGCATCGCGAGCTTGCGGTGCTCCAGCTCCTGCGCGAAGGGAAGTCGAACAAGCTTATTGCCGCCCTGCTGAAAATGCAGGAAAGCACCGTCAAGGTGCACGTGCGGAACATCCTGAAGAAGCTCCGCGTGTCCAACCGCACGCAGGCCGCCGCCGCCGCCAACCGTCTGCTCGGCCCGCAGATGCCGCCAGCCCTCAGTTTGCCGCGACCAGCCTCCGGAAAGGCCCTGTCAGATTCAAAGATGGGGCGTGTTGAAGCGGTACGTGGACGACAGGATGACGGTGTATTTCGGGGCGGAGTTGGTGAGGCCGAAGCCGACCTGCAGGTCGACAAGGATGCCGCGGCCGAGTATCGTTGAAGCGCCGAAGCTCAGGATCGGCTGCACCGTATTCGAGCCCGGGATCCTGACGCCGTTGACGCTGACGTCTTGCAGAAAATTCTCGGTCAAGACCCCGCGCAGCGTCGTTTCCGGACTCGTCGCGAGAAAAGCCCCGGTTGTGAAGTTGAACTGGTCGCCGGGATTGACCCGATTGGCGGTAATGGCCTTGGTGTAACCCGCGGTCCCGACAAAGACGAGCGGGTCCTGCCGCTTCACCGCGGTCAGCGAGAAGGCGACCTTGTCCTGCCCGCTGGGCAGCGGGACGCCGCTGCCGCTGGTCGGTCCGGTCGGGGCTTCCCAGGTGACGCGCCCCAGCAGGGTCGGGATCCAGAACTTCTCGTGCAGCAGGGTTTTGGCTACGCTGAGATTCACGTCGCCGATCGAGTTGCCCCAGCGATCGGACACCAGTTGCTGCGGCGAGACGGCAACATTCGTCACCTGCTGCTCGTCGAAATTCCAGGGAACAGCGACTTCGAGCTGCGATTCCAGCGGCAGGCCGAGCCGAAGGTCGAGGGTCGGAGCAAACTCGTTGCGGTTCACATTGAACAGAACCAGGGTCGGCGTCTCGCGGCGGGTATAGCTGAATATCGGTTCAACTTCGGCAAAACCCGCCGGCACGAGGAGATTGCCGGTCGCAATCAGGGTGCGTTCGAGAGCGCGCTCCGCCGCCTCCGGGCTGACCGTAAACTGTCCGGGCGCTGGCGGAGCTGCCGTCGAAGGCGGCGGGCCCGCGGGCGGCGGAGCCGGCTGGTCGGCGGCCTGGGCGACCATGTCCGCGGCCAAAGCCGGCCTCGGGGCCTGCGATGTTGCCACCGCCGGGGTTATCAGCGCAGGCGGAGCGCCGGGACGGGACGCGTTCCTGTGAACCTGCTGCTCCAATTTGTCGACGCGCCGGACCAGATCGAGCGTTACGACCGAGGACGAGGCGCCGGGACGTGTCGTATCCTTGCGGACCCGCCGTTCCAGCATGTCGAGGCGCCGCGCCAGTTTGTGGATCAGGGCGTCCCGCTGCTGGATCTCCTTCTGGAGCTTCTCGATATTGGGATCGGCCGCCTGTTTGGTATTTGGATCTTTTGCCTGAGCCAGCGCCGGCGGCGTCGCAAGCAGGGCCGTACCAGCAACAACGCAAAGCGCTCGTCCGATACCGCTACTCCGCCCGCGACGCGACCACAAACCTCTCATGTGCTCTCTCCCTCCCCCGCGGAGCCAGCAGCTGTCGGGCCAGATTGGCGAGCTTGCGCAGCCCGCCCGTTGCGGTCGCAGGACCGCGGTGCAGCCGTTGAACCGCGTCGGCGAGCTTTGGCAGCGCCCCTGCTTCGGTCGCAGGACCGCGGTTCGGCGGCGTGCCGAGCATCACAAAATCGCTCGGCTTTGGTTGCAGTCTGTTCAGCGGCTTCCCCCCGTCAGCCCGCTCGACGACAAATCCAACGTGGCCCATGGGCTTCCCATAGTCAAGCCAAAGGTTCTTGAACTTGACAATGGTCATTGTCCGGTTGCCCCAGGCAGGGTCGGCGAGCAGCACGGTATTGCCCATGACCCCTCGGAAGACGACGAAATGATTGTAGCCGAGGGCGTTGATCGGCACCATGAGCGGAGCACGCTCGACCAGGTCATTAAAGTCGAGATTGCCAAAACCCAGACCTTTGTAGCCGTGTGCCTCCAGATAGCGCTTCAGATCGAACAGAGAAAAGCCTTCGCGAATCTGCACCAGTTGCGGGTTCTTGACGTACACGCCGCGGCTCATCAGGCCGAGCGCGATCTGCCTTTCGGTTACGTGATCGCCGAACTCGTACCGCAGCAGGGTGGCAAGTGCGGCCGCGCCGCAGCTCAGATCCCATTTCTGGATGACCACGTCGTGGTGCCGGGTCTCCAGTAGCGAGCGGACCGGCGGGACCGGTTTCTCGGCGGGGATCCGTAGTGGGGTGTAGTCCGAGGCGTACCTCTCGCGAGGATTCAGCGCGGCATATTGAGCCGGGGGCTGGGTTCCGACATCGGGAAACCCGCACCCGCCGAGCGACAACGCAGTCAACCCCAGCGCGATTGCCGCAGATCGAACCCCGCGCGTCCTCATCGTGAATCCCTCTGTTCGAGACATCGCGGGTCACGCACTCCTACGATGGGCATTTTGAACTTCAGGTTCCCAGGATGTCAAGGGCTGCCATCAGGGTCGTCCGCCTTCCCCTGTTGGCGCGGCTTTGTAAACCCGGTATGGCGCGGCCCCTCAGCAATGAAACGACGCCTGACGCCGAAGCGCCAGGCGTCGCCCGCAGACAGGAGCTTAGGGTCCGAACTGCGAGTAGACTTGCAGCGATCGGACGCCGACCGGGTACGCAGTCCCCGACACGTGCAGATAGCAGGTCGAGCAGGTTCCCAGATCGGGGAGGTCCGCCGCTACGATAGTGGCGCTGGTATTGGTAATATCCAGCTCGAAAAAGTCGAACCCGGCGGTGACCTTATCCATCTGCTGGTTGGTGAGGGGCGTCGGGCTTCCCGCCATCGACACGCCGGCCAGGAATGGCAGAACCGCCAAGCCCAGGAGAAGCTTTTTCATATGTCTGACTCCGATAGATGATGAGTGACGGTCACGTCGCAACCAAAGGCAACGCCTCGTTCATGTGAGAGGCGTCGCCTGGCCCCGAGCGCTTACGGCAGTGTGGCAGCCGAGTCGGAGTGGGTCGCGACAGCCGCCTGGAACAGCGCGGACGCCGCGGTCGCAACGGAGAGCGACTGGCCGACCGCGACGCCGATCTGGATCCCGGCGATGCTGGTGACCGCATTGGTCGCGGTTTGCGTCAAGGTGGTGGCGTCAAAATCGCCGAGTGCAAGGGCGGCGGCATTCGCCGTGGCGGCGGCGCCGGCGGTGACGCGATCCATCTGCGCGTTGGACAGCGGCTGCGCCGCATTGGCGACGCCGGCAAGCGCGATCAACGCAGCGCCTGCGAGCAGAGAGGTCAGTTTCACCTTCATGTTACGTCATCCTTCTTAGGCAGTGTTGCAGTGAAGCAAGCGATCTTCAGCCGACTGACGACTGGTTATGGGGTCCCGCCCGTGGGAGAGGACAGTCCGATCGCCGTGGTCGGCAGCGTGTTCGAGGCGGTCGATGCCGATTGAGCCGCGGAAAGCGACTTGATCAGGGTCAGCGTCGATTCGCCGAAAGTGGCGGTGACGGGCACGGTGGTGGCCGAACTGCCGGTTCCAGTGGTGGTAGTCACCACGGAAACCTGGGACAGAGTCGCCGTCGCCGAGGCGACGATCTTGCCGAGAGCCTGCGCGTCGGCGGTCGAGATTGATGCAAACCCGGCGGTCACCGCATCCATTTGCGGGTCGCTCAGCGGCTGTGCCGCCATGGCAGCGCCAGCCAGAAACGGCAATGCCGCCAGGCCAAGAAGCACCTTTTTCATAAGCTTCCTCCATAAGGTGAACACGTTGGCCGGGAGCCTTTCCCCTGGCCCTGTCTGTAGCTTGAGTGAAAGCTCAATCGACCCGCCCTCTTCCAAAGAGCTTGAGGTGCGAGGCGATGCTTCCCGAGAAGCTACAACCCGGGAACAAAAGCCCCATAAACCGCCGTTGTACTGATCTGGATCGTCTGCCCGAGCGCGCTCGAGGTTCCGCTACCACCGATCGACAGAGTGAAGTTCCCCTGGGCGGCGCCGCCGCTCGTCGCGCTGGTGCTCGAGGAGGGAGGCGGGGCACCGCCGCTGTTTCCCAGCGGATTGAGACCCCATGCAACAGCCACCGAGCTGCCCACCCCGCCCTCGGAGCCAAAGCCGTTTTCGACCCCCTGATTGGTGCCGAGGATCGAGTTGGACAGGGTGGTGGCCGAGACGTTCAGCCCGGTCGCCTGAGCATCGGCATTGGAAAAGACAATCGCGGAGCCGGCGGTGACGTGATCGAGCTGGTGATCCGTCAAGGCAACCGGAGCGCCGGCATAGGCGCCCGCCGAGGCCCACAGCAATGCGCCAGCGGCAGCCAGGGTCGGCGAGAATGCTTTTTTAATTTTTGTCACGGCACGCTCCCCTCATCATTGCTGACACGAAATTGACACAAAACGGGTTGAGTGATGGCCTCAACACGCACGTTAGAACAGAAAAGGCTCGTAAGGCAACGGCGCAAAGGTCGTAACTACTTCGATTCATGCAGTAACTTTTTCGTCACAACGGGCAAAGCTCAAATATCGAAAGAGTTACTACTTTAGGAATTGTCAAAACAGCTTCCCACAAAGATCGACACTCTCCAGTTAATCGTTGTGCTTTCCCAGGCAATGGGTAAGAGATTAACCGCAGACTGTACCAAGCAGATCACGACAAATTTATGAAAAATATTCCTTTTATTATTTTTTTAAGGAGAGCGCCTTCAATCGTTAATAGCTACTTTTCGGAAATACGCTCCGATACCGAATCCCCTTAATGAGAGCTGCTGCTTATCGTCGCCGCGCCTGCGGCCCCGGGCCGCAGCAAAGACACCGGTATCGAGAGTTTCTGCTGATCGGGACCGAGCATCGGGTATGCGGCGGCCGAAATCGCAGCGGCCTGCACACTCCGCGCGGGCGCCTCATCATCGGACGCCAAAGAGCGCAGCATTGTTGCAGGTTTGAGGCGAGGACATCGCCGGCGACCGTACTGACAACGGTGCCGCGGGAGCACCGGAGCGCCGGCGGAAGCGGCTCACCAGCCGGTGCCCGCTGCCGGAGTTCGCCCGCGGGTTCTCCGATCAGGAGAGGACTCTCCGCCAATGATCAAACAGTTTTCGGCGGAGCGGTGACCCCCGCCGGCGGCCCGAGCGCAGCCGTCGAGCCGGTCCTTGGACCGGTCAGGCATCCTCAGACAATAGTCGTATTGTCCCATTCGCAATATAGCCTCAGGACCGGACTTGATCCATGGGCCTTCAGCCCACGGACTTGTTCCGCGGACATCCACGTGTCTGCACCAGATCATATCTTCCAAAACCTTGATGCGGGCCGCGCCATGTGGATGCCCCAGACCGAGCCCGGGCATGACAGCATAATTCGGTTATTCTTTCCCAAGCCCTCAGAGGCGACCGTGCGGCATTGCCGCGTTGCGGCAGCCCGGACCGCTTCCGATACGCCCTTCAGCTGATTGCCTGAGCGCAGGCTGAGCTGCACCCCGCACACGCTCAGTGACTCTGGAATGAGGTCGAATTCGTGAGACCTGGGGTCGGGCCGAATTGCGCCTGTACGGTGAAGGCCTCGTTATTGATATTCAGATAGCAAGTCGGGCAGGCCACCGGGTCGATATTGACCCTGACCGTACTCGTATTGGTGACGTCCGTCTCGGCCAAAGAAAAGATGAATACCTTTGGCCCCAAGGCCGATCCCCCGGTGACCGGGGAGAGAGTCAATCCGCCGGACGTCTCGGTTACCGCCCCGGCAGTCACCGCATCCATCTGCGCGTCCTGCAGCAGTACCGGCTGCGCCGCCCATGCCGCACCGGCCAGAAAAGGCAGAACGACCAAGCTGGAAAGCAATCTATGCATCACCATTCCTTTCTGATGGCGGACATCTGGAGCCGCGGGGGTTTTATCTGCGCGGGGGACGCGGTTCACCCCGCGTCCCCCGCGCAGATTCCAGTACGCGCCGTTACCGTATCCAGCTTTGTCCGAAGCAGGGGCACCGATATCCGGAGCTTGCCTGCCCTGTCCAATTATAGGATCGGCGGCAACTGCACGATTTTACTATCAGGGAGTAGTTCCTCTGGTGATTGTTGTTCTTCCCACTGTTACACTCGGGAAACCCGGCTCCCCGTCAAGATTTGTAAAATTGGCCACGAGAACGCCGGGACCGGGGTTCACAGTGCCGCCTGCTCCACTGACAACGAATGCTCCCAGAGACGGGACGAACCAGACCGCCAATCCGGCGGTTACTTGGTCCATCTGCGTATCGTTCAGCGGCGCGGGCTGGCCGGCCATGGCAATCCCGGCCAGAAATGGCAACACGGCAACGCCAGCAAGCAGCTTCTTCATCGGTACTCTCCTCTGGCAGGTTGGTCGGTCCGGCACAACCCCGAACCGACGGGGTCCGTACCCCACGCCAGTCTCTGGCAGAAGGCCGGAGAGATCCGCGAGAGGTCCGGAATGGAAGAACGGTCGGACTTCGATCGGCTCGCCCGAGCGTTTGACGCGAGTGACGGTTCCGACATACCGCAGGCATTTTTCGCAGCCGACGGCATGGCGGTCTTTTTCACTCCACGCGAGCGCTCAAGCAAAATACGCAAGCTAGGCGAGCCTATGGTCATTTCAGTCCGCGATGCAACTGCGCAAAGGGCGTAACCATAACGACTGCTTGGAGAGGTTGCGGTTTACGACCCAGGCCGACAAACAGACAGGGTTGCGTCCCTCCGGACCTCCGCACGTCCCCGCCTGCATGGCGGCCAAGACCGGCATTAAAATTTAGGAACGAACAGGGTTGCAACCGACGGCGCCCCCGGGACCGACTGGATGTGGCCGCCCAGCAAGTCGGCAACAGTCGGTGGGGCCGGCGGTCCGCCGCCCGTCGATGTCGAACCGCCGCCCGAGTTCGATCCGCTGCCCGTCGATGTCGAGCCGCCGTTTGACGAGGTCGGATTGCCGCCTGAGGTCGTCACCGTGGTGGTGCCGTTCGTGGTCGACGAGGTCTGGCCGGAGCTTGCGCTGACGCAGCCGGGGCAGTTGATCGTGATCGTCGGCACCTCGAATGCCCCGGCAGTCACCCGGTCCATCTGGGTGTTGCTCAACAGATCGGCTGCCGATGCCACGCCGGTCAGGAGCGGCAGGGCTGCGAGGCCGATCAATAGCGTTTTCATGCATGTCTCCCTACAAGGCGCGCCCGCTGGCGACGGGCCGGTGACGTCACGGCTGCAGCTTGAAGCCGGTCGACGCGAGATAGGCGTAGAAGGACTGGAGAACTGCGTTGAAGTCTCCGGGATTGACGGTAATCTGGAACCCGGTGGTGGCCACCGTCGTGGTCACCCCGTTCGAGGTTGTTGTCGACGACGTGCAGCCGGCACCCGGGCATGCGGTCCCGCTCGAGTCCCCGGCGGTTATGCGATCCAGCTGCGTGTCGTTCAGCGGCTCGGCGGCCAAAGCCAAGCCGAACAGGAACGGCACAGCCGCGAGCCCCAGAAGTAATTTCTTCATATTCGTAGACCTTTCCTTGGTGGCGGCCGATTTGCACCCGATCGCCCTGGCGTCCGCATTCCCTGAGCAGTCCCGACGGCCGAGGATCACAACAACGCCAAGCCAACCGATAGGTACTTCCATCGGATCGCCCGGTCGAGCAGTCAGTGAGCAGAAAGCAATGACATGCCCCAGTCGCCTGCACCAGGATCACCTGCTGAGTATTGCCCCGAGCACTGCCCGCGAGCATAAAAATAAAACATATTTTCAGTGCGCGGTGCAATGAGGCAACAGACGTAATCATCTCAATCTTAATACGTACTCATATCGACCAGTGATGACCATTCTACCTACATCTTTAGGAGAGAGTCTCCGAAGGCACATCATCGGATCCAAGCCCGAAAACCGGCCCAATCCTTCGCCGATACGCGGAGCAGGAGGGTTATAATCCGATGACCGAGAGAGGCACGATAACTCTAAAGGCTTAAGCCTCCAGGAAAGCAGCGGAATGCCCTGCGCGCCTCCGCTGTCATCCCTGCGAAGCAGGCTGTGAAAACTGCCTGCCGCCCCTCCTCCGCTCCTTTGTCGTCATTTCCGCGAAGCGCCCCCGGGCTACGCTAGCGGCGGTCCGTCGGGACTGTACCCGGGGGCAGGGATTTCAGTCTGTTGCTCTGGGCCTCCGCTTGCGCGCCAGAGTACGTACAAATCTTCACGCCCCTATCCCGTCATGCCCGCGAAACAGGCTGTGTGAAAACTCCGTTGCCCTCCTACATCGTCGTCCCCGCGAAAGCGGGGACCCAGGGGCAAGCGACTGAAATCTCTGGACTCCCGCTTGCGCGGGAATGACGAAAAATTGCAACGACGGACGCTTGCCTGGGCAGGCAAAGCGGGTCAGGATGGCGCCGCACCCCCGGCCATCCTATGAATGCCAGGCAAAATTTCTTGCCTGTTATGCCGTCCCGGAGATTTCGATGACGAATGAGCCCAACGAAATTACTGCTGCCGCAGAGATCTTTCAACGCGCCGTGGGGTTCCATGAGCAAGGTCGGCTCGATCAGGCCGCGCAGCTCTA
>DATFCQ010000322.1:0-2759 GCA_035252905.1 Allostellaceae bacterium | reverse complement strand
CGAGCACAACCAGGACGGCGGCGCTCATGCCAGCCGCCCCAACGCTGCGGCCAAAGCGCGGCGCTCTGCGGTCTCGCGCATCCGCACCCGGCCTAGCGCGGCGAGATCCATGCGGTTTTCCACTTCGGCGACGATGCGCTCTTGCAGCGCGTCGAGCGGCAGAGCGTCAAGTTCAACGGCGATATCGCCCCACCGGGCGACGAAGGCCGCGCGCCGGGTGTCCGTCGTCTTGGTGAAATCGGGCGGAAGCTCGTAGCGCCTCACGTCGTCGAAGGTGAGGGCGCATTTGACGATCGCGGGCCGGGAGCCGAGCGCCGCCAGCCGCTCGCCGAGCGAGCGCACCATATCCTCGCCGCTCGGGTCGAAGTCGCCAAAATAAAGGACCGTATCCCCCGCGCCGAGCCGCAGTGCGGCGTTGCGGATCGAGGCCCAGCCGTCATAGCCGCGCCCGACATTGAGGGTGACGCCATAGGCCTCAAGCGCATCCTCGAAGATGCCCGACAGCGCGTCCTTTTCGAGCCAGCATTCAACACGGCGCGGCTGCTCCGCCCATATGTCGCGCCGGTAGACCGCGGCCGCGGTATCGGCAAAGTCGGCAAGCCCCTGCCACATGGAGACGTGACGCGGACGGCGTAGCCTGTCCTCGATCCATTCCCACGGGATCAGTCCCTCGCACCGGGCCGCGACAAGTGCTTTCGATACCGCTTGATAAGTACCGCGGCTGTTTTCGATGACTTGTCGCGAAACCAGCCGATAGAACACCTGCCGCACCGTCATCGGATGATGCGAGGCCAGGATCTCGGCCGCTGTGCCAATCAGCGCGACGGTTTTGCGGTGGTGGCTCATGCCCGGCTCCCGGCGAACCGGCGCAGCGCGCCCCGGCCGATGGTCGCGCGGGCCAGATCGGCGAGCCCGGCGGCGTGTTCGAGGTCGGTGATGCGGTGGCGCATGTCCTCGATCTGGGCGACGAGGAGAACGACCCTGTCGGCTTGCCTTTGCGCGTCGCGGGCGCGCTCATCGGCGAGAACCACGAGTGCTCGGCGCAGTTCGGTTTCCCATGCCGGGCGCCGGCGGCGCGGGCGGAGGGAGCGATCGGGAGCGAAGGGGAAGCGCAGTTGATCCCTCACGGCGCGCCCCCGTCATAAAGGGTGATGATCCGGCCGCGCGGGAACGGTTCGCCGCGCAGGGCGGCGATGATCTCGCCCGCATTGGCGCGGATGCGGGCCAGCATCTCGCGCGGCAGGGTGCTGCCTTTGGGTTCGACCACGACCAGTTCCGGGCCATCCGCTACGAGAACGGCGTTGTGCTGGCGCGCGGCAGAGACGAGCGCCGCGGCGAGAGCGGTTGGCGCTGGCGGGATCACGGCCGCGGGAAAGCGGTGCATGCGCCGGCCGTCGCGCAAAAGCAGCGTCTTGGGAGTGCCGATCGCCGCGGCAAGCGCGGCGTCCCATCGTCCGGCCCTTGCGCTCGGCTGGTGCGCGGCGGCGGGCCGGATATCCGGCGCGGACGCGCTCTCGCCAAACCGACAGAGCCGCCGGCCGTCCGCCGGGCGCTCGGGAGCGGGGAAAGGCTTGGTAGTGACGCCTTCCATGGTGAGCGCTTCCGGCGGCTCGGGCCTCCCTGCATGCCCGGCTTCGGCGGCCGTATGGAGCGAAACTCCTCCGTTGCCAATAGTGTCAATAGTGCCGATAGCCTCCCCCCTCGCCGGGCTTTTGGCACTATCGGCACTATTGGCAACGGGGAGAATTGCGGCATCGCGCCCGGCGATACGGTCGCGCCAGCTCATCGGTCCAGCCTAGATACGGCGGGGTTGACGGCCCAATCCTGTCGCGGGCGGCCATGCCCCTCGGCGCGCGCCGGCGCCGGCCGCGCCCATCCCCCCTCGGCCAGTTCAGCAAGCGCTGCGGCCATTCTGGCGGCATCGCGAATGCCAGGTCCGTCAGCCATGCGCCGCAAGTCGCGTTCGTTGATGATCTCTGGGACTGGTTCCTGTCTGACCAGCCATCGCGCGAGCGTGCGCGCATCCCGCTCGGCCTGCGGCAGCGCCGCCTCGCCGAATACGCGCCGCGCCATCGGCACGGCGTAGCTTTCGAGAAAATCGGCGGCCGAACTCGCCGCCGGCAGCCGGATACGATCGGGCTCCGGCGAGCGCCCATCCCAGCACCATGCGAGGTGCTGAAGAATGTTCGCCAGCCGGACACAGAAGCCGGGTAGCTTCCCGAGCCACGACAGAAACATCCCGGCCGCGCCTTGTTCGAGGGCGGCAGCTTCCTCCCGAAAAGCCTGGAGCGCCGTCGCGGCCTCATCCTCGAATGGCAGGATCACCGGATCCGGCGGCTCCCACGGCAGCGCGATCAATCTGCCGAGTGCGGCGAGCGCGGTAGCATGATCCGGCACTATAGACGGGCGCCGCGGCGGCACCGGGGCCGGCCATGCGTACAGCAAGCGGGCGGCAAGCCCGTCATCATCCCCGGCGAGCAACTGGCTTGCTACGCGGTCGGGCTGTATCCCGCCCGCCAAGCCCCACAGAAGATGCGGAATGATGATGGCGCGATCGCCATCCTTGATCCTGTCGGGCGTCCAATGGCGCCCGCCATAGGCTTGCAGCCAGAATGCCCGGTCCCCGCCATCGCCGCGCGAGTAGCGATCCATCCCCCCGATCCATCCGGCCAGCTCGTCGCGGACGAGCAACAGCCCGCGCGGATTGCCGTGCACCAGGCGCGCCGCTTTTTCGGTTGTGGGCTCGGTGCTGAACAGGC
>DATFCQ010000321.1:0-31330 GCA_035252905.1 Allostellaceae bacterium | reverse complement strand
GCACGCTCGGGCTCGTCTTCTGGCTTCTCGGCAGCCTGTTGGTGGCGTTCATTGCGATCCCGCTATTGGGGCTGGCGGCGGTGCCCTCGGGCGCCAGCCTCATGCGGGTCGCGGCCGAGCCCTCGGTGCGGCAGGCGATCGCGCTGAGCCTCGAAGCGGCGTTTCTGACCGTTGCCTTTGCCGCTCTGCTCGGCGTCCCGCTCGCCTATGTATTGGCGCGCGGCGCGTTTCCGGGGAAGGGGCTGCTTGCCGCCCTCGTCGATATTCCGCTGACCGTGCCGCACACCGTAGCCGGCATCGCCCTCCTCTCCGTGTTCGGTCGGCGAGGCGTTCTCGGCATCCCCGCTGAAGCGCTGTTCGGCCTCAAATTCTGGGGCACGCTTGCCGGGATCGTCGCGGCGATGCTGTTTGTCGCCGCGCCCTACACGGTGAGCGCCGCCCGCATCGGCTTCGAGGGCGTCGACCCGCGGCTCGAAAAGGTGGCGCGCACCTTGGGGCTCGGCCCCTGGCGCACCTTCCTGCGCGTCACCCTGCCGCTCGCCCGCCGCAGCATCCTGACCGGCCTGGTGCTGACCTATGCGCGCTCGGTCAGCGAATTCGGCGCGGTCGCCATCCTCGTCTATTACCCGATGACGGCGCCGGTCAAAGTCTACGAATTGTTCCTGCGTTTCGGCCTCGACGACGCGGCGGCGATGGCGGTGCTGCTGATGGCCGTCTGCCTCGTTCTGTTCATCGTGTTCCGCCGGCTCGCCTATGGCGGCGCCGTGCCGGCGGGAAGCGGGCGATGAGCGTCCGCGTCAGCGCCCTGTCACTGCGGCTCGGCGCCTTTGCACTGCAGGATTTCAGCCTCGCTCTCGACGATGGCGAGATCCTCGTCATCCTCGGGCCGAACGGCGCCGGCAAATCGGTCAGCCTCGAAGCGATCGCCGGCTTCCACCGGCTCATCGGCGGCCATATCCGGATCGCCGGCCGCGACGTGACGCTGCTGCCGCCGGAGCGCCGCCATATCAGCCTGTTGTTCCAGAATTTCGGTCTGTTTCCCCACCTGACGGTGGCGCAGAATGTGGCCTTCGGGCGGCATGGTCTCGATCCAGGGAGACTGCTCGCCCGCTTTGACATCGCCGCTCTCGCCGGGCGGCGCCCGGACACCCTGAGCCCCGGACAAAAGCAGCGGGTCGCGCTCGCCCGCGCGCTCGCCGCGCAGCCGGACCTGTTTCTGTTTGACGAGCCGTTCTCGGCGATCGACGCGCCGACCCGCGAAGTGTTGCGCGACGAGCTGAAAGCGTTTCTGCGCGAGACCGGGGTGCCGGCGATCTTTGTAACGCACGACCAGACCGACGCCGATGCGCTCGCCGACCGCATCGCGGTCATGGACAAGGGCAGGATCATCCAGGCGGGCGCCGCCGCTGAAGTCCTGAGCCGGCCGGTCGACGCCGTCGTCGCCAGCTTTCTCAGGATCGAGAACATCCTGCCGGGGCGCTCGCTCGGCCGGTCGAACGGGGTCATGCAGGTCGCGGTCGGCGATGCGGTTCTCGCTGCGCGTCCGGCGGCGGCAAGCGGCGCGGTGTCGGTGTGCATCCGCGCCGAGGATGTCGTGGCGGCGCCGGCCGATGGCGCCGATGCGGGGCCGGAGGTCAACCGGCTCGCGGCCCGGGTCGGCGCGGTCACGCCGCGCGGCCCGTTTTTTAAGGTCAGGCTCGATTGCGGCTTCCCGCTGATCGCGCATCTGACTCGGCGCGAAGTGCGCGAACGCGGCATCGCCCCCGGCAGCCGCGTGGTGGCCGAGATCGAGGCCGAGGCGATCCACGTGGTTTCGGCCGCCGGCAGCGAGGGCCGCGCGGCCGGCGAGGGATAGCGCCGCTAAGCCTTGGCCCGGCGTTTCGGCGCGGCGGGCCGCTCGGAGAGATCGCGTTTTCTTGCAGCAGCCGGGCGCTTCTGCGCCCGCGCCGCCGTGCCGTTGGACCGCGCCGGCGCATGCGCGATCTCGGCCTCGGCCTGCAGCCAATGGGCTTCGGCCCTGTCCGCGGGCCGCCCCTCGCCCTCCCAGATCGCGTAGGCCCGCTCCCGGATCTGCTGTTCTCGCGACGCGATTGCCATCTCAGTCTGCCCTGTCGCCTCTTCCTGCGGCCTCACAACCATACCAATCAGCAGATAAACCAAGAAAAGTCAAGCCACGAGTGCTCGGCGTTTCGGACGTATGAAGAGTTTCCGCACCTCTCTGTCCGTCAAACAATATAGATTTTCAGGCCTCTACTATCATCGCGAGGGGAACGCGACAGCCGTACCGCAGCGGGCCCACACCCGCTGCGGCGGCAATATTGGATTCGCCAAGGCTCCGAAGCGGCTGCCCGGAGATCCGCCGATTCGCCATCAGAGGCTGGTTCTCAATCCCTGCCGTTATCGACATCATTCTCCAGAATCGCACCGGTCCGGGCGTCGACCCCGACCTCGTAGACCCTCGACCCGCTTTTCACGTCGAACGAATAGCGCAATCCGCTGCCGCCTTTTTCTTTCTCCAGTTCTTCGCTGGTGATGGTTCCCGGGCGCGCTTTCAGCGCCTCCGCCCGCGCTTGCGACAGCGTGATCTTTGCCTCCTTGGACAGCTCCTGCCCTGGATAAGCCCGCGCCGGCAACGGCCATCCGCTGAACGCCGCTGCTGCCAGCAAGGCCGCGACCAGGGAGGCTTGCCCGACCAGCGAAGATTTTGCGGTGTGCATCACCATATCCTCTTCCTCTTTGATTTCCGTTACAGCGAGGGTTCCGGCCCTCAGCCCATGGCGCGCAGGACCGGAGGCCGCAAGGGCGTCGATCCGGGCTGGCTGTCCGATGCCTGACGCCCCGCGCCACTGCGCTCGTCCATTCTCAACGGAGAAAAGCGCAGCGAGATCCGCAGCCCGGGCCCATTGTCCGCGAGATCGATCCTGACCTGGTGCAATGCCGCTATCGCCGCGACGAGGCTCAAGCCGAGGCCGCTGCCCGGGGTGCTGCGGCTGTTTTCAAGGCGATAGAAGCGCCGGAACACGTGCTCCCGCTCGGCGGCCGGTATTCCCGGCCCATCGTCGGCGACGACGACTTCGACGGCGCCCGCGGACGCCGCCGCGAAGAGGCCGACCGACGCGCCGGGCGGGGAATGCTTCATCGCATTCTCGACCACATTGGCGAGCATCTGGGCCAGGAGTTCACGGTCCCCGGAGACCGCGAGCCCGGCGGCAATCGCGACCGTGAAAGACTGACCCTTCTCGTCGGCCATCGGTTGATAGACCTCGACAAGCGTATGCAGCAGATCCGACAGATCGAGCCGGGCGAAACGGCGCCGCGCGACCCCGCTGTCGATCTGGGCGATCCGCAGCAAGGCGCCAAACGTTTCCAATATCGCGTCCAATTCGGCGATGCACCGGGCCGCGGCGCCCTGCCATGCGCCGACCGAGTGCGCGCGATCGTGGGCGCGTTCGAGGCGCTGGCGCAGCCGGGTCAGCGGCGTACGCAGATCGTGCGCGATGTCGTTGGACACCTGCCGCACGCTCTCCATCGACCGTTCCATCCGGTCGAGCATGGCATTGAGGCCCGACACCAGATGATCGAACTCGTCGTCGGTGCCGCGGACCGGGAGACGCCGCGAGAAGTCGCCGTCCATGATGTCGTGAGTCGCCCGGCTGATTGTCTCGATGCGCCGGAGCACTCCGCCGCTCATCAGCGCACCGCCGCCAAAGGCGAGCACCAGGGTTATCACGGAGCCCCATCCGAACGCCTTCAGGATCAGCTCGTGCATTTCGTGACGGGGAAACGCATCGGCGCCGACCATCAGATAGGTCCCGCCGGGCAATACGACGCCGCGAGCGCGAATCGCGATGGTCCGCTCACCTCCTTGCGGACCCCTCTCCGGCGCCGTCAGGTCGAACCGCCCCGGGCCGCCGTGAAAGGCCGGCAGATTGCCGGCAAGCACCCTCCCGCCCCGGTCCTGCAACAAGTAGTATATCGGACCGCGCGGCATCTGCCGCACGCGCTCGCCGATCCGCGCCGCCACCGCGGCGGTTCCGCCGGAATGAAAGGCGTCGTAAAGCTCGGTTATGTCGCTGTCCACCGCCGCGTCGAGCGAGCCTGTCATGTAAAGCCCGGTCGCCCAATAGATCACGGCAAATAGGATCAGCACGGAAACGCCGAACAGCCCCGCATACAATACGGTGAGGCGAAAGCTCGAAGTCCTCAGAAGCCTAGGCAGGGTTACGGACACGATAGCCTGCCCCGCGCACCGTCTGGATCAGCTCCGGCTCAAAGCCTTTGTCGATCTTGCTGCGCAGCCGGCTGATATGGGTTTCGACGACATTGGTGCGCGGGTCGAAGTGGAAATCCCAGACATGTTCGAGCAGCATCGTGCGCGTCACCACCTGTCCGACGTGGCGCAGCAGATATTCGAGCAGCCGGAATTCGCGCGGCTGGAGATCGATGATGCGCCCGGCCCGGCGCACCGTGCGCGCCAACAAGTCGAGTTCGAGATCGGCGACCTGCAACCGGGTCTCAACCAGGCTCGCCGGCGGCCGGCGCCCGAGCGCTCCGACCCGCGCGACAAGCTCGGCAAAGGCGAAGGGTTTGACCAGGTAATCGTCGCCGCCGGCATTGAGGCCCTTGACCCGATCGTCGACCCCGCCCAGCGCCGTCAGAAACAGAACCGGGGTCCGATTGCCGGCTCCGCGCAAGGTCGTGACGAGAGCCAAGCCGTCGAGGCCGGGGAGCATCCGGTCGATGATCAGCAGATCGAAAGTCTCCGCTGCGGCACGGAACAGGCCCTCGCCCCCGCTCCCCGCATGCACCGCAAGATGGCCTTCCTCGGTGAGCCCGTTGACCACGTATTCCGCCGTCTCCGGGTCATCCTCGACGACCAGGATCTTCATTGCACCGGACATCCCTTTGCGCCGCCGCAGAGGGGAGCGGGCTCCTCCGCCGCCGTCAAGTTACAAAATCCCAACCTCCCGGCAATGCCGCGACAATGTCCGCAGCAGTATCGTTCCGAGGTTTCTGCTTGTGATCGATCCAGCCGCGAGCTGCTCCCTGGATTACATCGCTTCCCGATGGCTTCCGGTTTTGTACTCTGTGCCGCTTTGGCCATAGCCGCAGCGCTCTGCGGCTGCGCGAGCGACCGTCCGCTGCCCTTGCCGCGCCGACCCGATCTCGCCGCAAGCCTTGCCAGTCTCGACCTCGCCGTGCCGCCGATTGGCGCGCGCGGCTCTGCCAGGATCGACATTGCCAAGCCGCTGACCATCGATCAGATCGGGCTCCTCGCCATCCTGAACAACCCCGGTCTCAAATCCGAGCCCGGCGAGATCGGGGTTGCCCGGGGGCGGCTGCTGCAGGCGACGCTATTGCCCAACCCTTCGGGCAGTTTCGCTTATGGCGCGCTGCTCGGCGGGCCGGGAACGGCGCCTTCGATCACGGCGTCCGTGACGCAGGACATCGCCGCCTTTGTCACCTATCGCGCCCGGGTCGCCTCGGCGCAGGCCCATGTCTATCAGGTCGATGCCGATCTGTTGTGGCGCGAGTGGCAGGTCGCGCAGAAGGCGCGCCAGCTCGCGCTCGACATCCATGAAGGCGATCGCGCAATCGGGCTGCTCCGGCGGGAAGTCCGGCTGATTGCGGGCGAGATCGCCCAGGTCAGGGGGGCGATCCTCGCCGGCAATCTGACCCTGACCGCGCTGGCGCCGCTGCTTGCCGCCCAGGCCGCGGCGGAGCAGGCTGTGGCGGCGCAGAGGCTCACGCGCCTGAAGAATTGGCAGGCTCTCGATGCTTTGCTCGGCCTCCTCCCGGATGTGCGCTTTGCCATCGCGCGGCCGGTTTTCGGGCCGCTGCCGAAGGGTCTCGATCGACTCGCCGCGAGCCTCTCCGAGCGCCGCCCCGATCTGGTCGCGCTGCGCTTCGGCTACGGTTCGGCCGAGGCCGAGGTCAGAGCCGCCATCCTCGGTCAGTTTCCGGCCTTGACGCTCGGCGCCACCTATGGCTCGGATACGACGGCGGTGGTGTCGGCGGGCCCGACCTTCACCTTGGCCCTGCCGGTATTCGACCGCAATCAGGGCCGGATCGCCGAGTCCCGGGCGACGCGCCTGCTGTTGCGCGAGCAGTATCAGGACCGGCTCGACGCCGCCCTCGGGACCGTGCGCGCTCTTGTCGCGCAGCTCCATCGCTTGACGGCGGATCTCGCCACCGCCCGCAAGGCCGCCGCCGCCGCCCGATCGCTCGCGAATACGGCGCGGCAGGCTTATGCCCAGGGCAATTTCGATCAGCGCAGCCTCGTTGATTACGAAACCACCGCGCTCGAACGCGCGCTTCAGGTCGTCGCGATCGAGCGCATGATCGGCGAGGATCGGGTCTTTCTCGCCGTCGAACTCGGCCTCGGTCTGCCCCGGACGAGGATCGCGCCGTCCGATCGGATGCGACGCCTATGAGGCGCGCGATGCTCGGCACGGCCGCTCTCGGCCTTTATTGTCTCGCGGCGGTTTCGGCGCGGGCGCAGGATCAGAGCGTGCTGGTGCAAATGACGGCGCTGCGCACAGGCAGCCTGCCGCATGTCGTCACCGCCTATGGCAGGGTCGAGCCGGATCCGGCGGCGCGCCGCACCGTGATGGCGCCGATCGCCGGCATCATCGAGACGGTCTACGCCCGGCCGGGCGAGGAGGTCGCCGCGGGCGCGCCGCTCGTTCTCCTCGGGCCGAGCCCGGGGACCGCGGCCGTCTATACCCAGGCCCGGTCGGCGCTGCAGGCGGCAAACGTATTGGTCGAGCGCACGCGAACGATGCTGGCGCAGCATCTGGCCACCCGGCAGCAATTCGCCGACGCGCAAAAATCGCAAGCCGACGCGCGGGCGGCGCTCGCCGCCCTTGAAGCCGAGGGGGCGGGCGCGCCGCAGACCCTGCGCGCGCCGTTCCGCGCGATCGTGACCGCGATCTCGACGAGCCCGGGCGCGAGCGTGGCGCAGGGCGCCGCGCTGATCGCGCTCGCCCGGCCGCAGGGCCTCATTCTGCGCGTCGGCGTGGTGCCGGCGAGCGTATCCTCGATCGCTCCCGGAGACGCGGTTGCGATCACGCCGCTCGGCGAGCGGAATTCGGTTCCGGGAAAGGTCGTGCTGCGCGGCTCGGTGGTCGATCCGACAACCGGATTGGTGCCGGTCACCATCTCCTTGCCTCCCGGCAGGTTCCTGGCGGGCGAGATGGCCGAGGTGGACATCGTCACCGGCAAGGCGCACGGCTTTGTCGTGCCGCACACGGCGATCCTGCTCGACAACAGCGGCACCCCCTATGTCGTGCAGGCGGTCGCCATGGTGGCGCGCCAGGTTCCGGTGCAGGTCCTCGTCCACGCCGGCGAGCGGGACGTCGTCATGGGCCCGCTCGACCCCGCCTCTCCCCTCGTCCTCTCCGGAAATTACCAGCTCAAGAACGGCATGAAGGTGCGGCTGGCCGATCCCGGGAAAGCGCCGCGCTGATGGGCTTTGTCGCCTGGCTCGAACGTCACCGCCGCTCGCTGGTCTTTGTCGCCTTTGCCCTGGCGCTCGCCGGGTTGTTTGCCGGGCTGACCCTGCCGGTCGGCCTATTCCCGGTGGTCAGCTTTCCCCGCATCCGGGTTCGCGTCGAGGCCGGCACGATGCCGGCGCGGCAGATGCTGGTCACGGTAACCGAGCCGCTCGAAGAGGTTGCGCGCGCGGTTCCCGGAGCGGTCGGCATCAATTCGACGACTTCGCGCGGTTCGGCGCAAATCTTTGTCCAGTTCCCGTGGGGCTCGGACATGAGAGAGGCGCTGTTGCAGGTCGATGCCGCGTTCGCGCAGAAATTGCCCGATCTGCCGCGCGGGACGCGCTACGAGGCCCTCGAAATGAGCCCGAACGCGATCATGCCGTTTGTCTCTTACGCGCTGATCTCGAACAAGGTTTCCTCCGCCGATCTGCGGCGGCTGGCGCAATACCGGATCACCCCGCTGTTGACCGGTATTTCGGGGGTGCGGCGCGTCGGCGTCCTCGGCGGCCAGATCCCCGAAATCCAGGTTTCCGTGAGCCCGCAGAAGCTTCAAGCCTACGGCTTCACGATCGCCGAGGTCGCGAACGCCCTCTCCGCCGCCAATACCGTGACCGCGGTCGGCCGGCTCGAAGACAACGACCTGCTCTACCTGACGATCAGCAACAACGCGTTCACCTCGCTCGCCTCGGTTGCCAATGTCAATCTGCGCAACGCCAAAGGCGGGATCGTCCGATTGGGCGACATCGCCCAGGTGGCGATCGGGGCCGTGCCACAATGGCTGCTGGTCTATGACAACGGGCAGCCGGCGGTCACTTTTGACGTCTATCAGCAGAACAGCGCCGATTCGCTGAGCCTGGCCAGGGCGGTGGCGCAACGGCTCGCCGCCTTCATGGCAACTCAGCCAAAATCGATCCACCTCTACAAATGGTACGATCAGACTGCCCTCGTGCGCTCCTCGGTCGCGGCGGTCGAGGAGGCCATCATCATCGGCCTCATCTTCGCCGGCTTCGTCATCCTGGGGTTTCTGCGCAACGGGCGCGCGGCCCTGGTGGCGATGGTGGTAGTGCCGATGGCGGTGCTGATCACCGTCCTCTTGCTCGCGCTCTTGGGGATGACGTTCAACATTATGACCCTGGGCGGCATCGCCGCGGCGATCGGCCTGTTGATCGACGACGTCATTGTGATGATCGAGCATATCGCCCGCCGGGCCGGCCTGCCCGGCCTCGATGATGCGCGGGGGCGCGTATTGGCGGCGGCCAGGGAGTTTCTCGCGCCGCTTTCGGGATCGAGCCTTGCCACGATCATCATCTTTGTGCCACTGGCTTTTCTGTCCGGGGTCAGCGGCGCCTTCTTCCGCTTCCTGGCGCTGACGATGGCGTCTGCCCTGGTCATCTCCTTTGTCCTGACCGCCTTCACGGTGCCGCTCCTGGCGCGCGGCATCATCGACTTCGCCAGGTGGCGGGATCCGCAGCACGGCCGCGAAACCTGGCTGGGGCGAGCCCATGGCGGCATCCTCCGCCTCCTGTTCCGCCATCCTTCGCTGATCGCGCTCGGCGTCGCGATCCTGGTCGGGGCCGGATATCTGGCGTACCGCAATGTCGGAACGGGATTTCTGCCGCGGATGGACGAAGGCGGATTTGTCCTCGACTATCGGACGGCGCCCGGCACCTCATTGAGCGAAACCAATCGCGAGATCAAGGAGGTCGCGGGGATCCTCAGAAAAAATCCTTACGTCTATACCTTTTCGCGCCGTACCGGGGCCGGCACGGGCGGCGATTTCCTCGAAACCTATCAGGGGGATTTTGTTATCCGCCTCGTCGCTCCGTCGCGCCGCCCGCCGATCTGGACGGTGATGGACGAGATCGCCAACAAGATTACCGCCGAGGTGCCGGGCGTCCGCTTTGATCCCCATCAGCTCCTCGGCGATATGATCGGCGACATGGTCGGCCGGCGCCAGCCGGTGGTGATCGCGTTGAGCGCCAAAAACCCGGATGTCCTCGGCGGGGTTGCCGCCGCGGTCGCGCAGGCGATTGCGCGGATCCCGGGCGTCGAACCGGCCTCGGTCAATGACGGCGTGGTTCCGGCCGGCGACGCGCTCGAAATCCATGTCGATCCGTCCGCGGCGGCGATGGCGGGCATCACCGCGGCCGAGGTCGAGGCGCAGCTCACTCGCTATCTGCACGGCGCCGTCGTCACCAGCTATCTCGGCGCGGTGCAGCCGGTCGGGGTCAGGCTGTGGCTCGATCCGCCGCACGACAGGATCTATCGGGACGAACTCGGAAAGCTGCTGATCCGGGCGCCGGACGGGCACGTCTTTCCGCTGGAGACCATCGCCCGGATCACCTTCGTCGCCGGCCAGCCCGAGATCACGCGCGATAATCTGGCGCAGATCGTCGCCGTGACCGCCGAACTGCGCGGCGGACACGATCTGGGATCGACCGTCGCCGCCGTAGAGGCGGCTCTCGCCAAACCGGGGCTGATCCCGGCCGGCGTCACCTACGAGACCGGCGGCGCCTACAAGCAGCAGCAACTGGCGGCGCGCGGCATGATCAAGGTCTTCGCCGCCGCCGCGCTTGCCGAATTCATCCTGCTGCTTTTTCTTTATGAACGATTTGTGCTGCCGGTCATCATCATTGCCAGCTCGTTGATCTCGACGAGCGCGGTGTTCATCGGCCTGTGGGCAACCGGCGTCGAATTGAACATCACGGCGATGATGGGCATGGTCATGATCGTTGGCATCGCCACCGAAATGGCGATCTTTCTGGTCTCCGAATATCAGGCGCTCGCCGCGGCGATGCCGCTGCATCAGGCGCTCGCCGAGGCGGCGCGCAACCGCCTGCGGCCGATCACGATGAGCACCCTGGCGATGGGGCTCGCACTGTTGCCGCTGGGTGCGGCGATCAGCGGATCGGGCGATCAGATGCTGCAGCCCCTCGCCATTGCGATCATCGCCGGCATCCTCGTGCAATTGCCTCTCGTCCTTCTGGCGATGCCGGTCGCGATCGGCCTCGCGATCCGGCAATAGCGATAGCGGCGGAATGCGTTGCGAGGCTGGGCAAATATTCGGATTTCCGCTGGATCAGCGCCCTATGTCCCCTGAGGAGCCGCCGCCTGGCGGCGGCGTCTCGAAGGGCGAGGCCTCGCTGCGCGAGGCACCTCAGAGCCCGCCCCGGCGAAGGCCGGGGATGAGGACTTTTCTCAATGCCATCAGAGATATCCTCATGCTGAGGAGCGCCCCTTAGGGCGCGTCTCGAAGCACGCACGCAGCCGATGCAGTTTTTCCTCGTCGATTCTTGCCCAGCCTCGCAGCGCATTCCGCCGCATTCCGCACACGCTCGGTTGGCGCGGGCCGCACCCGGCCTTATGTTCGCCCTGTCTGCAGGACATGGAGCACAGCGGAATGGATCTGGTCTGGCGCGCCGGCAACATGATCTGCCGGCCGCGCCGCGAATGGGCGGCAATTGCGGCCGAGCCGCGCACGATCCCCGAGCTTTACACCGGCTATATTGCGATCATCGCCGGGCTCGCGCTCGCCGTCGAATTCGCCTCCGGGCTCCTGTCCGGGGTTCCGCTCGGCGCGGCGTTTGGCACCGCCCTCTCCGGCTATGTGTTGGCGCTGGCCGACATCGCCGTGTTGGCGGTCGTCGCCAGCCGGCTGGCGCCGCGCTTCGGCGGCATCGCCGATCTCGGGCAGAGCTTCAAACTGGCCGCCTTCGGCTGCACGCCGGTATGGCTCGGCGGCGCGTTTCTGCTGGTTCCGGTCATCGGCACGCGCCTTGCCCTCGCCGCAGACCTCTACGGCATCTATGTCTTTTTCCTCGGCATCGGCGCGCTGACGGGGGTCCCGCGGGAGCGCCGGCTCGGCTATTTCATCGCGGTCCTGGCGCTGACCCTGGCCCTGGCGGCGGCGCTGGCCCTCGTATTCGGGGTCGCGATCGGCCAGGCGCGGATGACGATCCTCCACGGCTGAGCCGGAACGATGCCGCACTCTCCGCACGTGCTCGCGATCGACCAAGGGACGACGAGCACCCGCGCGATCCTGTTCGACGCCGCAGGGGCGGTCAGACATGTCGCGCAGCGCGCGCTGACCCAGCATTACCCGCAGCCCGGCTGGGTCGAGCACGACCCCGAGGACATCTGGCAGAGCGTCGTCGCCACCTGCCGCGAAGCCGCGGCGGCGGCAGAGGGCCCGATCGCCGCGCTCGGCATCGCCAATCAGCGCGAGACGACGGTGTTGTGGGAGCGTGCGAGCGGCCGGCCGGTCCACAATGCGATCGTCTGGCAAGACCGGCGCACCGCCGCATTGTGCGAGGCGTGGCGCCGCGACGGGCTGTCCGAGATCGTTGCCGCGCGCACCGGCCTCGTCATCGACCCCTATTTCTCGGCCGCGAAGATCCGCTGGCTGCTCGATACGGTGCCGGGCCTCTCCGAGCGCGCCCGGGCCGGCGACATCGCCTTCGGTACGATCGACAGCTTTCTGTTGTGGCGCCTCGGCGGCGGCCGGCATGTGACCGATCCGACCAACGCTTCGCGCTCGATGCTGTTCGACATCCGCCGCCTCGCCTGGGACGACGAATTACTGGCGGCCTGCGGCATCCCGCCGGCACTGCTGCCCGAATTGCGCGACACCGGCGATGATTACGGCACGACGGCGCGCGAGATCCTCGGCGCCGAAATTCCGATCGCCGGGGTCGCCGGCGACCAGCAGGCGGCGTTGATCGGGCAGGCCTGCTTCCGGCCCGGCATGGTCAAGGCGACCTACGGCACTGGCGCCTTTGCGCTCGTCCACACCGGCGACGCGGCGCAGCCGTCGCAGCACCGCCTGTTGACGACGGTTGCCTACCGCCTTGCCGGCGAGACCGCCTATGCGCTCGAAGGCAGCATCTTCATCGCCGGCGCCGCGCTCGCGTGGCTCTCCGACCGGCTTGGCCTCATCGCCGCGGCGGAGGATGCCGAGCGTTTGGCGGCCGGCGCCGACCCGCGCCAGCGGCTCTATTTCGTCCCCGGTTTTGCCGGGCTCGGCGCCCCCTATTGGCAGCCGCGGGCGCGCGGCGCCCTCCTCGGCCTCACCGCCGAATGCGGCGCCGCCGAGATCGCCCGCGCCGCGCTCGAAGCGGTCGGCTATCAGACCCGCGATCTCGTCGCGGCGATGGCGGCCGATGCGGGGCTCGCGATCGATCCTCTGCGCGTCGACGGCGGCATGGCGGCGAGCGACTGGACGATGCAGTTTCTCGCCGACATCCTGCCGGCCGCGGTCGAGCGGCCGGCCTCGATCGAAACGACGGCATGGGGCGCGGCCTATATCGCCGGGTTCATGCGCGGCGTTTATCCCGAGCCCGCCGAAATGATGGCGCGCTGGCGGCCCGAGCGCCGCTTTATGCCGGCGATGCCTGAAGCCGAGCGCGAGGAGCGCTATGCCGGCTGGCGCCGCGCCGTCGCCGGCGTCTTGGCGGCGGCCGAACCGTGAACCTGCTGTCGCTGCTCCCCGACGCGCGGCAGGCGGAGATCGCCGAAACACTGCTCGCCCGCCCGGGTCTCAGGATCGAGCGCATCGTCTCGTTGGGACAGGCGAGCCCGCCCGGCTTCTGGTATGACCAGCACGAGGGTGAGTGGATCCTATTGCTCGCCGGCGCCGCCTCCCTGCGTTTCGCCGACGAGGCCGCACCCCGTCTATTGCGTCCCGGCGATTGCCTCGACATCGCGCCGCACCGGCGCCACCGCGTCGAGTGGACCGACCCTGGGACCGCGACCGTGTGGCTCGCGGTGTTTTACCTATCCGGATCCGGCGCGGTGAAAACGCAGGCGAAAGCCGCGCAGACTGGTATCTCGTCCCCGCTGAGCCCTCAGCGCCTTCGCGAGATGATCGAGCGGTGAAGGATTTCAGCAAAGGACAGACGCTCGGCGGGCTGAAGGTCAAGAATCTGATCGAGCAGGGCCGGCGGTGAGCGGCTTTGTCATCGATGCCTCGGTCGCGCTCGCCTGGTGCTTCGATGACGAGGCCACGGCAGCCACACGGGCGCTGCTCGACCGGTTTGCGCAGGAAGAGGCCGAGGTGCCCTCGCTCTGGCATCTGGAGCTGGCGAACGCCCTCGCGCTCAGCGAGCGCAATCGGCGCATCACCGCTGCGCGCGCCAGCGAGTTCATCGAACTGATCGACGGGCTTCCGATCGTGGTGGACTCCGAGACGCCCGCTCGCGCCCTTGGGGCTGTGCTCGCGCTTGCTCGCCGCGAAGGCCTGAGCGCATACGATGCCGCTATCTGGAATTGGCGATGCGCCGCGGCCTTCCGCTGGCGACCAAGGACCGCCCTCTGGCACAGGCCGCGCAGTGTACCGGCGTGAGCCTGCTGCCGACTTCGTGACCTCCTCAATCCGCCGCCCCGCGCCGGCTCACCGCCGCATGCCGATCCGGCGGCCGACCCAGTTGGGGCGCGGCAGACGGGCATGCGCCGCCGCCGCAGCGACGACGCGCTCCCGCACCGCCGGCGGAAACGGGACGACGCGGCGCGCCGCGAGATCGACGTGTAGATACATCAGCTCCTGCGTCGCCGCACGCTGCCCGCTCGCCGCGGCAAACATCTCGTGCGCGAAGTGCAGGCGGATGTGGTCGGCCCCGAGGATCTGTGTCGTCACCTGCACGCGGTCGCCGAGCAATAATTCCCGCTCATAGAGGTTGTGCGTCTCGGCCGCGAACGTGCCGTGATTGGTCGCGTCCTTGTAGGCGAGGCCGATGCCGAGCGCATCGAACAGCGCGTCGGTCGCCCGATCGAATAGGACAATATAATAGGCGAGGTTCAGGTGCCCGTTGGCGTCGATCCATTCCGGCAGGACCTCGCCCTCAAACCGCGCAAACGGCGCCGGGATCGTCATCGGAGGCGCTAATCCGCCGCCACTGCGAGCCCGTTCCGGCGCACCGCGCGCCACACGGTCTCGGGCAACAGAGGCATGTCAACATGGGGCAGCCCGAGCGCGTCGGCGACGGCGCTGACGACCGCCGGCGGCGCGCCGCAGGCGCCGCCCTCGCCGATGCCCTTGACCCCGAGCTCGTTTGACGGGTTCGGCACCGGGTTGAAATCGACCGCAAAGGACGGCAGGTCGCCGGCCCGCGGCAACGCGTAATCGGTAAACGAGCCGGACAGGAACTGGCCGGATTCGGGGTCGTAGACGGTGTGTTCCAACACCGCCTGCCCGATCCCCTGGGTCACCCCGCCCATGATCTGGCCCTTGACAATCAATGGGTTGATGACGATTCCGCAATCGTCGACGGCGGTGTAGCGGACGATCTCGATCTGCCCGGTCTCGGGATCGATCTCGATTTCGGCGACATGGGCGCCGTTCGGAAAATTGCACTCGGTCGGGCGGCGGTAGAGGCAGGTCTCGTCGAGACCCGGGCTCTCGCCCTCAGGCAGGCGCGCCGGGTCCTGCGCGAAGGCGGCGACCTCGCGCAGGGTCAGGCGCAGATCGGTGCCGGGGACCTCGAAGGCGCCGTCGGCGAAGACGACGTCTTCCGCCGCCGCCTCGAAGGCGTGGGCGGCGAGGCGGCGCGCCTTGGCGACGACCTGATCGCAGGCGCGCGCGCTGGCGACGCCGCCCATCTGCGACGAGCGCGAGCCGCCGGTGCCGTTGCCGAATTTGACAAAATCGGTATCGCCCTGGCGGAAGTCGATCGCGTCGAGCGGCACCCCGAGCTTTTGCGCGATGATCTGCGAGAACGCGGTCTCGTGCCCCTGGCCTTGGCTGAAGGTGCCGACGATCGCTTCGACGCGCCCCTCGGGCGCGACGCGGACCGTCACCTGCTCGCTCGGCTGCCCGCCCGAAGCCTCGATGTAATAGCCGAGGCCGATGCCGCGCAATCGGCCGCGCCGGCGTGCTTCGGCCCGGCGCGCGGCAAAGCCGGCCCAGTCGGATGCTGCGAGCGCCCGCTCCATCGTCTCCTGGAAATGGCCGGAATCGATGACCATGCCAACCTGGTTCCTGTAGGGGAGCTGGCCCTCGCGGATGAAATTGCGTCGGCGGATCTCGTCGCGCCCGATGCCGAAGGCGCGGGCGCCGTGGTCGAGCAGCCGCTCCATCTGATAGACGATCTCGGGCCGGCCGGCGCCGCGATAGGCGCAGACCGGCACGGTATTGGTGAAAACGACGCGCACCGACAGTTGCATCGCCGGCACGTCATAGACGGTGCCGGCGACGCGCGCCCCCGCCATCGTCGCAACGCGCGGCAGGTTGTCGGAGAGGTGGGCGCCGGCATTGGCGATCGTCTCGACCTTGACGCCGAGGATCCGGGCGCCCTCGTCGAACGCCATCTCGGCATGGGTGACATGGTCGCGGCCATGCACGTCGGCGAGAAAGGTCTCCTGACGGTCGGCGGTCCATTTGACCGGGCGCCCGAGGCGCTCGGCGGCCCAGACGACCAGCACCGATTCCGGGAACAGTTTGCCGCGCAGGCCGAAACCGCCGCCGACGTCGGGCGAAATGACGCGCATCTTCTCCTTCGGCAGTTTGAAGGCGATGTTGGCGAGGCCGTTCTGCACGCGGATCACGCCCTGGGTCGGCGAAGTGAGGGTGTGGGTCCCGGTCTCGGGGTCGAAGGCGCCGATCGCGACGCGCGGCTCCATCGGGTTGCCGACGATGCGGTTGTTGACGAGATCGACGGCGACGATCCTGGCGGCGCGGGCAAAAGCGGCCTCGACCGCCTTGCCGTCATGGCTCTGCCAATGGACGCACAGGTTCGAGCCGTGCTCGGGATAAAGCAGCGGCGCGCCGGGCCGGGCCGCCGCCGCGAGGTCGGTAACGGCCGGCAGTTCCTCGTATTCGACCGCGATCAGCTCGGCCGCGTCGCGCGCCGCCGCGGCGCTCTCGGCGACGACGAGAGCGACCGGGTTGCCGACATAGCGCACGACCTCGCGCGCCAGGACCGGACGGGTCGGGGCGAACATCTTGTCGCCGTCCTTGCCCGGCACGTCGACCTGGGTCGGGATCTCGGCGACGCCGTCGGCGTCGAGGTCGGCGATCGTGAACACCCCGAGGACCCCGGGCGCCGCCCGCGCCGCCCCGGTATCGAACGCCCGGATACGGGCGTGGGCGTAAGGCGAGCGCAGGATAGTGGCATAGGCCTGGCCCGGAAGGTTGACGTCGTCGGTGAACCGGCCGGTGCCGGTGACGAAGCGGATGTCCTCGCGCCGCCGTACCGGCTGGCCGATGCCGAATTGCTCGATGATGTCGCCGTCCGCCATGGCGCGCCCCATCCTTGCCGTCGTGCCGACAGCAAGATGGGACGCGGAGCCGCCCGCGTCACCCCCTCGAAACCGCGCCTTCCTGTACCGTCGCAGACGCAGCGAGCGGCTGGGGGCGCAATGCCAATAGCGCCGTCGCTACCGCCGCGACGACCGCGAAGAAACAGGCGCTCAAAAAGACGTGCCGCGGCTCGAGACCGATCCGCAACAGAAAGCCGCCGAGCGGCGCCGCGGCGATGCCGCCGAGCCGCCCGATGCCGAGCGCCCAGCCGATCCCGCTGGTGCGCATCCGCGCCGGGTAGAGCGCGCCGCAGGCGGCGTTGGCCCCGGTCTGGCTGCCGACGATCGTCATGCCGGAAAAGAAGACGACCGCCAGCAGGACCGCATAGGGCATCGCGGCCAATGCGATCAACGCGATGAAGATGATGCCCGCGGCGTAATGCAAGGCCAGCGCCCGTTCCGGGCGGAAGCGGTCGATCAGGAAGCCGAGATAGAGCACCGCGGCAATCGCACCCAGAGCATGCAGGCTCGTCGCGAAGACCGCCTGAGCCGGCGTCAGGCCGGTCAGATGCAGGATCTCGGGCAGCCAGAAGACGAACAGGTAGAGATCGACCAGGCTGCAGAAGAAGATGATCCACAACAGCACCGTCGGCAGCGCGTACCCCTCGCTGAACAGCATCTTCACGGTGTTGGCGCGGGCGACGTCGACGGCAGAGAGCCCACCCTGCCCCGGCGCGATGTCGAGGCGCTGCAACAAGGCCTGATGGCGCGGCGCGAGGTTCGCTTTCGCCGCGAGGAAGCGCGGCGATTCCGGCAGGAACAGCGCCATGACCAGGACCAGGACGAGCGGGAATATGCCGCCGATGACGAAGATGACGGGCCAGCCGAAACCATGGCGCAGCAATGCGGCGACGATCTGGCCGCCGACAAAGCCGCCGAGCGGCGCTCCGGTGAAGGTCACCATGATCATCGTCGCGCGCAATCGCTGCGGCGTGTAGTCGCCGGTCAATGCGGTCGTCCCGGTAAACCCGCCGGCAATCCCGAGCCCGGTGAAAAACCGGGTTGCGCTCAATACCCACAGCGAGGTGGCAAAGGCGCTCGCCAATGAGGCGAGACCGAAGATCGCGATGCTGACGAGCAACAGCGGCTTGCGCCCGAAGCGGTCGCCGATCGGCCCCGAGCCGAGCGCGCCGACCATGATGCCGACATTGGAAAACAAAAACGCCAAGGCAAAAGCCGACGGCGCAATATGCCAGTCGTGGGTCAATGACGGCACCGCCCAGCCGATCGAGCCGACGTCATAGCCGTCGCACATCTGCACAAGGGTGCAGATCGCCACGACGCGGATCTGCAAACCGCCGATCCGCTGGTTCTCCAATGCGGTCTCGGCCGCCGAAAGGGACAGTTCGGCCATTCTTGTCTCCCGCGTTCCTCCTGAGAGGCCGTGTCGCACGTCCGCGGCGGCGGCGCAAGCCCCTGCCCGCGGGCTGACGAGGACAGGGGCCGACTTGTGATGAGGCGGAGAGACGGAGGAGCGGGCTTTACATGGCCGGCCGCCGGATCGGAGTCGCCTCACCCCCACCCCAGCCCTCCCCCATCAAAGGGGAGGGAGTGCAGATCAACCCTCCCCCTTGATGGGGGAGGGTTTGGGAGGGGGTGAGCCACCGGAGAAGTTTCGCCCTTTGCCTTCGAACGCATCTTCGAGATCCGGCATTGGATCGTCGAAATCTTCGGCTATACAAGTAATCCCAAGCAGGTTCTTCGGCTCGCGCGGCAGTCGGACCGTCTGCAGTGACACCAACCTGGCTTTCGGCTTGCCCGCCTTAGCCCGACGGAGGCTGATGATCTCGGCCACAGAGTTTTTCGATCGCATTCTCTTGCGCTCCACTCTCAACCGCCGAGCGCGCCGACCGCGGCGAACAATTGTTCGATCGGTTCGCGGCCAATCCCGCGGGTGATGAAGACGAGGCGCGAGCGGTGGTCGGCGTCGGGCCAGTCGATGAGTTCGACCGGGCGGTGGCCGACGTGCTGGACGTAATGGACGACGACCGGGCCGCGGCATTCGCGGATCGCGACAAAGCCCTTGACGCGCAGCAGATCGGCGCCGCGCAATGCGACGAGGACCGCCATCGCCTGCTCGAAGGCGCGCCACGGGAGGGGCGCGTCGAGGATCAGCGGGAAGGTCACGAGGCCGTGGGTGTGCGCGTGCGGCTCCGCCGCCGCGGCCGGGGGGTCCGGTCGCTCCAGCGGGTCGTCGAGCAGGAAATCCGGGGCGATTTCGCCGTTCGTGGCGAAGCGGACCGGGGCTGCGCTCAGTTCCCGAAGCGCGGCGAGGAGCACCTCCGTCTCTCCCGGTTCGGCGAGGTCGCTCTTGGTCACGACAATGCGGTCGGCGAGCGCCGCCTGCTTTCGCGCCTCGGGCATGGAGGCGAGGTTCCGCGCGCCGTTCGGTGCATCAACGACGGCAATCAGCGCCTGCAGGTGAAACTCGCCGCCCAGCGCCCGGTCGGTGGCGAAGGTCTGCAACACCGGGCCGGGATCGGCGAGCCCGCTGGTCTCGACGACGACGCGGACAAAGCTCGGCACCGCGCCGCGGCCGCGCTCGATAAAGAGCGCGCGCAGCGTCTCCTGCAGATCGCTGCGCACCTCGCAGCACAGGCAGCCTTGCCCGAGCAACACGGTGGCGTCGCTGCTCGCCCGCAGCAGGGCCTGATCGATGCCGATCTCGCCGAACTCGTTGACGACGACCGCGGTGTTGGCGCCCTCGGGGCGGTCGAGCAAGGCGCGGATCAGCGTCGTCTTGCCGGCGCCGAGAAAGCCGGTCACGACAATGACCGGCAGGCGGGGGCCGCGTGCCCGCCGCTGCCGCGTCCCGAACAGCGGCGCTTCGGCCCCGGCGAAGGGTGAAAGCGACAACGCTCAGAAATCCATTTCGAGCGTGTAGAGCCCTCCGACGTGACGGTCGACGGTGTAGACGATGCCGCGCTCGTCGACGAGCACGTCGTTGATCTGCACCGCCCCGGTCGGCGCCTGCTCGGGCGGCGCCGGGACGAAATAGGCAACTTCCTTCGGCTGGTAGGGGTTCGAGATGTCGTAAGCGCGCAGCCCGCCGTTGAAAAACGTGGCGAGCACGATGTGGTCGGACTTCCAGTTGTTCGGCTTCGGCACGTTTTCATAGAGGTTGTGGGCGCCGTAGCGGCCGCCGCGGCGGACGAAATCCTCGAGCGGCGGCAATGGGCAGGTCGCGATCGGCACCGGGTTCTCTTCGGAGCGTCCGTCGACGATCCACACCAGCTTCGGCCAGTCGGCGCCCTCGGCGCGCGTGCATTCGTCGCTGACGACGAGCAGGTTGCGCTCGAAAAACGGCACGACGGTATGGGTGAAGCCGTAATAGGGCGGATGGTAGTCCCAGCGCGACACCATCTTCGGGTGCGCCTTGTCGGCGATGTCGAGGATCACCATGCCGCCGTCGATATAGCCGAGATAGGCGCGGTCCGGCCGCTCGGGATAGACATTGGTGTTGTGCGGGCGAAAGCCGGTGTCGGAGACCCCGGGATGCCGCGCCGGCGCCGGCGCGCTGTCGCCCTCCATCGTGCCGGGCAGCCACCAGCGCCCGATTTCGACCGGCTTTGACGGGTTCTTGACGTCGATGATGCGGTAGAACTGGTCGTCGCGCGGGTTGCGCGGGGTCACGTCGGGCGCCCCGGAACTCATGTGGATGTACTCGCCGTCGGCGAACCACAATTGGTGGACCCCGCGCGAGTGCGGCGCCGAGCAGTCGAAAAAGCTGATCCGCTTCGGGTTTTCCGGGGTCGAGATGTCGAACAGTTCGAACCCGGCCGGCTGCAATCCCGGATCCTTGGTCTGGTAGGCGACGGCGAGAATGTCGCCGACGGTTTCGAGCGAGTTCGAGCGCATGTGCATCTGCGGCAGGTCGGCGCGGGCGACGAGCTTCGGGTTGCGCGGATCGCTGACGTCGACCGCGGTGAAGTTCTTCGGCGCGCTCTCATGCGCCAGCCACAGGATGCGGCGGCCGTCCTTGGCGATCTGGATCGACATGCCCTCGCCGATCCCGCCGAACCCGTCGAGGGTATGCTGCGCCAATTGCCGGAAATTCCAGATCGCCGTGTCGGCCATGGTTCGTCTCCCCCTCGGGCTGTCGTATAGGGCCAGTGTAGCACATTGTGAGCGGTGCGGGCGCATGTCGGGTCGGAATAGCCCCTCACCCCGACCCTCTCCCCGCCATGCGGGGAGAGGGAGGATTAGGTTTCGCCAGCGCCGTTTTCGAGCGGCCGGCCGGTCAGTTCGGCGATAGCGCGCACCGCAGCGCGGGCGACGCGCCAGACCGCGTCATGGGCGGTCGGGGCGCGGACTGCGATCGTGCCGGATTTCGCCGCGGCCGGGTCCGACACCGACACCTCCCACTCGCTCTCGGCGAGCCGCCTCGTATGCAATTCGAGGATGCGGCCCGGCAGGTGGATGCGGGCGGCGCCGCGCCGCGTCGGCGACAGTTCGATCCGGTATTGCATTGCTTGCCCTCGTCCTTGCTGCTGTTATAGGCGGGCAGGATCGGGGGATGCCCCGAAGCGCGAGACATCGGGATCGCCGCGCCATGGAGAACGCAAAACCCCGGCGGCGGGTGCTCGGAACGGTGACGATCGGTGAGGCGCCGCGCCCCGACCTCGTGCCGATCCTCGACCGCCACATTCCGGCCGATGTGCGGCAGATCCATCGCGGCGTGCTCGACGGCTTGGCGCCCCGGGACATCGCCGCGCGCTACGGCCCCGCACCGGGCGAGCCGGTGCTGGCAACGCAGCTCAAGGACGGCCGCACGGTCGTGCTGTCGCGGGCGCGCGCCGAACCGGCGGTGCAGCAGCAGATCGACGCGCTCGAAGCCGAGGGCGCGTCGGTGATCCTGCTGTTGTGCACCGGCACCTTTGCCGATCTCCGCTGCCGCGCCGCCTGGCTCATCGAGCCGGACCGGATCATCCCGCCGCTGGCGACGGGGCTCCTCGGCTCCCGCCGGCTCGGGATCATCGTGCCGCTCGCCGCGCAGATCAGGAGCGAGAGCGGCAAGTGGCGCGCCCTCGCGCGGCCGCCGCTCTATGCCAGCGCCAGCCCTTACGACGGCGATCTCGCGGCGGTGACGGGCGCCGCCCGCAGGCTCGCCGCAGAGGGCGCCGCGGCGCTGTTGCTCGACTGCATCGGCTTTGCCGAGCCGCACAAAGAGGCGGCGGCCGAGAGCGGATTGCCGGTCTTGCTGTCAAATGCGATCGTCGCCAAGGCGGTCGGCGAATTGTTCTGAACCTGTTGTTGTGAACCTGGGGGGAGCGCAGTGATGGATTTCGCGATCGCGATCCCGACCTCGGCCGATTCCTGGAAGCTCGCGGCGCGCGCCGAGGAACTGGGCTTCACCCGCGCCTGGTTTTACGATACGCAGATGCTGAGCGCCGACCCGTTTGTCGCGATGGCGGCAGCGGCGGTCAAGACCGCGCGCATCCGCCTCGGCACCGGCGTCTTGATCCCGTCGAACCGGATCGCCCCGGTCACCGCGAATGCGCTCGCCTCATTGAACAAACTGGCCCCCGGGCGGATCGATTTCGGGGTCGGCACCGGCTTTACCGGACGCCGCGCGATGGGTCTCGGGGCGCTCCGTCTCGCCGAGATGGCGGACTATATCCGCCTCGTCTACGGGCTGCTCGACGGCGAGACGGTCGAGACCGCGTTCGAGGGGAAGCGGCGCAAGATCCGCTTTCTGAACCCCGAACTCGGGCTCATCAACACGCGCGACCCGATCCCGCTGTTCCTCTCGGCCTACGGCCCGCGCTCGCGCGCATTGACTGCCGAGATGAAGGCGGGCTGGCTCGATTTTGTCGGCGACGTCGCAAGCGGCGCCGCGCATGTCGCCGACATGCGGCAGAAATGGCAGCAGGCGGGGCACGCGCTCGTCGAATTGTCGGCCACCGCCTTTGCCCTCGGCTGCGTCCTCGCCGAAGGCGAACCGGCGGATTCGCCGCGGGCGGTCGCGCAGGCGGGACCGCGCGCCGCCGTCTTGTTGCACCGCGCCGCCGACGCGGCGATCTTCGGCCTGCCCAATACGAGCGCGATCCCGCCGGCGCTCGCCGAGCTTGTCGCCGGTTATGTCGAACAGGCGCGCCGGTTCGAGCCCGCCGACGCGCAATACCTGATGAACCACCGCGGCCATCTGCTCTTCGTCAAGCCCGAGGAGCGGCCCTTCATCACTGCCGAACTGATCCGCGCCACCAGCCTGACCGCGACCGACAAGGTCCTCAGAGAGGAGGTCATGGCGCTGGCGAGCGCCGGCTACACCGAGTTCGCAATCCAGATCGTGCCCGGCCAGGAAGATGCGATCGAGGACTGGGCGCGCCTGTTGCGCACCCTGCCCGCTTCCTGACCCCCCGCCTGTTCCGCCTGTTTTTGCAGGTTGGAAGCAGGTGTAAGTCTGGAATTCGATGCGAATTTATTGATAATATTCCGTAGATAGTTTGTTTTCTGTCATCCCGGCGCAGGCCGGGATCCACGGGTCAGCCGCACGGTCGCCGCCGAGTTCGCCGGTTCGGAGAAACGGAATCAAGCGCCAGAGTTTGCGGAACGATGGATCCCGGCCTGCGCCGGGATGACAATAGCTGGCGATGCCATTATCACAATATCGCGTTTTTGTCAAGCTCCCGGGCCGGTGCAGCTTGACCCCTGCCCCGCGGCGGCTATGCTCGCCCGATGAAATTCGGCCTGCAGTTTTTCCCCGACGTCACGCCGCAGCAGAAGCCGGCCGCGCAGTATTTCGCCGAGGCGCTGGACTTGGCGGAAGAAGGCGACCGGCTCGGCTTTGCCCATGTCCGCATCGTCGAGCATTATTTTCACCCCTACGGCGGCTACAGCCCGAACCCGATCGTGTTTCTGGCTGCGGCGGCGATGCGCACGAAACAGGCGCGCCTTGTCACCGGCGCGGTCCTGCCGGTGTTCAACCATCCGTTGAAGCTTGCCGGCGAGATCGGCATGCTCGATGCGATTTCCGGGGGGCGGCTCGAAATCGGCTTTGCCCGCGCCTTTCTGCCCCACGAATTCCGCCGCTTCGGCCGCTCGCCCGACGAGTCGGTGGCGCGCTTTCGCGAGGGTCTCGAACAGATCGCATTGCTGTTGCGCGAGGAGAACGTCACCCATCGCGGCCGCTTTCACGTGATCGAGAACACCACCTCATTGCCGCGCCCGACCCAGACGCCGCACCCGAAATTCTACGTCGCGGCGCAGAGCACGGCGGATTCCTTCGCCTTTGCCGGGAAGATGGGGTATGCGGTGATGGCGATCCCCTTGACCGGCGCGGCGATGCGGCCGCTCCTTGCCACCTATCGCGCGGCGTGGAAGGAGGCCGACCATCCCGGCACGGGCGAGGTCATGCTGGCCTTTCACATGTTCTGCGCCGAGGACGGCGACAAGGCGCGGGCATTGGCCTCGCCATTGCTCGACGCCTATCTGCGCACCTTGGTCGAGGCTGCCGGCGACTGGCTCGACGGCCGGGTTTCGGCGGATTACCCGGGTTATGACCGGATGATCGCCGGATTGCGCAAGGCGCGCGCCGCCGACCAGATCGCGAGCAACGCCGCCTGGATCGGCTCGCCCGACGAGATCGCCGCGCAGATCGCCCGCACCCATGAGGAATTCGGCCCCTACGAACACGCCTCGTTGCAGGTCAATTTCAATATGACCGCGCTGCAAGACGCGCGCGCCTCGATGCGGCTCTTCGCCGAGCGGGTCTTGCCGCGCTTTACCGATTCCCGGTGATCCGGCACACTCCTTCGCCTCAAGCACGGAGGGAGACGCCATGCGCAAATACATCATCGAGCGCGACCTGCCGGCGATCGGCAGCGCCGAGCGGCAGGCCTTGCGGGAAGCCGCGCAGAAATCGAATGCGGTCCTGCACGAACTCGGCCCCGACATCCAATGGGTCGAGAGCTATGTCGCGGGCGACAAGACCTTCTGCGTCTATCTCGCCCGGGATGAGGAGATCATCCGCGAGCATTCGCGCAAGAGCGGCTTCCCGGCCAACAAGATCACCGAAATCCGCCGCATGATCGACCCGACCACGGCGGAGGCGTGAGTATTCTATATAGCCCCCACCCTGTCCCTCCCCCGCGCACGGGGGAGGGCTGGGGTGGGGGCAAGCCGCTCAGTTCAGGCCGTAAAGCCGGGTCACGTTCTCGGTGGTGATCTTGCGGCGCACGCTCGGCGAGAAGCCGGACAGGTTCTTGTCGAGGGTCTTGTGCGAGTTCGGCCAGATGCAATCCGGGTGCGGGTAGTCGGCGCCCCAGATGATGTTGTCCTCGCCGATCAGCGGCACGATCGGTTCGAGATACTGGTCCTGCTGATAGGTGACGTAGCCCTGGCGGCGGAAATAGTCGCTGGGCTTCAGTTTGAAGCCGAGGCTCCTGCCGCGGTCGGCATATTCGGTGTCGAGCCGGTCAAAGACATAGGGCAGCCAGGTCACTCCCGACTCGCCGAGCACAAAGTTGAAGTCGGGATATTTCTCGCAGGCGCCCGACGCCAACAGCGACACCAGGACCTCCATCGTGTCGAGCTGGAACAGGGCGGAGCGCACGAGGCGGTACTCGGTGAAATATTCCTTTTCCATCTCCGGCGTGTCGGGGGCGCGGATCGCCTTGAAGCCGGTCGAATGGAACGAGATCGGGAAACGGCACTCGGCCGCCGCCTCCCACAGCGGATACCAGCCGTGGTGGTAGAGCGGCGGGGTCATCCGCTTGAAGGCGAGATCGCCGCCTTTGAGACCCATCTTGGCGCAGCGCCGAACCTCGGCTGCGGCCTCGGCCGGATCGGTATTGGGGACAATGGCGAGCGGGAAGACGCGGTTCGGGTCGGAGCGCCGGGCGAAATCGGCGGCCCAGTCATTGTACATCTTGTCGGACCAGGCGCGCAGCGCCGGGTCGGCGATCATGTCGTTGATCATCAGGCAGCCATAGATGATCTCGGCGGAGAGCCCGTCGCGGTCGAGATCGGCAAGGCGCAGTTCGGGAGTGGTCGGCCGCGGCTTCGCGCCCGGGCGCGAATCCCACTCGAAGCCGAGATCCTTCATCTCGTCGATATGGCCGAACATGCCGCGCTGGTATTTGAGGAAGCCCGGCCCGACGCCGTTCCACATGCCCTTGTCCTGGGCCTCGACAAACCAATGGAGCCCGTCCTCCATCTCCTCGACGCGGGGGGCGAGGAGCTTCCATTTGTTCGGAGCAGCCTCCGACCACAGGTCGGGCGGCAGATAGGTCAAGTCGATGTGGTTGTCGCCGGAAATCAGCTTCTGCTGCACGCTTTGCTGCACGGGGGCGCTCCTGTTGTTGTCGGCACGGAGTTGGCTGCATCCTACGATCGCCCCGGCTCCGGCGCCAACAGAAATGCGCCGGGTGTGGTAGGCTCGGCATAACACAACCGGGATCGGGAGAACGGCGATGGCGGTGGAACTCGGCAGCGGCGCATTCACCTTCACGGTCGAAGAACACTGGGCGAAAGTGCCGGACGAGATCGTCCTCGGCGACGTCGCGGCGGTCGGGGTCGACAGCCGGGACCAAGTCTATGCCTTCAATCGCGGCGAGCACCCGGTCGCGATCTTCGATGCCGACGGCAATTTCCTGCGCTCCTGGGGCGAGGGCGTGTTCAGCCGGCCGCACGGCGTCTTCATGGGGCCGGACGACACGATCTGGCTGACCGACGACGGCGACCACACGGTGCGGCACTGCACGCTCGACGGCAAGGTCCTGTTGACCCTCGGCATCCCCGGCGAGCCCAAGCCCTATATGAGCGGTGAGCCATTCCATCGCTGTACCCACACGGCGCTGTCGCCGCAGGGCGATCTTTATGTCTCCGACGGCTACGGCAACGCCCGCATCCACAAATTCTCGCCGGACGGCAAACTGCTGCTGTCCTGGGGCGAGCCCGGCACCGATCCCGGGCAGTTCAACATCCCGCACAATATCTGCTGCGATCCGGACGGCTGGGTCTACGTCGCCGACCGCGAGAACCACCGCGTCCAGGTGTTCGACGGCGAGGGCCGGTTCGAGACGCAGTGGAACAATCTGCACCGACCGAACGGTATGTGCATGGCCAAGGGCCGCCATCCGCTGTGCTATATCGGCGAGGGGGGCCCCAGCGGGGAGATCAACCGCGACTGGCCGAATATCGGCCCGCGCATCAGCATCCACACCCATGAGGGCAAACTCCTGGCCCGGCTCGGCCGGATGCCCGCCGGGCTCGCCCCGGGCCGGTTCACTTCGCCGCACGGCATCGCTGTCGACGGAGAGGGCAACATCTATGTCGGCGAATTGTCGGCCCGCGTCTGGCCGCGATTGTCGAAGGAGCCGCCGCCGAGGCGGCTGCGCGTGATCCACAAGCTGGTGAAGCGCCCCACCTGACGCGGTCCGCGGCCTGCCCCTCACCCTCCCGCGCCTTCGGCGCGGGTCCCTCCCTCTCCCCGCGCGCGGGGAGAGGGCTGGGGTGAGGGGCTGGCGCTGGAGGCGCGCGCCTGCCGCACCAATAGAAAGCCGACCACGGCGAGGTTGGCGAGGTTAAACAGGGCGCCGGCGGCAAAGGCCGGAGCGTAAAAGCCGAAGCGGTCATAAAGCGCGCCGGCAAACCAGCCGCCGAAGGCCATGCCGGACATGCTCGTAAACAATTGCGTCGGCACCCGCCAGGAGGCCTCGCCAGGCGGGAACAATTCGCGGATCGCCAAGACATAGGCCGGCACAATGCCGCTGAAACCGAGCCCGAAGGCGGCCGCGACGGCGAACAATCCGGCCTCGTTGCGGGTCGACGTAAAGGCGGCGATCGCCAGCGTCTGGCAGGCCGAGCCGGCGAAAACCGCACGCAATCCGCCGATGCGGTCGGCGATCCCGCCCCACGCCAGACGGCTGAAAAAGGCGCAGCCCAGCAGCACCGACAGCATCAGCGCACCCTGTTGCGGCGCAAAGCCGAGATCGCTGCAGAACGCCACCAGATGGGTCGAGGGCATCGCCATCGGCACGCAGCACAGGAACGCGGCGCCGCACAGCAGGAGTTGCACCCGGCCTGCCGAGAGCCCCGAGATCGGCGCCGCCCGCCCGGATTCCGTCGCGCCCGCCTCCACTTCCCCGGCCTGCGGCACCGGCTTCAGCAGCAGCGCCAAGGGCAGGATCACGGCGAGAACGACGACGGCAAAGCCCAGCATCGTCGCCTGCCAGCCGAATGCGGCGATGCCGCGCTCGAAGGCGCTCGGCCACACCGCCCCGGCGACGTACTGGCCGGACGAGATCAGCGCCACGGCGATGCCGCGGCGGCGGTCGAACCAGCGGCTGATATAGACGACCAGCGGCGGGTAGACCGCGCCGCTGCCGCAGAGGCCGATCAGCAGGCCATGCCCGATCTCGAGCGCCCACACGGTTCCGCTTGCCGACAGCGCGAGGCCGCACGCCGCCATGACCGCGCCGAACACGACCGTCCAGCGCACCCCGACCCGGTCCGCCGCCCAGCCGGCAAAAATGCCGCCGAGGCCCATCCCCAGCCAGGTCAGCGATCCGGCGAGCGCGATCAGCGAGCGGTCGCTGCCGAGCGCGGCCGCGATCGGCTTCAGCCCGACTACGACGACGAGCGGCGCGCCAAAGGAGATCGATAGGATCGCCAGAGCGACGCCGGCGGCAACCCAGGAGGCGCGGCTCTCGACGCTCTCGGCAACGGCGCGGCCGCCACCCGTTCCCAGGGCTATCGGATCCACCATGCCGGCTCGGCCCCCGGTTCAGGCGAAGGCGCGCCGGTGCAGGACCATCTGCTCTTCGTAAGCGGCGCGGTAGGCGCGGTAGGCGCGCTCATGCGCCGCTGCGCGCTCCGCGGCCGGGAGGTCGCGCGGATCGGGTTCGAGATCGAAATGGCCGAACGGGTCGAGGCCCCGCACCAAACTCGCCGACGGGCGGTGCCTGCCGGTATAGCGGACATGCGCCGGGATATAGCTGATGCCGAACCCGATGCGCCGGTCGGCGCTGCGGTTCGGCGCCGAATCATGGACGACGAGGGTGTGGTGCAATGAGAACTGCCCCGCCTCGAGCGGGGCATGGATTGCGGCCGCCGCATCGACCGCTTCGCTCAGCCTCTGCGCGCCGGCATTGATGCTGCCGGCGACCGCGCCGGGCACGTGGCGGCGCTGCCCCCAGCGATGGCTGCCGGGAACAAAGCGCATGCACCCGGCCGCGACCGAAGCCTCCGACAGGGCGATCCAGGCGGTGACGTGCTCGTGCGGCGCCAGACCGAAAAAGGTCGCGTCCTGGTGCCAGGCCGCGACCGCATCGCTGTGCGGCTCCTTGACGAAAAAGGTCGAGGTGTAGACGAGGATATCGGGCCCGATCAGCGCCTCGACGACGTCGAGGACGCGCGGATCCTCGGCGATCCGGCGCGCCCAGGGCAGCCGCACGTGCAGTTTGCGCCGGTCCTGCGGCCGTATCGATCCCGGCGGCAAGCTCCGCTCGAAATCCTCGAACGCGCCGCGCCACTCCCGCACCTCCGCGGCCGAGAAGGCCGGCACCGGCGCGAAAAACCCGTCCCGCCGGAAGGCCTCGGCCGCCGCCCTGCCGAACACGGCTGTTCCGCCTCCCTCGAACCCTTGCTGTCGCCGCGGGCAGGATGCGCCGGCGCGGCGGCGTGGGCAAGGCGGATCGGCCTTTGCCGGCGCAATCCCGCCATGCGCGAGGGCCAGATCGCGAGAGAGTTCTTTCGGCACCGGACCTTCCGCGGCATTCTGCGCCCTGTCCATGACGAGGGAGATCGCGATGACCGCCTTTACCTACGACCACGTTCATTTGCGCAGCCCGGACCCGGAAGCGACCGCCCGGTACTATGAACGGATGTTCGGCGCCGAGATCATCCGCTCGAAGCAGTCGGACGGGCGCGAGCGGATCGACCTCAATCTCGGCGGGATGAGCGTGTTCATCGCCCAGGTCGACCCGGACAAGGTCGCCCCGCCGCCGCAGCCGCCCTTCCAGGGCCTCGAACATCTCGGGCTCGCGGTCAGCGGGATCGACGCCGCCGCGGCCGAACTGAAGCAGAAGGGCGCCGAGTTCACGATGGAGCCGACGACGATCCGCCCCGGGGTCCGCATCGCCTTTCTGCGCGGCCCGCAGAACGTCCATATCGAACTGGTCGACCGCAACGCGGGTTGAGCCGCAGCCCCTTACCTTCCTCCCCGCCCCCGGGCTACGCTCGCGACGGACCGTCGGTGCTAAACCCGGGGGTGACCCGGGGATCCGCGAGTCCCTCCCTCTCCCCGCATGCGGGGAGAGGGCCGGGGTGAGAGGCGGATCGGGGTCAGCGCTCTACCGCACGGATCAAGGCGGCCCAGCGGTCGAGCGCCGGCAGGATCGCGTCGGAACCCGCCGAATCGAGGCTGACGACGACCCGGGCAACGCCCTGGTCGCGATAGCGGAGCAGTCGGTCGCGGTCCTCGGCGACGCCCCACACCGTCACCGGCACGGCGGCGGGGTCGCGCCCGGCCTCCTGTGCCATCGCACGGAACTGCGGCAGAAACCCGGTCACGTCCTCATAGTGCGGCCGGCGCAGATGCGGGATCCAGCCGTCGCCGTAGCGCACCGCACGGCGCGCGCCATAGGGAAAGGCGCCGCCGACGATGACCGGCGGGTGCGGCGTCTGTACCGGCTTCGGCCAGCTGCGCATCGGCGGGAAACGCACCAGTTCGCCTTGATATTCGGGCTCGGATCGGGTCCAGATCTCCTTCATCGCCGCAATCTGCTCGCGCATCTTCTTGAAGCGCGTTGTGAACTCGGTGCCGTGATCGGCCATCTCCTCGGCGTTCCAGCCGCCGCCGATGCCGAACAGAAAGCGGCCGCCCGAAACCTGGTCGATGGAGGCGACGAGCTTCGCGGTCTGGATCGTGTCGCGCTGGATCACCAGACAGATTCCGGTGCCGAGCTTCAATGTCCGGGTCGCGGCCGCCGCCGCGGTCAGGGACACGAACGGGTCCATCGTATCGTAATATTTCTTTGGCAATTCGCCGCCCGACGGGAACGGCGACCGGCGCGAGGACGGGATGTGCGAATGCTCGGGCGCCCACAGCGATTCGAAGCCGCGCGCTTCGAGCGCCCGGGCCAGTTCGCCCGGCGCCATTGCATAATCGGTAAAGAACATCGCCGCGCCGAAATCCATGTCGCTGCTCCTTCTGGACGTCCAACCATGCTCGTGCACCAGCACGCAGGACAATTCTCTTAACGTGGTATCGTGCGCTTCATAAATCCGTCAAATAGCGGAACGGTGAAAGCCGTATCGCCATGCGCCGGGCTATAGATCATTCCCTTGGCAATCAGAGCATTTCGGATAGGCGCGACTGTTGTGACCTTTCTGCCAAGCTGTTCTGCAATATCACCTGAGCGATGCGGACCCGGTCCAAGTTCGGCCATGGCTCGCAGGTAACTACTCACGTCCCCCTCAGCTCGACTTTGGCCAATTTTCGCGGAACAGGAGAGTGAGGCGGCGGAGCGGGCGACGGGGTAGACTGGTGCGCCCCTGCCAAGAGACGCTGCCATGCTGCGCCTGCCGTCCCGCTTCGC
>DATFCQ010000320.1:0-12905 GCA_035252905.1 Allostellaceae bacterium | reverse complement strand
CACGCCCCGCTCGGCCCAGCGGATGAACAACTGCGCCGCCCGCCACCACGGACCGAGTTCGGCCGGGATGCTGCGCCATTTGGCCCCGTTCTGATGGCGCCAGAAGATCGCCGAGATCGTCCGCCGCAGATCCTCCGGCGGTGTCTTGCCGTGCGGTCTGACCTCTTCGATCAGCGGTTCCCAAACCGCCCAAGCCGCATCCGTGAAAACCTGATATCCATGTTCCTCTGTCATGCCCAGAATATGGTCATAGACTTCAAGCCATAACAGGCCCTAACATAGATGCGGGGTTTTGTTTCGCAGCTCTGCTGCGTTACGATTAACGGTCGTGCCTCCTTATGGGGTGTTCGCGGTCCGTGCAGACGCCGCCTTCAAGCCTCGAACCGGTCAGAGACGCCGGCCTCCCCGCGGCGTCGGCGGCGGCCTATGCCCGCGAGCACGCCGAAGAAGCCGGCGGCCCCCTGCGCGGCTTCGTCAATACCCCGATGGCGCGCCGCGCGGCGGCCAATTTCGCGGCGCTCGACCTCGGCACCAACAATTGCCGGCTGTTGATCGCGCGCCCGGCCGGCCCCGGCTTTCGCGTCGTCGACGCGTTCTCGCGCATCGTCCGCCTCGGCGAGGGGCTGGCGGCGCACGGCGCCCTTTCCGACGAGGCGATGGCGCGCACGATCGAGGCGCTCAGGATCTGCGCCGCCAAGATCGCCGCCCGCACCGTCGCCTCCGGCCGCTATGTCGCCACCGAGGCGTGCCGCCGCGCCGCCAATTGCGACGCGTTCCTGGCGCAGGTGCGCGCGGAAACCGGTCTTGCGATCGAGACGATCTCCTCGCGCGAGGAGGCGCGGCTCGTCGTCTCGGGCTGCGCCGCCTTGCTCAACCCGCGCATCCCCTACGCGCTCGTCTTCGACATCGGCGGCGGCTCGACCGAGATCATCTGGGTGCGCCTCGGCCGCGGCCATGACGGCCGCCGCCCCCGCCACCATATCCTCGGCTCGATCTCGTTGCCCCTCGGCGTCGTCACTCTGAGCGACCGCTACGGCGGCGCCGAGGTCTCGCCCGCCGCCTATCGCGCGATGGTGGCCGAGGCGGCGGAGGCGCTCGTCCCGTTCGAGCGGATCCACCGCATCCTGCGCCAGATCGCCTCGGCCCGGGTGCAGATGCTGGGGAGTTCAGGGACGGTAACGACATTGGCCGGCGTGCATATGGCTCTGCCCCGCTATACCCGCGCCCTCGTCGACGGCAGCATGCTGACCTTCGAGCAGATCGCCGTCGTCTCCGCCCATCTCGCCGGGCTCGACTTTGCCGGCCGCGCCGCCAATCCCTGCGTCGGCCGCGAGCGCGCCGATCTCGTCCTCTCGGGCTGCGCGATCCTCGATGCGATCTGCGCGACCTGGCCGGTCGGCCGCCTGCGCGTCGCCGACCGCGGGGTGCGCGAGGGCATATTGTTCGACCTGATGCAGCGCTGAGATGGCTGAGAGAGGTAGGGACGGGGGATCGCGGGCACCACATGGGGTCAAGACGCGGCCGCGACCGGCGCGTCGGCGCAAGCCGTCCTCGACCGAATGGCTGCGCCGCCAGTTGAACGATCCCTACGTCGCCGCCGCGCGGCGCGAAGGCTGGCGCTCGCGCGCCGCCTTCAAACTGATCGAGATCGACGACCGCTTTCATCTGCTGCGGCCGGGGGCGCGAGTCGTCGACCTCGGCGCGGCGCCCGGCGGCTGGACCCAGGTCGCGGTCAAGCGCACAGGCGCCGACCGGGGGCGCGGGCTCGTCCTCGGCGTCGACCTCGCCGAGATCGCGCCGGTCGCCGGGGCCCGGCTGCTGCGATTCGACCTGTCCGAGGCGGCCGCCGTCGCCGCGATCCGGGACGCACTCGGCGGTCCCGCCGATCTCGTATTGAGCGACATGGCGCCGGCGACGACCGGCCACGCCCGGACCGACCATCTGCGCATCATGGCCCTCGCCGAAGCCGCTTTCGCAATCGCCGCTGTCGTGCTGAAGCCGGGCGGAAGCTTTCTCGCCAAGGTCTTCCGCGGCGGCGCCGAGGGCGAATTGCTTGCCCTGTTGAAGCGCGATTTTGCCGAACTGCGCCACGTCAAACCGCCGGCAAGCCGGACGGAATCAGCCGAGACCTACGTCCTCGCCCGGGGTTTCCGCGGCGCCGCATAGCAGCTGCGCCGGGGCAGATCTCGTTTTCCGGCGGCGCGCTGGTGTATAGTGCGGCGCCTCAGTTAAGGAGGCGCGGATGGAAATCCGACAAGCGCTGACCTTCGACGACGTGATGCTCGTCCCGGCGGCGTCGGCGATCCTGCCCGGCGAGACCGATACGCGCTCGCTTTTGACCCCCGAGGTCGAACTCGGCATCCCGCTGGTATCGGCGGCGATGGATACGGTGACCGAAAGCGCGCTCGCAATCGCGATGGCGCAAGCCGGCGGGGTCGGCGTCATTCACCGCAACATGACGATCGACGAGCAGGCCGACGAAGTCCGCAAGGTCAAGAAGTTCGAGGCCGGGATCGTCGTCAACCCGGTCACGATCCACCCACACGAGACCCTCGCCGACGCCCTGCGGCTGATGGCCGAGCACCGTATCTCGGGCATCCCGGTCGTCGAAAAGGGCCCCTCGGACCGGGTTCCCGGCCGGCTCGTCGGCATCTTGACCAACCGCGACGTGCGCTTTGCCAGCGATCCGCGCCAGAAGGTCGCCGAGTTGATGACGCGGGAGCGACTTATCACCGTCGACGAGAACGTCTCGCGCGAGGAGGCAAAGCGCCTCCTGCACCAGCACCGCATCGAGAAACTGCTGGTCGTCGACGACAATTACCGCTGCATCGGGCTCATCACCGTCAAGGACATCGAAAAGGCCGAGCGCCACCCGACCGCGTGCAAGGACGAGCACGGCCGGCTGCGCGTCGCCGCGGCGACCGGTACCGGAACGGACGGGATTGCGCGCGCCGAGGCGCTGTTTGCGGCCGGGCTCGACGTCCTCGTCGTCGACACTGCGCACGGCCATTCCGCGCGCGTCCTTGAGACCGTGCGCGAGATCCGCCGCTTGTCGAACTACACCCAGCTCGTCGCCGGCAACATCGCCACCGCGGATGGGGCCAGGGCGCTGATCGAAGCCGGCGCCGACGCGGTCAAGGTCGGCATCGGCCCGGGCTCGATCTGCACGACCCGGGTCATCGCCGGGGTCGGCGTGCCGCAATTCACCGCGATCGTCGACGCCGTCGCCGAATGCCGCAAATCGGGCGTGCCGGTCATCGCCGACGGCGGCATCAAGTTTTCCGGCGACCTCGCCAAGGCGATCGCCGCCGGGGCCGATTGCGCGATGCTGGGCTCCCTGTTCGCCGGCACCGACGAGAGCCCGGGCGAGGTCTTTCTTTATCAGGGCCGCAGCTACAAATATTACCGCGGGATGGGCTCGGTCGGGGCGATGGCGCGGGGTTCCGCCGACCGCTATTTCCAGCAGGAGGTGACCAACACGCTGAAGCTCGTGCCCGAAGGGGTCGAGGGCCGCGTGCCGCACAAGGGGCCGGTCGGCAACATTGTGCACCAGTTGATCGGCGGCCTGCGCGCGGCGATGGGCTATACCGGCAACCGCACGATCCGCGACATGCAGGAGAACTGCAAGTTCGTGCGGATCACCAGCTCCGGATTGCGCGAGAGCCATGTCCACGACGTGGCGCTGACCCGCGAGGCGCCGAACTACCCGCAAAACATGTGACCCCGGCAGCACAGATCGCCGCCGCGATCGAGATCCTGTCCCTGATCGAGGACGGCGAGGGGCCGGCCGACGACGTCGCCGCCCTCTATTTCCGCCGCCGGCGCTATATCGGCGCCAAGGACCGCGCGGAGATCGCCGGCCAGCTTTACGCCGTGCTGCGCCACCGCGCCGCGCTCGACTGGTGGATCGGCCGGGTTGGCAAGGGCGCCGTGCCACAGGCGGCGCGCGCCCGGGTCCTGGTCCAGCTCGTCCTGATCGCCGGATGGGCGCCCGAGCGGCTCGCGGAGGCCTGCAACGGCGGCCGCTTTCGCCCGGCGCCGCTCGGTCCCCCCGAAGCGCGGCTGATCCGGGGCCTCGCCGGCCATACCCTTCATCACCCCGAAATGCCGCGCGCGGCCCGCAACGACGTGCCGGAATGGCTCTTGCCCCCTCTCGAACGCGCCTTCGGCGCCGCGCTCGAAGACGAGATCAGGGGGCTGAACGGTCCGGCGCCGGTCGATCTGCGCGTCAATCCATTGAAAGGGGATCGCGAGGAGGCGCGGCGGCGGCTCGCAGCCGAAGGGGTCGCGGCGGCGCCGACGCCGTTGTCGCCGCTCGGCCTGCGCCTCAAGGCGCGGGCGCCGCTCTCGGCTCTCGCCGCGTTCAAGGAGGGTCTCGTCGAGGTCCAGGACGAGGCCTCGCAGGTGGCGGCCTGTCTCGCCGATGCGAGGCCCGGCATGCGGGTCGTCGATTTCTGCGCCGGGGCGGGCGGCAAGACCCTGGCGCTCGCCGCTCTGATGCGGAACCGCGGCAGGCTCGTCGCCTGCGACGTCTCGGCCCGCCGATTGGAGCGCGCCGCACTCCGGCTGCGCCGCGCCGGCATCGACAATGTCGAGCGCCGGGTCATCGCGCGCGAGCACGACCCATGGGTCAAGCATCACAAGGAGAGCTTTGACCGCGTCTTTGTCGACGCGCCGTGCCTCGGCACCGGCACCTGGCGGCGCAACCCCGACGCCAAATGGCGCGCCCGGCCGCAGGACTTGGCGGAATTGACCGCTCGCCAGCGGGACATCCTCAGAAGTGCGGCGCGGCTCGTCCGCCCCGGCGGGCGGCTCCTTTACGCCACCTGCTCATTGCTGTGCGAAGAGGACGAGGATCAGGCCGAAGCCTTTCTCGCCGCGATGCCCGATTTTTCCCTGCTGCCCGCCGCCGAGGTATGGGGCGAGACGATCGGCGGAGTCATCCCGGGCGGCGGGCGCTATCTGCGCCTCTCCCCGGCCCGCCACGGCACTGACGGCTTCTTTGCCGCGATCTTCGCGCGCTGCAATCGTAAAACAAGTCCCGACACCATTCCCGATGACCGCCGGGGCGCGGGATAGGAGCCGATCGCGACAGGCCGGACGCTAATGGGCGCTTGGGGTCGTCGATTTAAAGGATGGGCCGCGCTGAAGAGGCCCATCCTTAGCCTTCGGCTATGCATCGCAGTTCGGCCCACGACGTATGATGCTACCATGCAATCGCGCCGGGGGGCCGCAGCTGTCCGGTGAAGGTGGCATCATCGGGAAAGGCGACTGCGATGTCCTATCACAACGGAGCTGCCCCTCTCGCCATGCCCGGTCGGGATCGAACATGCCGACCATTGGATCGATCGCCCGCTCGCAGGACAGAACCCGTCGATCCAATGCAGATCGGAGAGCCGGACCCGCAGACCGCGTCTCGGCTGCGCGTCGCGGATTTCCGCAATACCGTCCGTGACGGCTCCGGCAGCTCTCCCTGGCCGACACAGCGGATTTGCTGGCCATCGGGGCCGCCGTCGGGAATGATGGCGTCTCCCCTTTCGGGAGGAAGCGATGGCAAAGGGCATCCTGATCGCAGCGATGGATTTCTCGGCGGCGCCCGAAGATGAATTTCACGACTGGTATGATCTCGAACACATCCCGGAACGGCTGCGGGTGCCGGGGTTTTTGAACGCCGATCGCTGGATCGGTATCGACAATCCGAAAATCTCGATTGCGACCTACGATCTCGACAATGTCGACGTGCTGAAAAGCCCGGCCTATCTCGCGGTCGGCGGCGCCAACGGTTCGCCTTGGACAAAGCGCACGGCCAGGTTCCGCAAAGGCATTCTGCGCTATGAGGGCGAGCAGTTGTTCCCCGGGGACCGCACCGCACCCCCGCGGGCCGCGGCCCTGATGCTGATCGGAATGAACGTCGCCCCCGAGCACGAGCACGAATTCAACGAATGGTACAATTCCGAGCATGTCCCGGCTTTGGGCGCGGTCCCCGGCGTCACATGCGCTCGCCGCTATCGCGGCGCCGGCGGCACCCAGCGCTATGTCGCGCTCTATCACCTGGAGGCGCCCGAGGTCATCCGTTCGGCCGAGTGGCGCAAAGCCGCCGATACGCCCTGGACCCAGAAGGTGCGCCCGCACTTCCGCGACCTCCTGCGCATCGAGGCCAGACGCTACGTGCGCGCCTGAAGCGGACTTCACGACGGCGAGACCGGATCTGTATGCCAAAACCGGCAAGGAGCCGTGTGCATTTCCGGCGATGATCCGGGGCGGCTTTCCTCGCATGCGCGGAACAGGCCGGTTGCAAAACCCCGAAGATCGGCGGGCGTGCAGGCCGGCCGATCTTCGCAGAGGTGCGCTTACCGCCCCCAGCCGCCGTGATATTACCGGCTCCGGTTCGACGGCGCGCCCGGACGTGCTAAGAAAGCAATCTCTTATTGACAAATCAGCATTGACGGTATAGGCTGCTGCAAGCTGCGGCGAGCCGGGTCGGATTTCATCGGGCTCCCCGCAAGACCGCCGGCTGGCGGGGTGACGCCGCCTGTTTTTCACCTGCAAAAACAGGCGGAACAGGCGACCTTCGAGCTGTCGCGAAATGCGCATACGAGACTCGCTCGAACAGGTTCTAAAGAAAGCATAAGGGCGATCCGACTTTGCGCTGCGGAACCCTCTGCTTCCGGCCGACGGCGGCGCGCTTATCGGACAGGATGAGGATCGAACTTGCGCCGCAGCGCGGTTTTCGCCGCCTCCGTACCGGCAATCTCGCCCCTCCCCGCCGGCCCGAGGTACCGATAGAATGGGGCATGTATCCGCATATCCAAAGAGCGGCGCCGCGGCGCGATCGCGGTCGGAAGTCGATCCCCCACCTCCCCTCGGGCGAACCGCCGCTCCGCACGGTCGAAAGCTCGCCGGGATCGTTCTGCCGCCCTGTAGCCCGAGGGCCGGCCCTCTCCGCCCCCAGGGGCGGAGAGGGAGAAAGAGCGGCGCCTATCCTGCCCTCTCCGTCCTTTAGGGGGAGAGGGCGGGGACCCTATCGCCTTGGCGATGGAGAGGGTGAGGTGGGCCGATGACCGACCGCGTCCTGATCCTCGATTTCGGCAGCCAGGTCACGCAACTGATCGCGCGCCGCGTGCGCGAGAGCGGGGTCTATTGTGAGATCCACCCGTTCAATATCCCGGAGGAAAGGCTGCGCGCCTTCGCCCCGCAGGCGGTGATCCTGTCGGGCGGCCCGGCCTCGACGACCGCGGGCGCCGCGCCGCGCGCGCCCGAAGCGGTGTTCCGCCTCGGCGCACCGGTTCTCGGCATCTGCTACGGCATGCAGACGATGTGCGCGCAACTGGGCGGCCATGTCACCCTGTCCGAACACCAGGAGTTCGGCCGCGCCTTTATCGATATCCTCGACGATTGCCGGCTGTTCGAGGGGTTGTGGCCCAAAGGCGGGCGCGAGCAGGTGTGGATGAGCCACGGCGATCGCGTCGACGCAATGCCGTCGGGGTTTCGCGCGGTCGCCGCGAGCGAGGGCGCGCCTTATGCGGCGATTGCCGACGACCAGCGCCGGCTCTACGGCGTCCTGTTCCATCCCGAGGTCGTGCACACGCCCGAGGGCGGCGCCCTATTGCGCAATTTCACGCACCGGGTCGCGGGCTGTCGCGGCGACTGGACGATGGCGCGTTTCCGCGCCGAGGCGGTCGAGCGCATCCGCCGTCAGGTCGGCACGGCCGGGGTCGTCTGCGGATTGTCGGGCGGGGTCGATTCCGCGGTCGCGGCGGCATTGTTGCACGAGGCGATCGGCGACCAGTTGACCTGCATTTTTGTCGATACCGGGTTGTTGCGCGCGGGCGAGGCCGAGGAGGTGGTCGAACTGTTCCGCGGTCATTACAACGTCCCGCTCGTCCATCGCGACGCCGGTGCCTTGTTTCTCGCCAGGCTCGCCAGCATCACCGACCCCGAAGACAAGCGCAAGACGATCGGCGCTACGTTCATCGACGTGTTTGACGAGGAGGCGCACAAGCTCTCCGGCATCGAATTCCTCGCGCAAGGGACGCTCTACCCCGACGTCATCGAATCGGTAAGCCCTTTCGGCGGACCTTCGGTCACGATCAAGTCGCACCACAATGTCGGCGGCCTGCCCGAGCGCATGAAATTGAAACTGGTCGAGCCGCTGCGCGAATTGTTCAAGGACGAGGTGCGCGCGTTGGGGCGCGAGTTGGGATTGCCCGAGCGGCTCATCGAGCGCCATCCATTCCCCGGCCCGGGTCTGGCGATCCGCATCCCGGGCGCTGTCACGCCGGACAAGCTCGCGATATTGCGCCGCGCCGACACGATCTTTCTCGAAGAGATCCGCAATGCCGGGCTTTACGGCGCGATCTGGCAGGCTTTTGCCGTATTGCTGCCGGTCCGCACGGTCGGCGTGATGGGCGACAGCCGCTCCTACGACTTCGCCTGCGCCTTGCGTGCGGTGACCTCGACCGACGGCATGACCGCCGATTACTTTCCGTTCCCGCACGAATTCCTCAGCCGCACCGCGACCCGCATCATCAACGAGGTGCGCGGCATCAATCGCGTCGTCTACGACATCACCTCAAAGCCGCCGGGCACGATCGAGTGGGAGTGAGGGAGGCAATCGGACACAATCGACCAGCTTTGGCACGAATATTCGCCGCTACTACAAAGCTTGCGCCTGCCGTCGTTGCGTGCTCCTCGGTCTCCTCGCGCAAACAGTGCGATCGCATCCGAGCTTAGAACCTATCTCACTAGGCAATGATGCGTTCAATCCCCATCTCTGGGGGATGAAACGGATGAATGGGAAGCTGCCGCCGCAGCCGGTCCACGACGACGGCTGGCGGCTGCCGGACGAATTATGGGCGGAGATGGAACCGCTGCTGCCGCCGCGGCCAAAACACCCGCTGGGCTGCCACAACCCACGGGTGCCCGATCGCGCCGCCCTGGACGCCATCTTCTTTGTGCTGCGCACCGGCTGTCAGTGGAATGCGCTGAACCAGACGAGATTGTGCACCTCGTCCTCGGCGCATCGGCGGTTTCAGGAGTGGGTGGCGGCCGGGGTGTTCGAGGCGTTCTGGTGCGAGGGTCTGCTGGTTTATGACGAACTGGCCGGCATCGACTGGAGCTGGCTGGCGCTCGACGGGGCGATGAGCAAGGCCCCGCTGGGCGGGGAAAAAAACCGGCCGCAACCCGACCGATCGCGGCAAGCGGGGGGTGAAGCGCTCGCTGCTGGTGGACGGCCGCGGCATCCCGCTCTCCGTCGCCGCCGCCGGGGCCAACACAAACGATCACAAGCTGATGCGCCAGACCCTCGAAGCCCTCGCCACGGCACGGCCGCAGCCCAGCCCTGAGGCGCCGCAGAACCTGTGCCTCGACAAGGGGTACGACTACGACGAGCCGCGCGCGCTCGCACAGGAATTCGCCTTCACCCTGCATCTGCGCACGCGCGGCGAGGAATTGCGTGAAAAGGTGCGCCATATCGGCGCCAAGGCGCGACGCTGGGTTGTCGAGCGCACACATTCTTGGCTCAACCGCTTCCGCCGCATCCTGATCCGGTGGGAGAAAAAGCCGGAAAACTATCTTGCCATGCTCCATTTTGCTCTGGCCATTATCACGTGGCGAAACACAGCCCTACCGAGATAGGCTCTTAGCCGGGAAGTGATATAAAGCGCTGTCAGCGTCTCGGAGGGCCATAGCGTGTCGTAGTGTGTAAATCGGAGGGTCTGCTTTGAGACACGTTTGAGCCATTGAGCCGCAACGGCCTCGACGCCTACGCATGCCCCCCGAGGGGGTCATTCATTGGCAGTGTCGCAGAACTTGGCTGTCGCGCACACCTGAGCGATGAGATGTGCTCGCCATTTGCGCCAGATGATCACGATGGAGCGAATTCGTCTTGCTCTGCCGCTCGCCGGACTTCTGTGGGGGTTGCACTGTAATATCGCCGGAAAATGCGATTGAAATAGGAGAGATCACCGAAGCCGGTTTCGAATGCCACCGAGCTGATGCTGCGCTGCGCCCAACGCGGGTCTATCAGCATACGGTGAGCGCGTGCGATACGCTGGCTCAGAACGAACTGCGAAAACACCAGCCCCTCGCGCTCGAACAGCTTATGGATGTAGCGCGGTGTCACACATTGGCGTTGCGCGACGGCAGCTACAGAAAGTTCGCAGTCGCTGAGATGGGCGGCAATATCGGCCATTATCGCGCACAAACGGGCGGCAGCGATTGCCCTACGGTCGGCGATCGGCCGCCTCCCCAGCGTGGAGTTTACGGTCGCCGCGATCAGGTCGTGGACATGGGTGACGGCAAGCCGGCGAAGCTGCGGTGTTGGCAACAAATCTTCACCGAGGATGGCGCTTGTATAGGCAACAAGGAGGGAGAGCGCCCCGTTGCTGCGCGGCAAGAGTTGGATGGGCGTATCGCTGAACCTGCCCGCCAGCCACGTTACCGCAGCTCGCGGGACGCGCAAACCGAGGAAATGTGTCGGCCCAGGACGAATGATCGAAAAACCTTGTGGTCCGCGCGTCGCCAGCATGGCATCGCCGTCCTCGAGTTTCAGTTCCTGGTCATTTTGTTGGACGATGCTGCGGCCGCTCAAATTGACGGCGATTAGGAGATCGTCCGCGCTACAGGAGGCAGCGGCCCGTGATCGGGCGGCCTGGCGAATACCGCAAGCAGTCCCGATCATAATGCCAAGGCCGGGCAGTGCCTGTTTGGCGATGTCGAGGCGGACAGGACAATTCGACAGCGGCTCAAGTGGTTCGATCCCGCCGGGCACCGGTGCACACTCGTGGAGCTCACTTACCGCCATGGCGCGCATCGCTTGCGGCAAAGCTTCGGTGGAGAACCGAAAAGAGCCCCACGATTTTGTTTGTCCCGGCAGCATCGCGGAATCTCTCGCAACCAGGGAAAGAGAGGGCCGCTCAGTTGCCCTCCCCGTAAGTATCGCATGAGTTCTCTCCGGTTCAAAACGGAGTTCCCTCCTGTCCAAGCCACCTGCGCAATGCGGAGCTAGCTTCACCGATATCTGGGTAGCCGGATCGGGTTGATATGTCTGCGGTCAAAACAGTCCTGATTGTCGGCGGCGGTCTCGCCGGACTCTCCTTGGCGCGCGCGCTGCATCAGCGCGGGCTCACAGTTGAAGTGATTGAACGCAGCACCGAGTGGCGCGCCGAAGGCGGTGGCATCGCGGTCCAACCCAACGGAATGCGCATTTTGCGGGCACTAGGCCTCGACGCCGCAGTGAAGGAGCACGGCGAGCGCGTGCGGTGGTGGCGCTTCTGCGACCAGGACGGCGCGCTTCTATCCGAAAACGACCTTGAAGATCTGTGGCGCGACACCGGACCATTTATTGGGATCGAGCGTATGCGCCTACAGCAGGTTCTCGTCGCTGGCATCACGGGTTTGCCCTACCGCTTGGACACCGCCATCCACGATTTGGATCAACGCGACGACCATGTATCTGTCGCTTTCAGCGATGGCTCGCGTCGAGCCTACGATCTTGTGGTGGGGGCGGACGGGATAACGTCCGCCGTGCGCGGGTTAGCGTTTGGCGCGATCGCGCCAGCTTACACGGGCGCGATGGCATGGCGAAGCATCGCGCCGATCCGTCCATGCGGTCTCAGCAGCCTGCAATTCCTGCTTGGCGAGGGCTGCTTCTTTGGGCTCTGCCCGGTCGCCGACGGACGCACCTATGGCTTCGGCAACATCACCGGGCCACGGACGCACGAGCCGTTGGCCGGCCGGCTCGACCGGCTGCGCCACCACTTCGCTGGGTTTGCAAAAGTCGTTCAGGTCTTTCTGCAGGCGCTGACGGCCGACGCACAAATCCATTGTGGGCCGGTTAATTGGGTCGAGCTCGATCGGTGGCATGCTGGCCGGGTAATTCTGATCGGTGACGCGGCACACGCGAGTTCGCCAATGATGGGGCAAGGCGGTTGCATGGCGATGGAAGACGCGTGGGTGCTGGCTGAGAAGCTGACGAGCTGCGGTAGCTTGACCGAGGCGCTCGCCTCCTTTGTGACGCAGCGATTGCCGCGGGTGCGCTGGGTCCATCAGGAAAGCGCCGCAGTGGCAGCCAGCCTCCAGCTCCCCGCGAACGTGCGCAATAACGCTTTACGCCAGGCCGGCGCCGAGATGTTCCGGCGCCGGTTCAAGCCACTCGTAACAGGACCATGAATATTCTTCCCTAAGTGACCGCTTTCGGTGCCGAGTTGGCCTCGGGTTTGCTTTACTCTGGCGGGCCGCAAAATGACGGCACATCGGCCAGGGCGCCGATCGACTGCTCCGATGTCTGTCTCGTGACGGACTCTCGTAAGACGTGAGCATCGTGACGGTCTTTTTTGATAAGCGCGGGTACCGATTGGTTGGGCGGCCGACGGAGAAAACTCGGCCAATTCATACCAATAGTCGCTGAAACTGAACAAATCACGGATCGCAGAAATTTCTCTTTAAATTCAAGAGCTCAGATTTCTGGCGGACCAGAAAGACGATGCTTGACGGTGCGGCGAAAAGATTTGTGTCGCTGGATCAGTGCGTTACCCTGGTTCAGAATAATCGAGTGGGAGTGAGGGGGCGACGACCCCTGACAATTTACCTCATAATTCAATGGCCGAACCGACGCCGCGTCTGTCGGCCTTTCTCGCCTGGGCGAAGGAGCATCTGGCATAACGCGAGGCGCGCCTTTCGGCGCAAGCGCTTGAGGATTGGTTTGCAGCCGAGCATCTGTTCGGTGACGATGATGATCACGGCTTCACGCCGTCCAGATGGTACTAGCCTGAATAATTCACCAGAGTAGGCAAAGCCATTTCGGTTCACCGCCGAACAGCAGCATCAAGACATAGAGATCCGTGGCGTCGCCGACGCGCGGAGCGGGGTTTGCGGTTGCGCCGAGGGGTTCGTCCGGGGGCCTG
>DATFCQ010000319.1:0-3580 GCA_035252905.1 Allostellaceae bacterium | reverse complement strand
GCGTGTTCCTGCCCGGCATCGTGCCCGAGGAGCGGGCCGCCCGCATTACGGCTAAGGGCGCGCAGGTGGTGCGCGTGCCCGGCACTTACGACGAGGCGGTCCGCGCCGCAGCCGATGCCGCGCGGGCCGGCGGTGCGCTGCTCGTCGCCGATACCGCCGCGGACCTGGGCAACCCGGCCGTGGCCGATGTGATGGCCGGCTATGGCGTGATCGCAGAGGAGATCAGGACGCAGCTCCGTGAGGCGCAGGAGGCTGCTGCGCCCACGCATCTATTCGTGCAGGCCGGCGTGGGTGGCCTCGCCGCGGCAATGGCGAACGGGCTGCATGCCGCCATGGCCCTACCGGCGCGCGTGGTCGTGGTGGAGCCGGATGCGGCAGCCTGCGTCGGCGCGGCGCTTGCTGCCGGGCGGTCCGTGCCGGTGCTGGGCACGCTGGGCACGGCGGCGGAGATGCTGAGCTGCGGCGAGGTTTCCGCCCCGGCGCTCGCTGTCCTGCTGCACCACGGGGCCGCGGCGGTGGCGGTGCCTGAGGCCGCGCTGGGCGAGGCGCCCGCGTTCCTCTCGGCCCATGGCGGCCCGCTGACGACGCCCTCCGGCGCCGCCGGGCTGGCGGGGTTGCGCCATGCCCTTGCGGACCCGGCGCTCGCCCACTCCCTGGACCTCGGCCCGGCGAGCCGTGTGCTGCTGCTCGTCACCGAAGCCCCGCCCGCCTGACCGAGGAGGCGGAGTGACGCGATAAAACGGGTGTCACCCCCTATAGCCGACCAGCATGTATGGAAAACCTCATCGGAAGGGTTGTCGCACGGCACCCCATTCGGGGAGCATAGAGAAGTGTGGGGCGCTTATCCCACGTCGGGCGATGGCGCCTTCGAGAGCTGTTGCCGCAGCGGGGGGTGTAATCGGGCCGCCCGCCCGATACCGCCGCAACCCTTCAAAGGCACGACGGACCGACAGGCCGGCCGCTGCTGCCGCATCGGCAACCTTCCAGCCCTCTTCCTCGATCCGCCGAACCATCAGGAGTCGACCTTGCGGCGTCAGCCGCGCATTCTTGTGAATGTTCATCCGGGGCTCCGGCGCTGGGCTGGTTGGCTTTGCAACCCCAGCCTCACACCGCAGACCCGGGTGAACAACCTTCATGGCTTCGACAGTTAGCGCGAATCAGCGCGCCGCTTACCGCGCGCGGCCGACCAGGTAGACCGCCGGGTCGAGCGCCGTCGGCGGCGCGACGCCTTCTGCGTTCGCGAAGGCGCGGTCATGCGCCTCGATCTGCTCGGCGTAATTGGCGCGATAGCGGCGATAGGCCTCTTCGTGGTGGGCCAGCGCCGCAGGGTGGAATTCGCCCTCGGGCGGCGGCAATAAGTCGAAAGAGCCGCCGGAACCGTGCCCACGCACGAGCGGCGCGCACATGCGCACGGTGCCGGTGAGCCGGCAATGCGCCGGGATATAGCTGATGCCGATGCCGACGCGGCGATGCGCGGCGCGGTTCGGCGCCGAGCGGTGGCGGCACAGCGTGTGGTGCAATGAGAAGCTGCCGGCTGGCAGCGCCATCATCTCGCCGCCACTCTGGTCGAACTCCTCGACGATCGCCTGGCCGCCGCCGTTGATGCTGTCCTTGAGGCCGAGCGCGGCATGGTGCAATTGCCGCGGCCGCCCGCGCGACGAGACGACCTCCATGCAGCCGGCTTCTTTGGTAGCGTCGCTCAGCGCGACCCACGCCGTCACATGCTCAAAAGGCTCGATGCCAAAATAGGTTGCGTCCTGGTGCCAAGCGGCAAAGGTCGGGCTGTTCGCCTCCTTGATGAAAAAGGTCGACGTGAACACGAGGATATCGGGGCCGATCAGGCTCTCGACCGCATCGAGAATGCGCGGGTGGCGCACCAGTCTGTCGAGCCATGGCAGAAAAACGTAGGCCGCCGACCGCCAACGCCAATCGCCCTGATTGACCGGCTTGCCGAGCCATTCCTCAAAGCGCGCCAAGCCGGCGTTACACTCGGCCAGCTCGTCCGGCGAGAGCGCGGGAACCGGATAGAGATACCCGTCGTAACGGTATTTCGCGACCTGCTCGGCCGTCAGCGCCATCGCCGCCTCCTTATCGATGCGCGCCGATCCTAGCACATTGAGCGGCCGGAAGCGGCTGCGGCTTCTCCGGCGAAATTCCAGACCGGCTGCAATCGGCGGACCAGAAACACGGGCGGGCGGGGCGGGTGCGGCGACAACCTGGCGGCCGGTGGGCATCGCCAGGGCAACCAGAACTAACGAAACACGCGGAATTGTAGCATAAGCCCTGTCGGAAAATCTCGGCAAGGCAGATTTCCGTGCGCCCAGCCATTCCGATGCAGTTTTTCGTGCAGGATTTTGGTCGGTTTCGCGCTGTTCACGGATCCGGTCCGGAATAAACGATAAACACCTGTTTGCCGGCAGCCTGCCAAGCGCCCTCCTTGGCGGATTCCCTCAGGCCGTGCCCTGCTCCGTTCCTGGTCTGTCCGCTTATGCTACAAAGCGGCCGGTATCCCGGACCACGAGCGGATCGCGCGAGCCCGACAAGCGGCCGAAGCGCTGTTCATGCCGAAATCGCCGCGCGTGATGTCCTCGAATTCGCTCCCGGTTCTGGGAGGTGGTCCCTCGCCGGACCCGCCGCACGCAGAGGAAGTCGCGAAGGCGGCAGCGATGACCGAGTGAACGGCCGCGCCGCCGATCGATACCGCTCCGCCATCTACGCGCTCGACAATCTCAGCGTCATAGGTTGCCCGGATATGCGTCTGGGTGAAGTACGGCATGACCGTTTCTCAGGTCGCCGAGGTCGTCGGGGTTCCGGCCGGCGAGGTCGAGCGGGTCCTGCGCCAAGCCGGTCGCGGCTGACCAGTGCAGGCGGCCCACCGGTGCACTTCCGACGCCGCGCTCCATATAATAATTCGGTTTAGCTACGTAAATCCCCCTGGAATCATTAAGTGAAAGAAGGCAACTGCCCCTTCTATGCCTGGTTCATAGGGATGCGCTCGTGTCGGAGTAACCAAGCTCATATAGGCGGCTTGCTGCCACTGCCTTCTATCCCTAAAGAACAGCTTGTACCGAATTCCGTCAGAGACAACAAAGCAGCCACAGCTTGGGAAAGACTGTGCGTAATTCGTTGCCCGCTCCGGTACATAGCGCAATCCATCAAATAGTCACTTAGATTCAATGATAACTACTGGTTTGCTAATGCATTTATTACATGGATTGTTAAAAAGTGCTATATCTATATTTGACCACTCGATTTTAACTCTCTGTTCTGTCCATCATAGTGACAACAAAAGAGGAACAATCAAGAAGGTTCGGATCTCGTGCTCACCAACCTCGGTACCGTGCCCTTGATAATATTTAGCTATGCGCCGAAGATGCCAAATTGTGCTTGCGATCAGTTCCACCCGCTGCCCTGATAAGCCTTCGATTATTAAAGAGTCGTAACTACTCACGTCCCCCTCAGCTCGACTTTGGCCAATTTTCGCGGAACAGGAGAGTGAGGCGGCGGAGCGGGCGACGGGGTAGACTGGTGCGCCCCTGCCAAGAGACGCTGCCATGCTGCGCCTGCCGTCCCGCTTCGC
>DATFCQ010000318.1:0-5479 GCA_035252905.1 Allostellaceae bacterium | reverse complement strand
AACATTTGACCGCCCCTTCGACAGGCTCAGGAGGGCGCAAAGGTCTTGCAAAGGACGCAAAGATTCAGGCCATCGGTTGCCCGAGACGCCATCGCGTCCTTCGTGCATCCTTTGCGTTCCTTTGTGCTGAAGCGTTTATTTGGATCTCGACCCGGACAGGGAAAATGACGGTTTTCAAACTGGACGGAGTTTAATCCTGTCAGCCCAGCCTCACCCCGTAGATGTAGATATTGCCCGCCGGCATCAACCTCCCGCGCGCGCTGGCGGCAGCAATATATTGGCCAGCATCGCGACCGATGTCCCGAAGACCAGGGCGGAGCCCGTCACCGCCTGGACCCATAGCGGCATTCCGGCCGCCAGGTGCGGATATTTCTCGGCTGCGAGGCCGGCAATGATCCCGAGACCCACCACCACAGTCTGCCGCTGGTCCAGGCGGCAGGAAGCGATCGTCTGCAGTCCGTTGATCATGATCAGGCAGCTCAGGAACAGGGTAACGCCGCCGATGACCGGCTTCGGCATCAAGGCGAGGACGACGCCGATCATCGGCAGGAAGGCCATGACAAGGAGGATTGCCGCGATCGCATAGGCGACCCTGCGGCTCGCCAGACCGGTGGCGGCGGGAACGGCGATGCTCGACGGCGTCGTATTGACGCCGATCGTGCCGAGGAGGCCGGAAAACACGGTCGCCAACCCGTCCGCCAGGACCCCGCGGCGCAATGAGGCAAGATCCGGTTCGCGCCATTGCGCGTCGTTCAGTTTCTGGCATTGACTCAACAGCCCCATCGACTTTGCCGTCGAGGCCAATGCCGCGATCGCAAACGGAACGATCAGCCCGGGGCTGAACGCGAAGACGAGGTGATCGAAACGCGGCACGGCGAACAAGGGCACGGCGCCGAACGCCGTCAGATCCGACCAGGTCAGGAGGCCGGTCGCGACCGCGGCGGCGTAGCCGAGCGTCATCGCGATCAACAGCGCCAGCATGCGCGCGGCCCCCCGGCCCCATAGGGTCAGAGTGATGGTCGTGGCGAAGGTCAATGCCGCCACCGCCAGATGGGCGGGGCCGGCCGGCGCCGCGGCGCCGATCGCAAAGGTCAGGCGAAAGCCGAGCGAGCCGACCACGACCCCGATCAGAAACACGACCAGCCCCTGCAATTCGGTCGGGAACAGGCGCCTCAGGCGGCCGACAAAGCACGACAATGCCGATTCGCAAAGCCCGGCGAAGATCGTCATGCCGAACACCAGCGGCAACCCGCCGAGCTTCAGGGCCAGGATCGACGGTCCCAGATAGTTCGCGGTGAGGACCGCCGGAGCGAGATAGCCGCTGCCGACCGGGCCGCGCGGCAATGCCTGCAGCAAGGCGCCGAGGCCGAGCGCCAGCATGGACAGGCCCACCATCGCCGCGACCGTGGATGGCGGCGCGTCTCCCTGCCGCAGCAGTACCAGCAGAAAGACGAGATAAACATTGATCAGCCCAACCCATTGCATGCCGGCAAGCAGGGTCAGGACCGGCGGCGGCTTGTCCTCGACCCCATAGATGATGCCCGGCGACGGCACGGGTTTGCGGCCGGCGCTGCGCTCGGCAAAGCCGAACTGTCCGGCGAGGGTACGGCGCCGCTCCGCCGCCCGATCGGCCAGCAGGTCGACGGCCATTGTCGATATGGCATGGGCTGGAGCTTCGATGGTGAAGCCGTGCGGATTGCCGGTGTCCATTCGACCTCCCCTCCGATTCCAGCAGATTGTTTTCGGCGGTGTCAGGCCGCGCCCCGGAAAAGCGCGGCCGGTCTTTTTTCATTAGGATGGAGCGCCCGCCGGGCGAGCCCTGCGGCAAAGCGGCCGAGGCGACCCGCCGGGCGCGGCGCTTCGACCCGTTCATACCAATAGCGGACATACCAGGATTGCGGCGGGCAGAACGGCAGCGCCCGCGCCACCTCAATGCGCTCGTCCTCTGCCGGGCGGCGAGCGCCGGGGCTCACGCCGCCGAGCATGCCGCCTATGCCCAAAGCCAAAATCATCGTCTCCTCCCTGGGCTCCGCGGATCCCCACAAGGCCGTGCGGACCCGACGCCGCCAATACTGCTCCGCGCCCGGTAACGCGCCGGTGTCGGCCAGGTAGCGATGCAGTAACAAGCAGTCATGTCTGCGGATTGCGGCCCCCGCTCACGCAAAGCTCAGCGCGTACCACCACGCCGGCAGGCTCAAGAAGGCCGCGAGCGTGCCGATGCCGACCATCAGGGTCACCAGCGGCGGATCGAGGCCGTATTGGGTCGCGATGATCGCGCCGCCGATCTGCGGTCCCATCGCCGCTTCGAACAGGGTCACACGCGTCATCGGGCCGCTCGCGCCGACCCACCCCAGATACACAATCGCCAGCAGCAGCGGCGCCGCGACCAACTTGATGCCGAGCCCGAGACCGAGCTGGCAGAGCTTGCCGCGCAATGCGCCAAAGCGCAGCTGAAGGCCGACCGAGACCAGGGCGAGCGGCGCCAATGTAACGGCCAGGCGCTGCAGGATGTCGCCGACGAGCGGCGGGTAGGGGAGCCGCGCCGCCGCGACCGCCAGCGCCACGGCCAATGCGATCAGCGGAGGAAAACTTGCGACCCGCCATGCCACCTCCTTGATCGAGGCGGTGCCGCGGGAGCACAGGCAGGCGATCGTGATGCCGAGGGTGCTGAGGACGAGATAGGTGCCGAGCTGATCGATCAGCAGTCCCACCGCCATATAGGGCCGGCCGTAGAACGACTCGATCATCGGCACGCCGACGAACGAGGTATTGCCCAATCCGGCGGTCAGGACGAGGGCGCCGGTGGTGGCCGGGGTCAGCCGCAATCGGCTGCCGATCAGCCAGATCGACGCTGCCACCGCCGTGAACATCAGCCACGGCATCGACACCGGAACCAGCAATTGCCGGTTGAACTGCAATAGCGGGATCTGCAGCAATGCCAGCGCCGGCAGCGAAACATTGATCACGAAGGCGTTGATCGTCTGGTGTGCATTGTCCGGCACGCGGCCGGAGGCGCGCAACGCCATGCCGAGCATCAGGCACAAGAACAGCAGGACGATGTTGCCCATCTCAGCCTCCCTACGTCTTTTTGCTGTCGTGCCTGATTGTCTGATCGGGAGCAGCGCCTTGTGCTCCCGCCAGCTTCTACTCTGCTCGAAGACTACCGCGCTGCCGTAACGTCCCGATATCGGCGGTGTAACGGCGTGGTAACAATTGCGCCGGCCGGGGTGAGGCGGGGGAAGCCGCCGGCACCCACCTCACGCTCGCCACCCCCGCGGGTCAAGCCTGCGGGCTTGCGGCTCACGCCACGATGGGTCCTCTCCCTCTCCGCCCTGCCCTTCGACAAGCTCAGGAGGCAGAGAGGGCATTCGTGTACGAACCGGCAGAACCATGCTTGGATCCTGCCCGGCCTCTACGCTATTCCGTCATCGCCCCTTGCCCCTATCGGCTGAGTCCGAACAACAGTCCGGACAGGATCGGCAGCGCTGCAATGAGCGTGATCACCACGATGCGCGCGGAGGTGTCGGCGAATGCCGGCGCGCGCCGGGCGACGAGAAAGGCGTTGGCGCCGGTCGGCATGGCCGCGGTGACGAGCGCGACCTTGACCGGGAGACCGGAGAGGCCGGCGGCGAGCGCCGCCGCTCCGATCACCGCCGGCAGCACGGCCAATTTGAGGGCGGCCGCGAGCGCCGCCTCTCGCGCAGACCCGCTCGCGACCGCCGGCAAGGACGCGCCGACGCAGAACAGGGCGAGCGGAGGCGCCGCCTGGCCGAGCAGGCCGAACAGGGTGTGCACCGGCGCCGGCACGGGCGCGCCGCCGACATGCCACAGGAAACCGACGGCGATCGCCATGATAATCGGATTGCGCAGCAGGCTGCGCAACGTGTTGCCGAGCACGGCGCCGCTCCCGCTCTGATTGCCGTACTCGATCAATGCCGAGCCCAGCGGCAATAGTATGCCGGAATGAAGGGCGATGATCGGCAGGATCAGCGCCAGCCCGGGGGTGCCGAAGGCCGCGGATACGATCGGAACCCCGAAATAAATAACATTGCCGTAGGTCGCGCTGAGGGCGAACGCCGCCGCCTGCGGCAGCCTCATACGCAGAAGGCTGCGGGCGATCAGAAAAGCCAGACCATAGGCGGACAGGCAGGTGGCGAGATAGAGGCTCGCGATCCCGAACAAGTGCAGCGTCCTTCCCGTGGCGATCGAGTCAAACAGCAGCGCCGGAAGCGCGATCCAATAGGTGAAGTCGTTGATCCCGCGGATCCCGGTCGCGTCCATCAAGGCGAACCGGACGGCTGCGCGCCCGAGCGCGATGACCGCAAAGATCGGCAACAAGAGACCGATGATCCCTATCATAGCCGTAAACCCGTCAGGAATGATTGAAGCTCGCCGGGACTACGACAGCAGCGTCAAAATCTCGGTGAGCCCGTCATAGCCGCCGGCTGCTTGGATGCTCGCCGCCAGATACAGGGAAAAGGCCATCCCGGTCAGCGCGAACATCGCGACGAACTCGAATTCCGCCTCGAACGGCGCCGGTTCGGACGTGCAACCGAATGTTGCAACGCTCCGCCGCAGCCCCCGGCGCAAAGATCGCAACCGTGACCCCGCCTGCCGCCGCCGCAGACAGGGCGTCTGCGGCGCGGGCGCGTCGGGGCGCGCCGAAGATGGCGGCTTGGTACGGCTCGGCATGGAATCTCCCACGGCTTGCTCTCGTCGCCGTCTTGCGCGGCGTGCCCGCAGTTTGGCCCGTTGCGGTAACATCCCGATATCCGCGGTGTAACGGTGTTGTAACAATTGCGCCGGCCGGCGAACTTGACCGGGGGCGGGCGGCGTTCGACAGTGCGTTCAGAACAACGGACCGGGACGGGCCGATGAAACGGCGCATTGTGCTGATCGTTGCACAAGAGACCGGCCTGCGCACCCGGATGGCACACAGCCTGGGCGCGGCCGGCTATGCCGTCGCATTGGCGGCATCGGTACGGCGAGCGGGCGAATTGCTGGAAGCGGGCGGGATCGAGGCCGCGGTCGTCGTCCCCGACGGCCCCGGCCCGGCGGCGGCGCAATTGGTCGCGGAGGTGCGCGTCGTGCTCGGGCGCGTTGTCGTCTGGGACGGGTCCGCCCGGAAGTTCGACGAGCAGGAGTTGACCAGCCGGATCGCCGTGGCCCTGGCGGCACCGCCGGATGCCGCCGAGAGCGGCGCCGCCGCATCGCCGCTGCTGGGCTTTGCCGGATGCGCCCTCGATATTGCGGGCCGCGCCCTGTTCGACGAGAGCGGGCGCGAGGTGGCGCTGACCCGCAACGAATTTGCCCTGCTGGCGGCCTTTGTCGACAATCCCGGCCGGGTATTGTCGCGCGAGCGATTGCGCACCGCGGTCGCCGGGGAGGATCTGGAGACCTATGAGCGCAGCATCGACATGCTGGTGTCGCGGCTGCGGCGCAAGGTCGAGCCCGATCCGCGGGCGCCGCGCCTGATCGT
>DATFCQ010000317.1:0-4042 GCA_035252905.1 Allostellaceae bacterium | reverse complement strand
GGTGTCATCACCGGCTTTTACGTGCCGCGCGGCACGCCGCCGGCGGCGGAGACCGACGGGCCGGTCGGCGCGGCGCTGCTCGTCAAGGCGCTCGAAAGCGTCGGCCTCCCGTGCCGGCTTGCCACCGACACGGCCTGCCGGAAGACCTGCGCGGCGGCGCTCGCCGGGGCCGGAATGGCCTGCGTGCCGATCGACGCCGCCCGTCCCGGCGCCCCGCTCGACGGCATCGTCGGGCGCTGGCGGGAGGAGGGGATCGGGCTTGCGATCGCGATCGAGCGCTGCGGCAGGAGCGCCGACGGGACGCCTCGCAATATGCGCGGCGAGGACATCTCCGCCGATACCGCCGCGCTCGACGAACTGTTCCTCGCCGGCCCGTGGGATACGGTCGCGATCGGCGACGGCGGCAACGAGATCGGCATGGGCGCCTTGCCCCGGGAGCTGATCGCCCGTCATGTCGATCACGGCGAACGCATTGCCTGCGTGACCCCGGCGCGGCATCTGATCGTCGCCGGCGTCTCGAATTGGGGCGCTTATGCGCTGGTCGCCGCGCTCGCCGCGCTGCGCGCCGAATGGCGCGGCCGGCTGCTTGCCTGCCTCGACGAAAGGCTCGATCGCGCCATCCTCGAAACCGCGGTCATGCGAGGGCCGGCGGTCGACGGCGTGTCGCGGCGCCAGACCCTGACCGTCGACAATCTCGACATTGCCGTCCACCACGAAAAATTGCGTGCGCTGCGCGCCCTGGTCGAGTCCGGCCATGCCCTATGAGGAATTCGTCTTTGACGGCTACCGCTACGACGCGGCGTCCGCGACGCTGTTCCTCGGTTATTCCTTTCGCGACGGCCCGCGCTTCGAGGAGCGGATCCGGTTCGCCTTCCCGACCCGGGCGCTGTCGCCGGCCGAAGGCGAGATCCTCGACCGCCTGTTCCGCCTGATCCTGCTGTTTGCCGGGGTCAGCTATTACAAGGCCTTCATTCCCGGGACCCTGCGCTGCGACGCCTTTCCGCTCGACCGGGACACGGCCGATTTCCTGCAGCGCTTTTACGAGCAGGGTCTCGGCGAATTCGCCTATCGCAACGGGATCTCACTGAAGGACCATATCGCGATCCGTACGGCGCCGGGCGCGGCGCCTGCGGCGGTCAAGGCTGCCTTGCCGCGCCGCACCTGCGTTCCGGTCGGCGGCGGCAAGGATTCGATCGTCACGGTCGAATGCCTGCGCCGCTCGGGCGAGCCCATCGTCCTGTTCGCCCTCGGCGACGCCGAACCGATCCGCGCCACGATCGGGGTTGCGCAATTGCCTTCGATCCGGGTCGAGCGGCGCCTCGATCCGCTGCTCTTCACCTTGAACGACAACGGCGCGCTCAACGGGCACGTCCCGATCACCGGGATCTTGAGCGCGATCGCGCTGGCCGCCGCCGTGCTCCACGGTTGCGACGCGGTGGCGATGTCGAACGAGCATTCGGCGAGCGCTCCGAACCTTGTTGCGGGCGGCGTCGCGGTCAACCATCAATACAGCAAATCGCTCGCCTTCGAGAGCGACCTCGCCCGCCATTTCGGCCGCCACGTCTCGCCGAGCCTCGCCTATTTTTCGTTTCTGCGTCCGCTGTCCGAAGTCGAGATCGCCCGGCGGTTTGCCCGATACCCGGCCTATTTCGGCGCGTTCCGCAGCTGCAACACGGCGTTCCGGCAAGAGGCGGCGGCGCGCAACCGGCATTGGTGCGGCGATTGTCCGAAATGCCGGTTTGTGTTTCTGGCCCTGGCGCCCTTTGTCGCCAAGACGGACCTCGCGGCGATCTTCGGCAAGGACCTGCTCGACGATCCGGGCCAGATCGAGGGTTTTGCCGAATTGTGCGGCCTCGTCCGACACAAGCCGTTTGAATGCGTCGGCGAAGTGGCCGAGAGCGCAGCCCTCCTGCGCCGCCTAGCGAGCGATCCGGACTGGCGGGGCGACGCCGTGGTGGCGCGGCTCGCGGCCGAATTGCCGCAGGCCGAGGCCGCCTCCCTGGAGCGGTTCTTCGCGACCCGGCATCCGCATCTATTGCCCGAGCGCTATCGGACGATGCTCGATGCGTGCGGCTGATCTCGGCGCGCGGCGGGTCGCGGTCTGGGGGCTCGGCCGCGAGGGCCGGGCGGCGATCGGCTTTCTGCGGCGCCGCTGTCCGACCCTGTCCCCGGTCCTGCTCGACGAGGCGGCGGACCGCGCGCCGCCGCCCGACGGCGGCGATCTCTGCTGCGTCTTTGGTAGGGAGGACATCGCCCGCACCCTTGCCGGGATCGACGTGATCGTCAAGTCTCCAGGGGTCAGCCTCTACCATCCGCTGATCGCAGCCGCACGCGCCCGCGGCGTCGCCGTCACCTCGCTGCTGAACTTGTGGTTTGCCGAGAAACCCGCGCTGACGACGATCTGCGTGACCGGAACCAAGGGCAAGAGCACGACCGCCTCGCTCCTCGCCCATATCCTCGCAGGGCTCGGCCGCCGCACCGCGCTCGCCGGCAATATCGGCGTGCCGGTCAGCGCGATCGACGAGAGCGCAGCCGATTGCGCGGTCATCGAGGTGTCGAGCTATCAGGCCGCGGATTTTGCCGGGCACTGCGATGTGGCGGTGTTGACCTCGCTCTATCCCGAGCATCTCGATTGGCACGGTTCGGCCGAACGCTACTTCCGCGACAAATTGAACCTGCTCGAACACGCCCGTTATTGCGTCGTCAACCGCGAGAGCGCCGCTGCGGCGGCGCAGGTCCTGGGCGGCCTGCCGCCGGACACGGTTCTGTTCAACGACGCGGCCGGCCTCCATTGCCGCGACGGCGCGATCTTTGCCGGCGGAGAGCGGATCGGTGCGGTCGGCAACGCCTATCTGAGCCGTCCCCACAATCTGTCGAACCTCTCGGCGGCGCTGACCGCGGCGCGGCTCCTCGGTCTCGACAGCGCCGCCGGCCTCGCCGCCGCCGCCTCGTTCCGCGGCCTGCCGCACCGGCAGCAGGAATTGGGCGAGAGCGGCGGCCTCCTGTTTGTCGACGACAGCATCTCGACGACACCCGAATCGACGATCGCGGCGCTCGCCGTCTATGCCGGACGCCCGATTACGGTCATTCTCGGCGGCTACGATCGCGGCATCGATTACGACAAACTGGTCGCCGCGCTCGCCGCGGGGGCGGCCCATGCGGCCGTCTGCCTCGGAGAGAGCGGCGCGCGCATCCATGGGGCGCTGCACCGGCGGCCCGATTGTGCCGCCGCTTCATGCCTGGTGTCGTCGATGAGCGAGGCCGTGGCCGCCTCTCGCCGACTGACCCCGCCGGGCGGCGTCGTCCTCCTGTCCCCGGCGGCGCCGAGCTACGGCCAGTACCGCGATTTTATCGAGCGCGGCCGCGATTTCGCGGCCAAGGCCGGGCTGCCGCAACCGTGACGAGGGCAATGGCATGGGCGGCGAGCCTCGTCGTCGCCGGAGGGCTCGCCGCCTGCGCCGCTTCCCCGCTGTTGTTGGAGGGCGACGCGAATTCGGTACGGATCGGGTATAGCGGCGATCTCGGCCGGGCGACCGCCCTTGCCGCGCAGCATTGCGCACGCTACGAGCGCGTTCCGCGGTTCTTGATGGCGGACATCGACACCGCCTATTTCGCCTGCGCGAAGCCGTGAACCGGGCGGCCCCGCGGTCATGTCGGTGACCGGCAAGACCGGCGCCCCGGCCGCCGCAGCCGACGGACGCGCGTGGCTCTGCCGCCTCGCCCTGCTCTGGCTCGCCGGCGCCGATCTGCGCCTGACGATGCTGGCGGTGCCGCCGGTCTTGCCCTTGATCCATCACGATCTCGCCCTCAGCGAAAAGGCGATCGGCGTCCTGTCGGGGCTGCCGCTGCTGCTGCTCGGCGTCGCCGCGGTGCCGGGGTCGCTGCTGATCGCGCGCCTCGGCGCGCGCCGCGCCGCGATCGTCGCCCTCTTGGTGGTCGCGGCGGCGGCGGCGGCGCGCGGGATCGGGTCTTCGGCGCCGGTCCTGTTCGCAATGACCGCGGCCATGGGGGTAGGGATCGCGCTGTTGCAGCCGGCCTTGCC
>DATFCQ010000316.1:0-4227 GCA_035252905.1 Allostellaceae bacterium | reverse complement strand
CGCTGCTCAGCCTGCTCGCCTATGGCATCGCCAACGCCGTAACCGGCGCGCTAAAGCCCGACGAACTGCTGATCCTGTTTGGCCTCGACAGTTTCATATTTGTGCTGATAACGGCGCTCGCAGAACGCGCCATCCACCGCTGATCCGCTCCATCAACCCGAACCTGAGTGATGGATCTTCCGCTCTCGAACCGTATAGCCGAACTTGGGCCGGGCCTCGCGACGACGAGCCGGTTATGACTTCGCAAGGTGATCCGCGGGAACCGGCGGGCATCGGGATCACCCGACGAAATCGACCGGCGTTCCCTTCTGCACCATGCGGGCAAGCAGCAGCATGTCCCAGTTGGTCAGGTGGATGCATCCGTGCGAGAAACTCTTGCCGACCTTGGTCGGATCGGGCGTGCCATGGATGCCGTAACCTTTCGCCGACAGGCCGATCCAGACGAGGCCGACGGGGTTGTTCGGCCCGGGCGGCACGGTGACCGGCTTCTGTGCGTTCTGGCGGGTGAAATGGAGGCTCGGGCGGTAGGTATAGGTCGGGTTGCGCACGATCGTTTCGACGCGGAAGGTGCCGCTCGGCGCCGGCTGTGCGACGCTGCCGATCGTTGCCGGGAAAAAGGCGAGCAGCCGGTTACCGCTGCCGAAGACCAGCACGTCGGCGTGCCGCTTGTCGACGACGACGCGCGCCGCGGCGTTTTCGCCGCCGCTCGACCCGGAGCGCCCGGCGGCGTCGCCGGCGTCGGGTCCATGCCTGCCGCTCTGGGCGACCGCCTCGGGGTCGGTGCCGCCGACATTGGCGACGGTGATCGGCGTGCCGGGCTGCGCGAAATTCGTGCCCGGGTTCAGCTCCGCCAATAGCTGTTCCGACATGTGGAATCTTTCGGACAGCTCCTGCTGCGGGGTGCGATAGAAGAGCCGCGGCAATCTCGCCATCTCGGCGTACTGGTCCGGGATTCTCGGCACGAACGGCCCCTGCACGTCCTGCGGCTGGATCGTGTATCGCGCCAGGATCGGGCCGCCCGGAACCTGCAGCAGCCGAGCCCAAACCGCTTGGCTTGGCGGTCCTGCCGGTAAGCCGTTGATCTGCTCGAAGGCAAAGAGCGCCTTGTCGGTGTTGTCGCCGCCGCGCCCGTCGATCGCCCCGGGCGAAAACCCGGCGCGATCGAGCAAGACCTGCTCCTGCAGCACGGTTTGGTTGATGCCGGCCGGCGGCGCGGCATGCCGATGGGCCGCTGCGACCGGCCCGGCCATGGCCAGCGCCCCTGAGAACAGCACGAAAGCAATGGATTTGCGCAACATTGTCAGGCTCGCTTCTCGTGGTTGCGGTCGGCCTCGATCAGCTCCTTGGCGGTGCGCAGAGCGCCGCCCGAACGGTGCAGGGCAAGGCATTGGTCTTTACTCTTCAGTGGGAAGGGGACGAGCGGCCGCTCTGGGCCAGCTTTTGATAGACCTTCAGGTATTCTTCCATCATTCGCCGCGTGCTAAATCGGCGCCCGAAAGTCTCGCGGACGCGACCGCGATCCAATTTTTCAATTCGGCGCAGCGCCGCGGCGGCCCCGGCTTCGTCATCCACAATGTAACCTGAGACTCGTCTTCAATGAGGCGGGCGGTCTCGTCCATTTGTCCGCTGCGAGCCATTGTATTACTTGGCATCGCGGAACCTGCGAGAGTTACGACGAGAGTTTCCAGGTCCCCTCGTGTGTAGGACGCTCGGTACCTCCTCAACACGAGTTCCGTCGCAGCGGTTCTCGCGCACGCGCGAATCGTTAAGCAAGGGAAAGCCGCATCAACTGTGGCGCTCCGATTACCACCGGCATCGCGTTGGCCCGGAGCACTTAAACTCCGTCGCACTAGGGACCGATTTCGGTGCTTCCTTGTCGTTCGAGCGCGTCCCGGCAAAGGTCATCAGACCAGAGATCGCAGAGATGTCGTGGCATTTCGGATCGGCGCAGCGATCGGCCTGTAGACCGCCGTGCTGTGCGGCCTCTCGACGAGGATCGCGCCGGCGCGTCGGGAACGCGGTATCGCGGGACTGTATGTCGGGGCATAGACGCGGGCCGTAGCCCATGCTCGGGAAGCGTGTACGCTGCCGCAGGACCTCGCTGGGGCGCCACTCGTCGCGCGGGACGAGGCCCTACTTGCTCGTGGGCACGAAGGCGGTTGCGCCAGGGTGATTTTCCGGCTGCTGCCGCTCAAATGAGCCTCGCCGCGCCGCAAATCGTCAGGGCCGGGGGGATGGTGGGTGCCCCTCTGCGAAGATCGGCCGGCATGTTTCAAAAACACCCCGAGCGCGCCGTGAAAAATCAGTCTATAGCCCCTGTCGGGTAGGCCGCAGATACGGCTTTTGCCGATCTTGCCGGCCGCATCGCCAAGCTCCCGCCGTAGCCGACGGAGCGGCGTGCCCCCGGGCAAACCTCTCGGCGCACCCCCAAACCCCGCTTTCCACTTAGGATTCCGCACCGTGGTGTCCAGGATGGCGAGTCATGTTGTGCGCCGGCCCAGCAGGAACATGCGCATCTGCCCGTAGTGTTTGGCCGCCTCGGTCATGCCGACGTAATCGCAGGTGAACGCGTCGGCATTGCACAATGCCAATACCGCGGCCATCGTTTCGGTCATATAGACGCTGCCCGACGGCGTCACCGGCTCGATGCGGGCGGCGCGGCTGACATGCGCGCCGAAGAAGTTGCCCGTCCTCAAAACCGGATCCTGGGCACCGTAGACGGGACCGAGGTGGAGGCCGATGCGCAAACCCATATCAGATGGCAGCCCTGTCGTCCTCAGATCAATTCGCCCGACCTCTTCCTGCAATTCGAGCGCGCAGGCTGCCGCCTTGCCGGCATCGTCAAAGACCAGAAAGAGGCCGTCGCCCCAGGTGTTGGCGAACAGGATACCCGCTCGGTTGCGATCGACGACCTGCGCGAAGCACCCGAGGATCGCGTGGATGAAGAGCGGCAGCTGGCCGTCGCGCAACCCGCTGAAGCCGTGCATATCGCCGAACAGCATGGCGTGAGGCCGCCGCTCGATGCGGTCCCGCGAAACCGGCCTGCCTGCCGCGGGCTGGAAGCCGTTGCCGACCGGGATCTCCTTCCGCGGCAGACCGGCGCGCTGCCAGGTCTGCATATCGGCGGCGGTTCCGGCCGGGCCGGTCGGCGGGTTGCCGTCCCAGACGACGATCTGTTCCACCGCAGTTGAGAGATGGCGCGCTCGCAACAGCGCCAGGCCCATCGCGAGTTGGTTGCAATAGGTAAACAAATAATCATCACCAAGGTAAGAATCTTCAGTCGCGAAATGCACCGCCCCATTCTTTTTGGCGGCGCGGTAGCATCTGTCAAAACGTTTTATCCATTCGGCGCCGGAGGGCTTCACTGATATCTTGACGAATTCCTCGCGATCGAAGAGCAGAACCACATGAAGGCTGGCGCCGCGGGCGAGCAGCGCCTCGGCAAACAGGATGTCCGCGCCGGCGGCGAGCGAGCCGTAGCCGAACCCGACATCCTCCTGGTCGAGCATCTTCTCGATGGCTTCCTTCACCATCGGCTCCTGTTCCGCCGGAAACCGGCCCGGTTTTCCCGGCGCGGAGATGATGTGGCCGAGGTAATGGATCACCCGGGGTGGCGCCAGCGCGTCCAATAGGTCGAGGGCAAGGCCCTTCGCCGCGACGATCAGGCGGAGCTGCCGCAGCATGGCCGACTGGCCGAGATAGTCGGTCTGTGCGGAACTCCGGACCGTCGCACGGATGGCCGCGATGTTTTGGCAGGCGAGATCGAGACGGCCCAGAATGAGATGCGCTTCCAATGCGCTGGCGATCTCGTAAAAGCTCTTCTCTCTCGGCCAGTGCGCCAGCTGGTCCAGGACCTCTTCGGCCAGCTTGAAGGCTGCCTTCTCGTTGCCGGCGAGCAGGTTCAGGGTCGCGGCATTGATGCAGGGGTAATAGGCTTCCGTGTTGCCCGCCTGTTTCGCTTGGTTATAGACCCCCTCGTAAACTTCTGCCGCCCTAGCCCGGATTTCTCACAGGGGGTAGGTGCATCGGGCTCCTGAATCTGAGAAAATCATGTTGCTCAAACGGTTTATCTCAGGATCAGGAAAACCCGATGCGGACAGAGTGTAGCGCGGATCGGTTCGGTTTTGCACCGGTCGGACGGCGCGCGGTGGTGGCCGCCTTTGATGGCGGCACGATGACCTCCGATGCCGGGGCGATGCTGCTCGGCACCACCGACCGAGGGATTGG
>DATFCQ010000315.1:0-12594 GCA_035252905.1 Allostellaceae bacterium | reverse complement strand
CGCGCGGCCGAAACGACTTGGAATGGGGCAGCCGTTGGCGCATAAGGGGCGCCACGCGGAAGCCCGGGCCTCGGCCCGCCGGCCGCGGAAAGGGGACCGGCGCCGGCGCGCTTGATGCTTACACTCGTCCGCATCGTTCGTTTTGTTTTCGTCTGCGCCGTGCTTCTGGCGATCACGGGCGTGGTCTTCGCCGGCGTGACGATTTGGTATTTCGGGCGCGACCTGCCCGACTACCAGGCGCTTGCCAAATACGAGCCGCCGATTACGACCCGCGTCCATGCAGGCGACGGGCGCCTGCTCGCCGAGTACGCCACCGAACGGCGGGTGTTCGTACCGGTAAGCGCGATCCCGAAGCGGGTCATCGACGCGTTCATCTCGGCGGAGGACAAGAATTTCTACACCCATCACGGGATTGACCCGTTGTCGATCCTGCGCGCTGCGGTGACCGATCTGGGCCGCTGGCGCGACAGGAAACGCCCGATCGGCGCCTCGACGATCACGCAGCAGGTCGCCAAGAACATGCTGTTGTCGAGCGAGCTGTCGCTCGCCCGCAAGATCAAGGAAATCCTGCTTGCCACCCGGCTTGACGCGGCGCTGCCGAAGGACCGCATCCTCGAACTGTATCTGAACCAGATCTATCTGGGTTCCGGCGCCTACGGCGTTGCCGCCGCGGCCCTCACCTATTTCGACAAGCCGCTCGATCAGTTGACGCTTGCCGAGGCGGCCTTTCTGGCCGGACTGCCGAAAGCGCCGAACCGCTACAATCCGAAGCATTTCCCGCAAGCGGCCAAGGCCCGCCGCAACTGGGTCATCGACCGCATGGTCGAGGACGGCGATGCGAGCCGGCAGGAGGCGGCCGCCGCCAAGGCAGAGCCGCTCGCATTGAGGAGCCGCCGGCCGGCCGAACAGGTCGACGCGCCCTATTTCGCCGAGGAGGTGCGGCGCGAATTGCTGGCCCGCTACGGGGAGACGCTGCTGTACGAAGGCGGCCTCACGGTCCGCACCAGCCTCGATCCGAAGGCGCAGGCGGCCGCCGACGCGGCGTTGCGCAAGGGCCTCATCGCCTATGACCACAGCCGCGGCGGCTGGCGCGGGCCGGTCACCCATATCGATCCGCGGGACAACTGGGCAAAGCGGCTCGCCCATGTGCCGGTGCCGCCGGTGGCCGTCGACGTCGGCTGGCGGCTCGCAATGGTATTGCGCACCGACGCCGGCGGCGCCGCGATCGGTTTTGCCGACGGCACGCGCGGTCCGATCCCGTTCTCCGAGCTGCGCTGGGCGCGGCGGCGGCTCGCCTCGGGGGGGCTCGGGCCGAGCCCGAAGAGCGCCGCCGCCGTCCTGAGGCCGGGCGACGTCGTCATGGTCGCGCCGGCCGCCGGCGCCTTTACGCTGTGCCAGGTCCCCCTCGTCTCCGGCGCGCTTGTCGCGCTCGACCCCCATACCGGGCGGGTATTGGCTCTGTCCGGCGGTTTCAGCTTTGCCCTGAGCCAGTTCGACCGGGCGGTGCAGGCGCAGCGGCAGCCCGGATCGGCGATCAAGCCCTTTGTCTATCTGACCGCGCTCGATCACGGCTTCACGCCGTCGACCCTGGTGCTCGACGCCCCCGTTTCGATCCCCCAAGGCCCGGGGCTGCCGCCCTGGACCCCCGGCAATTATGGCAACGAATATCGCGGGCTGATTCCCTTGAGGGTCGCTCTCGAACACTCGCTGAACACGGCGACTGCCCGGGTCGCCGAGGCGATCGGCATGGACGCGATCGCCAAGACGGTCGAGCGGTTCGGCATTATGGACCACATGCCGCGCCAATATTCGATGGCGCTCGGCGCCGGCGACACCACGCCGCTGCGCCTGACGGCGGCTTACGCAATGCTCGACAACGGCGGCAAGCAGATCATCCCGACCCTGATCGACCGCGTCGAGGACCGCTATGGGCGCACGATCTATCGCGCCGACCAGCGCGCCTGCCCCAAGTGCGGCAACCTCGCGTGGCGGCATCAGCCGGTGCCGGTCATCCCCGACACGCGGCCCCAGGTGGCGGACCCGGCTTCCGCGTTTCAGATCGTCTCGATGCTGGAAGGGGTGGTCGAGCGCGGCACCGGCCGGGCCGTGCGCGCGCTCGGCCGGCCGGTTGCCGGCAAGACCGGGACCACCAACGACTTTCGCGACGCCTGGTTTGTCGGCTTCACCCCCGATCTCGCCGCCGGCACCTATATCGGTTTTGACGAGCCCCAGAGCCTCGGCGACCGCGAGCAGGCCGCCGTCGTCGCGGCGCCGGTCTTTCGCGATTTTATGATGGCTGCGCTCAAGGACACGCCGCCGCGGGAATTCCGCACCCCGCCGGGGGTCGAGCTGTATCGCGTCGATCCCGCGACCGGCCTGCCCGCCAGCGCCGGCGAGACGGCGATCTACGAGCCCTACAAGCCCGGCACCGCGCCCGGCAAGAACCGCGACTTCGCCCTGCACGGAGCGCCCGGCGCGCGGATGAAGCCGGGAGCGGTACCGGTTGCCGACCGGGTCGGGAATGCCGATGACCAGGCGACGCCGGCACCGGTTGCCGTTCCCGCCGGGAATGCCGATGTCAGTGCGGCGCCGGCTCCGGCAAGCGGGACCGGCGGCCTATATTAGCGACATCGATACCCATTCCGGGAGAGACCATGCGCGCCGAGATACAAGCGGTCGCCGACGACACGAGAAGGTCGCTGGCGCTGCTGAGGAGGCATCTTTGACTGGGAGACCGCGACGCGCCGCCTTGCCGAATTGAACGAAGCGGCCGAGAACCCGCGCTTGTGGGAGGATCCCGAGGCGGCTCAGAAAGTGCTGCGCGAGCGCAATCGGCTCGACCAGGCGCTGGGCGGCTGTCGCCGGATCGAGCGCGAACTCGACGAGGCGCTCGAACTCGCCGAATTGGGCGAGGCCGAGGGCGAGGAGGCGGTGGTCGTCGAGGCCGCCGCAACACTCGGGCGGCTGCGCGAGGAAGCCGCCAAACGCGAACTGGAAAGCCTGTTGTCGGGCGAGGCCGACGGCAACGACTGCTATCTCGAAGTCCATGCCGGAGCGGGCGGCACCGAGGCGCAGGATTGGGCCGAGATGCTGCTGCGCATGTATGTGCGCTGGGCCGAGGCGCACGGCTACAAGGCCGAATGGCTCGAAGAGAGCGGCGGCGAGGAGGCCGGGATCAAATCGGCGACGGTCAAAATCGTCGGCGTCAACGCCTATGGCTGGCTGAAGACCGAAAGCGGCGTGCATCGGCTTGTCCGCATCTCGCCCTTCGACGCCAATGCGCGCCGCCATACGAGCTTCGCCTCGGTGTGGGTCTATCCCGTCGTCGACGACAAGATCGAGGTGGCGATCAACGACAAGGATCTGCGCATCGACACCTACCGCTCGTCGGGGGCCGGCGGCCAGCACGTCAACAAGACCGACAGCGCGGTGCGCATCACCCATGGCCCAAGCGGCATCGTCGTGCAGTGCCAGAGCGAACGCTCGCAGCACCAGAACCGCGCCCGCGCCTTTGCCATGCTGCGCGCCCGGCTCTACGAACGCGAACTGGAAAAGCGCGAGGCGAAGACCGAAGCGATGAACGCCGGCAAGAGCGACATCGGCTGGGGTCACCAGATCCGCTCCTATGTCCTGCAGCCCTATCAGATGGTGAAGGACCTGCGCACCGGGGTCGAGACCGGCAATACCGGGGCGGTGCTCGACGGCGATCTCGACCGCTTCCTCGCGGCGGCGCTGGCGCAGCGCATCGCCGGCGCCGACGCGCTCGCGGCCGGCGGCGCCTAATTGGAGCACGGGCGTTTTTGGATCCCCGCGCGCTCTCCGACCGCGCAGGGCTGGCCGCCCGCGCACGGGCCTTCCGCCTCCGCGGGGTCAGGCTCGGCCCGCGTTCCCGTGCGCGCGTTCCGGCCGACGCCATTGTCGTCCTCGGCTGCCGATTGCGCGCCGACGGCAGCGCAAGCCCGGCCCTCGCCCGCAGGGTCGCCCGCGGGATTGCGCTTTACCGGCACGGGGCGGCGCCGTTCCTCGTCCTGTCGGGCGGCGGTACCGGCGCCGTGCCGGAAGCCGAGATCATGCGCCGCCTTGCCTGCGACGCCGGCGTGCCGGAGGCGGCGCTGATCGTCGAGCCGCGCTCGCGCAACACGCTCGAAAATGCGCGCGAGACGGCGCGGCTGCTGTCGGCGCGGGGCTTGCGGTCGGTGCTGCTGGTCAGCGACCGCGTTCACCTGCCGCGCGCGGCGCTGTTGTTCCGCCTCGCCGGTCTCGCGGTCGGGGGATGGGCGGCGACGCCCCCGCCGGCCCTGTCGCGTGAAGTGAAGGCAGGGTTGCGCGAGGGGGCCGCGCTCGCCCGCACTCCTTTCTGCGTACTGTTCCGCTGCCGCTGACAAAGCAGCGTTATTCGGCCAGTTCAGCCGAGAGCCGCGGCACCGAGGCCGCCGGCTGATCGGCTGCGTTCTGCGGAGCGGCGCCGCTTTCGGGCGCTATGTCGAACCGAGCCATATAGTGCGCATAGCGTTCCCGTTCGGCGGCGGCGTCGAGCCCGTAATCCTCGAAGCGGTAATGATTGGTGGCGTAACCGCCATTGGGATTGGCTTCCACCAGGCGGGCGATGCGCACCGCCGCCGCGGCGGGAAGGGAAAGTCCGAAATGCCGGTAGAGCGCCTCCACCGCGCCCAGGGGATTGTTGACGAGATCGCGGTGATGAACGTGAAAGATCGGTTCGGCGAAAGGTTGCCGATCGGCGGCGGCGATCATCAATTCGGCCGCGGCCAGCCAGCGCTCGCTCTGCTCCCGGCCGAGCCCCTCCCGGTTGAAACGCCGCGTGAAGGGCCGCCGCAAGACTTCGGTCAGGCGGGCAACCGAGATCAGGGCGCGGAACGGATCGCGATGCACAAACACGATCCGCGCGTCGGGATAGACCGCACGGACGACGTCGAGCGCGAAAACGTGATCGGGACATTTGAGCACCCAGCGTTCGGCGCCGCCCGCCCGATCCTGATATTGCAGATGCTGCAGGAATCTCTTGTGGAACCGATAGGCGTCGAGGTGCCCGATCCCGTCGAGCCAGCGCCGATAGCTCGGGATGCAATAGGTCATGTCAAAACGCAGGCTGGCGAAAAGGTGGGCGGTGATCTCGGTGCATTCCTGCGGCGAGGCGGCGTCGATCGGATGCAGGCGGCGAAACTCGGGCACCAGTCTCTGAAACAGGCGGAGCTGGCGGGCGACGCGCTGCTGCCGGCGATCGCGACCCCGGCTTTCGGCTGCCGACGGATAAGGGTGGATCAATTGCCACACCCGGGGAACCCGGTTGGTCTCGTCCTCTGCCAATAATTTGTGCAGGAACGTCGTGCCCGAGCGCGGCAGGCCGGTAATGAAAATCGGCTGTGCAATCCTCTGTTCGAGGATTTCGGGCCGTTCGACCTCGGCGCGGCGCAGCCATAGGAGGTTCGAGAGGAACCGCACCACGTCCCAGCGCGTCCCGAAATGCCCGAACAGGCTCAATTCGGCCTCTTCGGTACAGGCGCGCAGAAACATCTGCAATCCGGGCTGAAACGGCGCGTCGCCAAAATCGGCGAGCCGGGTGTGCCGCTGCGCTCGTGCGATCAACCCCTCCGCGTCCAGCGGAGGGCGCAGGAAAGCCGTCATATCAGCCATTCGTCAACTGCAACGGCAGGGCTAACGACCGGCCCTGTCCGAAGATCCCGAGGTTGCGGCGACAAGCGGAAATTAAGCGCTGCCGCGGCCCACGGGGCGGAGGGGCGGCGACGGCGCCGCGCGGTACGGCGCCCTTCTCGCCCGGACCGAGGGGGTCCGCTCCCGATCTTTGCAGGTGTCGGCCTTTCGCGGCTGCGGTAGCGTTTGCCGAGGGAAGCCCGAGCCTTCTGCGGAGCGCCGCGCCCATGAAGCGATTTGGGATCGATGAACGATCCGGCCCCCAGAGGCTCGCGCGTGCCGGTTTTGTGCTGGGCGGGTTCATTGTGACGGGTGCGCTCGCCTGGGGCGCACTGACCGGAACCGGCCGGGTCGCGCTGTTGTCCGGATGGGTCATTCCCGCCATTGCCGCTCTGCATCTGGTCGAGCAGACCGGTTGCGGCTGCGCCTGGCACGCGCTGGTCGAGCGGCCGCGCCCGTCGCGCCGGTATTTCGTATGGATGCGGTGGATACGCTCCTCCGTCGCGGCTCTGGTGCCGGTCTCCGGGGTGGGGGCGGCGCTGATCGCGGTCCGCTTGTCGATCCGGGGCGGCATCGCAATGGACATGGCCGCGGCGAGCCTCACGCTCGACGCGACGATGGAGATGATCACGCAAATCGTGTTTACGGCAATGGGGATCGGCCTTTTTCTCGCCGGCACGTCCGATTCGCGTATGTTGGACTGGGGCCTTCCGGGTCTGTTGGCCGCGGTGCTGCTGGTCGCGCTGTTCATTGCCGCGCAGCGGTGGGGCGGGCTGAAACTGGTCGAATCGGGATTGGCGCGGCTGGCGAAACGATGGCCCGCCCTGTCGCGCTTTGCCGAAGCGAAACTGCACGACTGCCTGATCCGGCTTTACCGGGACCGCCGGGCGGCGGTCGTCGCGGCGACCTATCATCTCGGCGCCTGGCTTCTCGGCGCGGGCGAGATCTGGCTGGCGCTTGTTGCCGTCGGTCACCCGCTGAACCTGGCCGATTGCGTGACGATCGAAAGCCTGAGCATGGCGGCGCGCAGCGCCGGGTTCTTCCTGCCGGGCGCGCTCGGGGCTCAGGAGGGCGGGCTCATCCTGGCGGGCGGCCTCTTCGGCCTGTCTCCCGAGACGGCGATGTCGATCGCCGTCCTGAAGCGGCTGCGGGACGTCGTCGTCGGCGTGCCCGGGCTCTTCGCCTGGTTGTGGGCGGAAGGCCGCCACCCGCCCGCCGACGCGCGGGCGAAGGAGGCTCAACCGTTGCTCTGACGCGAGCCCCGCAATCCGGTCCGCCGGGCTCACTCGGCCGAGCCGGAAGCGGGCTCGGCGGCGGTCGGCGGGGCGACGAATTTGCGGCTCGCCGGGATCCGGCAGGTGACCCGGGTGCCGCGGCCCGGCTCGGATTCGATCGAGACGGCGCCGCCGTGCAATTCGATGAGGCTCTTGACCAGAGAGAGACCAAGACCGGCCCCGGAATGGCGCGCGGCGCGCTCGAATTTCTCGAAGACCCGGGCCTGGTCGTCCGGCAGGATGCCGATGCCGGTGTCGGCGACCGAAAGCAGCAGGTCGTGGCCCTCGCGCGCCGCCTCGATGGTGACCGAACCGCCCGCCGGCGTGAACCGGATCGCGTTTGTCACCAGATTGAAGAGGGCCTGCTTCAGCCGTCGCTCGTCGGCTTCGATACCGCCGATCTCGGGCGGGCATTTGAGGCGCAACTCGATCTCGCGGTTACGGGCGCGCTCGCGGGTCAAGGTCAATACCGACTGCAGCATTCCCAGGACCCCGACCGTTTCCGTTTCCAATATCATGTAGCCGGCTTCGATCGTCGCCAGATCGATGATGTCGTTGATCAGAGCCATCAATTGATTGGCGCTCTCGCGGATGCTGTGGGCGTAATCGAGCTGGCGCGGATTGAGCGTGCCGAAATACTGATGCGCCAGGATCTCGGCAAAACCGATCACCGCGTTGAGCGGCGTGCGCAATTCATAGGACACGTTGGCGATGAATTCGCTCTTGAGCCGGGCTGCGGTTTCAAGCGCCTCGTTGCGCTCGCGCAGGGCGCGTTCGACGCGGGCGGTGTCGCTGACGTCGAGATAGGTCAACAGGACGTTGCCGTCCGGCAACGGAACGGTCACGACCTGCAGGACCGAACCATCGCGCCGGTAAAGCGGACCGCTCGACAGGGTATGCGTCATGACCTTGGCGACGATCCCGTCCATGACCGCCGGCCAATCGCCGACCTCGGCGAAATAGGGACGCATCTTCTCGACGATCTCACCGATATGCGGCTCGCCCAGGACATCCTGCTCGGACAGCCCCCAGATCGCGCGATAGGCCGGGTTGTGCAACTTCAGCCGCCCGTCGCTGCCGAACACCGCAATCCCTTCGAACAGGTGGTCGAGGGTGGCGCGCTGCACCGCGCTCAATGTGTTGTACAGGCGCTCGATCGCCAGCCGGTCGGTGACGTCCTCATAGACGAAGAGCAGACCGCCAAACGGATGCGGCGAAATCGACAGCCGGATCGTGCGGTCGTCCGGCAAATGCATCAATTCCTGCTGGGGCTCGATCAACGAGGTGAACAGGCTGATCTGTTCGCGCTTGTAGGCGCGGAAATCGGCAACTTCCGGCAGGCGCCGGCGCTCGCGCAACTGCTCCATGATCTCGTCGAGAGAGGGTTCGTGGGCAAGCCACTCCTCGTCCAGGCCCCACAGGGCCGCGAACCCGGCATTGAAGAATTTGAGCCGCTTGTCGGCGCCGAAAATGGCGACCGCCGCATGGATGCTCTCGAGCACCTGAGCGTGCGCGCTGACATGACGAGAGAGCTCGGCCTCGGCCGTTTCGACATCGGTGCGGTCGACAGCAAAGCCGATCGTACCGCCCGAGGGCGCCGGTCCTTCGGAGATTTCCAGCAGCCGGCGCGATCCCGAGATGACGACGTGCCGTGTCTCGCTGCGCCGGCCCTGCACGTCATCCGCCGCCCCGCGCGCCGGACCGCCCGACAATTCGCGGCCGCCGGCGAGCGCCGCCTCGCGGCTCACATCGAGAGCGGCGGCGTAGGCGGCGTTGCAATCGGCGAGGGCCAGATCGGCGTCGCGCCGCCACAGCGGCAGCGGGATCGCGTCGATCATTTCGCGCAGCCGGCCCTCCGCGGCGGCCCGGCTCGCTTCGGCAAGGCGCGCCGCCATACCGTCATGCAGCCACAGCACCGCGTCGCCGTTTGCAGCCCGGCGGCCTTCCACCGCACGAGGCTCGCCGCCCTTGAGCGCGACCATGGCCGAAAACGGGGCGCCGTCGCGCTGCAGTCGCCGCCGCCCTTCTTCAACCCGCGCGGCGTCGGCCGGCAGAAGCCCTTCGAGAAATTCGTGGTACCCGGGAAGCTCCGCCCCTTCCTGGCCGCGCGGCCAGCGGAACGCAGCAGGCGCCACCGTGTCGAGAATCGCGGCCAATTCGTCTCGCTGCCGCTCCACGGCCGATTGCGCCGCCACGACGCGGCGCAATCGCGCACGGCTCAACAGCCACAGCGCGCCGACAACGGCCACAGCAACCAAGCCCGATCCGGCCGCGGGATCGACCACGATCCGCCACCTTCATCCGACCGCGGGCCGCGCGCGGGTTGCGCGCCGCACCCGCCGTTCCGCTAAAGATGGCTGTTTTCCATCAAAAGAAAAAGGCGGTTCCCATCGCCTTTTCCTAATATTTTCTGGATTGCTCAGTAGCGGTAGTGCTCCGGCTTGAACGGGCCGGCCTCCGCCACCCCGATATAATCTGCTTGCGTCGCGGTGAGCTTGGTCAATTTGGCGCCGAGCTTATCGAGATGCAGAGCGGCCACTTTCTCGTCGAGATGCTTCGGCAGGATATAGACCTTATTCTCGTACCTGCCGGGGTTGGTCCAGAGTTCTATCTGGGCCAGTACCTGATTCGTAAAGGAGGCGCTCATCACAAAGCTTGGGTGCCCGGTCGCGCAGCCGAGATTGACGAGACGCCCTTTGGCCAGGACGATGAGGCGCTTGCCGTCGGGGAAGATGACCTCGTCGACCTGGGGCTTGACCTCTTCCCAGGGATAATTGCGCAGCGCGTCGATCTGGATCTCGCTGTCGAAATGGCCGATGTTGCAGACGATCGCGCGGTCCCGCATGCGCCGCATGTGATCGATCGTGATGACGTCGACATTGCCGGTCGCGGTGACAAAGATGTCGCCCTGCGGCGCCGCCTCCTCCATCGTCGTGACCTGATAACCTTCCATCGCCGCCTGCAAGGCGCAGATCGGATCAATTTCGGTCACGAGAACCCGCGCGCCCTGGCTTCTGAGGCTCGCCGCCGAGCCTTTGCCGACATTGCCGAACCCGTTGACGACGGCGATCTTGCCGGCCAGCATCACGTCGGTCGCCCGCTTGATCCCGTCGACGAGGCTCTCGCGGCAGCCATAGAGGTTGTCGAATTTGGATTTGGTCACGCTGTCGTTGACGTTGATCGCCGGCGCCTTCAACGCCCCCTTGCGCATCATCTCGTAGAGCCGGTTGACGCCGGTCGTCGTCTCTTCGGAGATGCCGCGGATTGCGCCCATCATCTCGGGGTATTTGTCGTGCAGGATCTTGGTGGCGTCGCCGCCGTCGTCGAGCACCATATTGGGCGTCCACCCGCCAAATGGACCCTCGGGGGGGCCGCGCAAGGTCTGCTCGATGCACCACTCATACTCGGCCTCGCTCTCGCCTTTCCAGGCAAAGACCGGGACGCCGCGCACCGCCAGCGCCGCGGCGGCATGGTCCTGGGTCGAGAAGATGTTGCAGGAGCTCCATCGCACCGTGGCGCCGAGAGCGAGGAGCGTCTCGATCAAGACCGCGGTCTGGATCGTCATGTGCAGGCAGCCGGTGATATGCGCCCCGGCAAGCGGCCGCGCCGCGCCGAATTCCTCGCGGATCGCCATCAATCCCGGCATCTCGGTCTCGGCGATGGCAATCTCGCGGCGGCCCCAATCCGCAAGCGCGATGTCAGCGACCTTGTAGTCGGTGAAAGCGGACATTCGGTATCTCCTGGAAGATCGGCCGCCGAGTAAAGATATAGAGATATCTTTATATCCTCAAGCGAAATTGAACCCGGACGCTGCGCCGCCGGGTCGGCAGGCAACCGGGCGGTCCGGAAGCGGCTACGGCAGGCGTGCGATGCGTTCGCAGAGCCGCGCATAGAGCCGCTCGGCGTCGACCTCGGCGATAAAACGGGCATTGGGCGGCCGGGCGGTGACTCCCCACCAGTCGACAACGGTCATCCCGCGGGTCAGCGGGCTATCGGTCTCGACCGCGACATTGACGGAGCGCCCCGCAAACAGGTCGGGCCACAGCAGATAGGCGATGACGCAGGGATCGTGCAATGGCGGGCCGAGGCCGTAGCGGCGCCGGGGCAGACCGGCGGCCGGAGTGAGCACGGTGGCGATCGCCCGACCGCAGCGATTGCCGAGCGCCTGCAGCCGCTCGAGGCGGACCGCCGTGCTCAAGACCTGATGGGTCGCATCGAGCGGCATCAGAACGAGCGGGATGCCGCTCGCGACCACCGCCGCCGCCGCGTGCGGGTCGGCATAAATGTTGAACTCGGCGGCCGGGGTCACATTGCCGAGTTCGGCCCGCGCCCCGCCCATGACGACGAGTTCATGGACCCGGCCGGCGATTTCCGGCGCCTTGGCGAGCGCCACGGCGATGTCGGTCAAGGGTCCCAGCGTACACAAGGTAATGCTGTCGGCTTCGGCCCCGAGAATCGCCTCGATCAGGAAATCGACCCCGTGCCGGGGCTGCAAGGGCAGCGCCGGCACCGGCAGGACGAGTTCGCCGAGCCCGGTTTCGCCGTGCACGGTGGCGGCCGTGATCGGGTCCTGCAGCAGCGGGCGGGGGCAGCCGGCAAAAATCGGGACATCGGACCGGCCGGCCAATTCGCAAATGCGGCGGGCGTTCTTCTCGGTCAACGTCAAGGGCAGGTTGCCGGCGACGGCGACGATGCCGAGCACCTCCAACGCCTCGGGCGCGGCGAGCGCCAAGAGGATCGCGACGGCATCGTCAACGCCGGGATCGGTGTCGATGATGATCTTGCGCGGCATCGAGCGCCGGCCTCAACGCCGCATGACCAGGAGCTTTTTGATCTCGGCGATGGCCTTGGCCGGGTTCAGGTTCTTCGGGCAGGTGCGGGTGCAGTTCATGATCGTGTGGCAGCGGTAGAGCCGGAACGGGTCCTCGAGAGCGTCGAGCCGGTCGCCGGTCTTCTCGTCGCGGCTGTCGGCGATCCAGCGATAGGCCTGCAACAAGATCGCCGGACCGAGATAGCGCTCGCCGTTCCACCACCAGCTCGGGCACGAGGTCGTGCAGCAGAAGCACAGGATGCACTCCCACAACCCGTCAAGCCTTTCGCGTTCCGCGATCGACTGCGGCCGCTCGCGGTCGGGCGGCGGCGCGCTCTCGCTCTGCAGCCAGGGCTGGATCGAGCGGTACTGCGCGACGACGTGGGTCAGATCCGGCACCAGATCCTTGACGACCGGCATGTGCGGCAGCGGATAGATCCGTACCGGCCCCTTGATGTCCTCGATCGCCGTGATGCAGGCGAGCGTGTTGGTCCCGTCGATGTTCATCGCGCAGGAGCCGCAGATCCCTTCGCGGCATGAGCGGCGAAAGGTCAGGGTCGTATCGATCTCGTTCTTGATCTTGATCAGCGCGTCGAGAACCATCGGACCGCATTTGTCGAGATCGATCGAAAAGCGGTCGAGGACCGGGTTCTTGCCGTCGTCCGGGTTCCAGCGATAGATGCGGAATTCACGCACCCGCCGGGCGCCCGGCGGGGCGGGGACGGTCTTGCCGGTGCCGATCTTGGAATTCGCGGGCAGAGTGAACTGGGCCATCTCTTTTTCTTATAGCGGTAGGAAATCGGCGGAATGCGCTCCGCTTTTCCGCCCTACGCTTCGCTA
>DATFCQ010000314.1:0-3190 GCA_035252905.1 Allostellaceae bacterium | reverse complement strand
GGCGACCGCCAGCGGCGCCGCCCCGGCAAATGCAAGGCTCTGCGCAAGCCGGCCGGGCAAGACCGCGAAGGGTGCGCCGCAGGGCTGGCGCAACCGATCGAACACCTGAACGTAGAGGTCCTCGCGCCGGCTTTCGAGGGCAACGAGCAGCAGGCCCTCGGCCGGGCAGGACGCCGCCGCCGGCCCTGCCGCAACGGCGGCAAAGCCGGTGACGCCGAGGAGCGGCTTCCCGGTCGCCAGGGCGATGCCGCGCGCCGCCGCAAGACCGACCCGGATGCCGGTAAAGCTGCCGGGCCCGACCGTCGCAGCAATCAGGTCGAGCGCCGCGGCCGCGAGCCCGGCCTTCTCCATCGCCTGCTCAATCAGCGGCATCAGCCGCTCGGCCTGGCCGTGCGGACTGTCGACGCGCTCCCTCGCGAGCAGCGCCTCGCCCGCGGCGACAGCGACGGAGCAGGCCAAGCCCGCGGCATCGAGCGCCAATATAAAAGGACCTTCGCTCATGCTATTGGGAGGACCGGCGATTCGGGACCGCAAAAGCCCTCACCCGCCTCCCCCCGCATGCGCGGGGCTCGGCTCCCTCTCCCGCAATGCGGGAGAGGGGGGACCAACCCGAAGGGTTGGTGGGTGAGGGCTCATCAGCGGACGCCCTGATAAAGTAGAGCTGACAACAATGTCCTATCTCGTCGAAATCGACCCGGCGCGCGACGGCGTGCGGCTCGCCATCGCCTATGCCACGTCCGACAATTTCACCGGCCGGCCGGTCTATGCCCGGCCCGGCTGCTACCTGCATCCGGAGGCGGCGGAGCGTCTCGCCAAGGCGGCGGCGCTCGCCCGTCCGCTCGGCCTCACGCTCCAGATCTTTGACGCATTCCGCCCGAGCGAGGCGCAATGGCGCTTGTGGGAAGCGCGCCCGGACCCCGATTTCCTCGCCGATCCGCGCCGCGGCTCGCCGCATTCGCGCGGCGCCGCCGTCGATCTGACGCTGATCGGCGCGGACGGCGCGGCGCTCGACATGGGCACCGGCTTTGACGCCTTCACCCCGCTGTCGCACCACGGCACGACGCTTGTCTCCGCCGCGGCGCAGAAGAACCGGCTCCTGCTGCTCGGTCTGATGAGCGCGGCCGGGTGGGATTTCTACAGCCGCGAATGGTGGCATTATCAGTTGTTCGCGCCGCGGCGCTACCCGCTCCTCAGCGACAGCGTGTTGCCGGTCCCGATGATGCCGGATTAGGGCGCGCTCAGATCTGGCGCACCTCGACGACCTCCGGGATGTAGTGGCGCAGCATGTTCTCGATGCCGGCCTTCAAGGTCGCGGTCGAACTCGGGCAGCCCGAACACGAGCCCTGCATGTGCAGATAGACGACCCCGTCCGCGAAATCGTGGAAGATGATGTCGCCGCCGTCCATCGCCACCGCCGGGCGCACGCGGGTTTCGAGCAGTTCCTTGATCTGGGCGACGATCTCGTCGTCCTCCTCGTCGGCTTCCGGCGCCGCGCCTTCGGCCCCCGGGTTCAGCACCGGCCGGCCGGCGGTGAAATGCTCCATGACGGCGGCGAGGATCGCCGGCTTCAGCTGATACCAGTCGGCCTCCTCGTCCTTGGTGACGGTAATGAAGTCGCTGCCGAGAAAGACGCCGGTGACCTGCGGCAAGGCGAACAGCCGCTCCGCCAGGGGCGAGCGCCGGGCCGCGTCGCGGTCGGGGAAATTGGCCGTGCCCGTCGCCATCACGGCGCGGCCGGGAAGAAACTTCAACGTCGCCGGGTTTGGCGTCTGCTCGGTCTGAATGAACATGGCGTGCTCCGGAAGAAGAGGCGGCGGAGAGAAGCGCGTCCCGGACCCTGTCCGGGGCAAGCCCCGGATCGGGTCCGGGGCAAGCTTTAGCTTGGCGCTCGCCGGGCCGAATCAACCCTCGGGAGGCGCGCATTCACAGGCGCAGCAGACCGCTGATGTCCTGGACTTCGCGCAATACCGGCCCGGCGATCGCCCGGGCGCGCTCGGCGCCGTGGCGCAACACTCCGTCGATATGGCCGGGGTCGGCAAGGAGGCGCTGCATCTCGCCGCCGACGCGGCCGAGCACCGCGACCGCGAGGTCGGAGAGCGCCTCCTTGAAGGTCGAGAAATTGCTGCCGGCAAAGCGAGCGAGCGCAGCCTCGCGGGCGAAGCCGGCAAGGGCGGCGTAGATGCCGACGAGGTTGTCGGCCTCGGGCCGCGCTTCGAGCGCGGCGAGCGTGTCGGGCAGCGGCTCGGGGTCGGTCTTGGCGCGGCGGATCTTGAGGGCGATCGTATCGGCGTCGTCGGTCATGTTGATGCGCGAATAATCCGAGCTGTCGGATTTCGACATCTTTTTGGTGCCGTCGCGCAGGCTCATGACCCGCGTCGCCGTACCGAAGATCTGCGGCTCCGGCAACGGGAAGAACTCGCGGTCGTAGCGGCGGTTGAAAGCGCCGGCGATGTCGCGGGCCAGCTCCAGATGCTGCTTCTGGTCCTCGCCGACCGGCACGTGCGTCGCCTTGTAAAGAAGAATGTCGGCGGCCATCAGCACCGGGTAGGCGTAGAGCCCGAGCCCCGCCATCTCGCGCTGCTTGCCGGCCTTTTCCTTGAACTGGGTCATGCGGTTGAGCCAGCCGAGCGGGGTCAGGCAGCCCAAGAGCCAGGCGAGTTCGCTATGCGCCGGGACCATGCTCTGATTGAAGATGATGCAGCGCTCGCCGTCGATGCCGGCGGCGAGATAGGCCGCGGTCACCTCGCGCGTCGAGGCGCGCAGCTCGTCGGGGTCTTGCGGCAGGGTGAGGGCGTGCAGATCGACGATGCAGAAGATGCACTCGTAATCCTGTTGCAGTTCCACCCAATTGCGGATAGCGCCGAGGTAATTGCCGAGATGCAGATTGCCGGTCGGCTGGACGCCGGAAAATATTCGGTTCATCGGGCCTCGAACGTGAATGGCGTCCCCGGGCGATCTATTGGCTCGTATGCCCAAGGCTTGTCAGGATCGTCCGGTCGCTTGTTCGCCCGGGGACTGTTAACGCGCGCGCGCCGAGGGGTCAAGCCGGTTGCCGGCGCAGCCGGCTCAGGAGATCGCGCCGGGTCACGATGCCGAGGACGAAGGCGAGCACCGCGAACGAGGCGAGCCCGGCGCCGAGGAGCGCGGCGAGCGCTCCCCCGCGCAAGGCGAGCGGGCCGGCGAGCGGGGC
>DATFCQ010000313.1:0-14757 GCA_035252905.1 Allostellaceae bacterium | reverse complement strand
CGGCACCGCCGCGGCAGGGCCGGAAGGCTGGGCGGGCGGGCGCCGGCGCAGCACCGGAATCAGGGGCAGCATCGTCGCCAGACAGAAGAGGCCGAGCGCGACAAAGGTGTGCCGCCAGCCGAGCGTGCCGAAAAAGTGCTGCAACACGCTCGGCCAGATCGCACCGGCAAGCGTGTTGCCGGAGGCGCAGATCGCGATCGCGACGCCGCGGCGCCGCGTGAACCACAGCGATATGTTGGCGACCAGCGGGGTATAGGCGGCGGCGCTGCCGACGCCGACGAGGAGGCCTTGCGCCAGCGCGAAGCCGGACAGGCTCGGGGCATTGCCGACGGCGATGTCGCCGAGACCGAGCGCGAGCGTCCCGGCGGCGAGCGGCAGGGCAATGCCGAAGCGGTCGGCGAGCCTGCCCATAACCACGACGCCGCAAGCGTAACCGCCCATCGTCGCGGCATAGGCGAGCGAGGCGTCTGCGCGGGTTACGGAGAAGGCGGTCGCGACCGCAGGCAGGGCGACGACGACCGACCAGAAGCCGCTGCCACCGATCGTCGATATCGCCAGCGCCACGACAAGACGCAGCCAGGCACCCTTTGGTTCCGCCTTGCTCACGCCCCAGCATGCCCGCGCCCGAGGCTCGGCTTCAATGCCCGCATCCCGAGCCGGGCGCGGTCTTTATGTCGTCGGCCTGGACCCGCGGGGCACCCGCTCCCGCAACTCAGGCCGGCCGCCCGGCTTTCGGCGGGAGTGGAAACAGGGCGACGAAGCGGCGGGCGAGCATGCGGTCGCCCTCGATGCGCAATGCGCCCTCGGTCTCCAGCCGCTCAAGAGGTTGTCCGCCGTAGAATGCCGCGGCCAGGACCGGCGGCGATCCGGTGAAGACCAAATCGGCACCGTCCGGATCGCCCCGCCGGATATCGATTCGGCCGTCGGCGAGATGGGCGAGATAACCCTCTTCGCCAAGGCGGAAGCCGATGTGCAGATCGAGCCCTTCCGCGCGGCAGGGATCGAGCATCGCGCGCAGCGACAGCAGCAGCGAGGCGGCGCTGAGCGGCAGGGTCGGGTCGTGAGCCGGCGAGCGCGCGCCCCAGCGGCCAAGCGCCTGGAAAATCGGCTCGCTCTCCCGCCCCCACTCCGTCAACTGATAGACCTGGACGGAGGCGGGCGGCGGCAATCTGCGCCGGATCAGCACGCCGGCCGCCTCCAGACCTTCGAGGCGCTGCGTGAGGACGCTGGCGCTGATCCCGGGCAGGCCCGCGCGCAGGTCGCCGAACCGTTTTGGCCCGAACATCAGCTCTCTTATCACCAGCAGCGCCCAGCGCTCGCCCACCAGATCGAGCGCATGCGCCGCGGCGCAGGCGTCCTCGTACCAGCGGGGGCGGGAGGTTGCCGTCAGGTTGATAGTTTTTTCAGACCTCACAGTTGCTTTTTATAACTCAAACAGGTAGGATTGTCAAACCGCAGCCCGAGAGGAGGACATCATGTCCCGACTGATCTTCGTAAACCTGCCCGTCCGCGACCTCGCGCGCGCCACCGCCTTCTACGAGGCGGTCGGCGCCGCGAAAAACGCGCAGTTCTCCGACGGTACAGCGTCCTGCATGGTGTTCTCCGAGACCATTCACGCAATGCTGCTGACCCATGACAAGTTCCGCCAGTTTACGCCGAAACCGATCGCCGACGCGCGGACGACGAGCGAGGTGCTGATCTGCCTCTCCGCCGACAGCCGTGCGGCGGTGGACGCGATGATCGACAGCGCGGGCCGGGCGGGCGGCCGGATGGATCCCTGCCCACGGCAGGACCATGGCTTCATGTACGGCCGCAGCTTCGAGGATCCGGACGGGCATATCTGGGAGGTGATCTGGATGGATATGGAGGCGGCCAATACCGCAATGGCCTCCAAGGCGTCGGCCGGAGATTAATCGGCGCTCGAAGCATCGACGCCGCGATCGCGCGTATTGGAGAGGACGGCGGTACGGTCCTGCACGGCCCCAGCGAGGTGCCGGGCGGCGCGCTGATCCTTCAGGCGAAGGATCCGCAAGGCGCCCTGTTCGCGCTGGTGGGTCCGGCCGGGTGAGAGGCCATCGCAACGAGGCCGGCATGCCGCGGCGGCGAACGGGTTTCCGGCAGCTTCGCCGGCCGCATCGACTTGCGGGTATCGCTGTGCAAAAATGCCGCAGATCGAGGCAAGCCTGCAGGGAGAGCCGCCCGATGATGGAGAAGACCACGCAATCCGTCGCGAACTTGGGCTATCACGCCCACATCTATTACGATCCGACAAGGACGCGCACCGTCGCCGAACGGGTGTGCGCCGCGCTCGGCGAGACGTTCCAGATCGAGATCGACGGCTTTCGCGACACGCCGGTCGGACCGCACCCGATCGCCAATGTTCTGGTCATTTTCAAGCCCGACCAGTTCGCGCATGTCGTGCCCTATCTGATGCTGAACCGCGCCGGGCTCGACGTCCTGGTGCACCCGCTGACCACGGACGCGGTGGAAGACCACAGCAGTTATGCGATCTGGCTCGGCAACCCGGTCGAATTAAAGCTTCACACGCTGCCGCGCGGCCGCGGCGGGCGGCTGCCGAGCGGGGTCAGCGCATAGGCAGCGAGCACCGTCCGGAACGCGACCCTCCGAGGGCCCGCATCATGGCGTCGCCCCCCGGCTATCATTGGCTGAACAGGAGGGTCGCTTGCTGAGGCTGAACGGAAAGACCGCCCTGGTCACCGGCTCGACCGACGGCGTCGGCCGCCTGGTCGCCTGCAGGCTTGGCACGGCCGGGGCGCGCGTCCTGGTGCATGGCCGCGACGCGGAACGCGGCGCCCGCGTCGTCTCCGAGATCGAGGGCGGCGGAGGGAGCGCAACCTTTGTCCCGGCCGATTTCGCCGACCTCGCCGAGGTGCGCCGCCTCGCCGCCGCGGTCCGGCAGACGACGGATCGGCTCGACATCCTGGTCAACAACGCCGGCATCGGCACCGCCGGCAGCGTCCGCCAGGAGAGCGCCGACGGGTTCGAACTGCGCTTCGCGGTCAATTACCTCGCCGGCTTTCTGCTGACCTCGCTGTTGCTACCGCTGATCAAGGCGAGCGCCCCGGCGCGCATCGTCAACGTCTCCTCGGCCGGGCAGCAGCCGATCGACTTCACCGACGTCATGCTGACCCGGGGCTACAGCGGCGCGCGGGCCTACTGCCAGAGCAAGCTCGCACAGATCCTGTTCACGATCGATCTGGCTGCGGCGCTCGCCGGCGCCGGCGTCACCGTCACCTGCCTCCACCCGGCAACCTATATGGACACGGCGATGGTGCGCCGCGCCGGCGTCACGCCCCTCAGCACGGTCGAGGAAGGCGCCGAGGCCATCCTCAACCTCGCCGCATCGCCCGCCCCCGCAGGCCGCACCGGGCTCTATTTCAACGGTCGGCGCGAGGCCAAAGCGCAGGCGCAAGCCTACGACGCCGAGGCGCGCCGCCGGCTCAGAACGATCAGCCTCGAACTGACCGGCCTGTTCTCAGACGGATCGGCATCTGCCGAATAGCCCAGGGCAACGCGTTGCGCTCCGGCCATGCCCGGATCGGAACCGGCGCACCGGATCGATCGGTTCATCCGGTATGGAGCCCGATTTTATGCCGCTGATGCACCCGGACCTGGTCGGATGGCGGATGGCCGGGGCGGGCGGCTTCCTATGCCGCGAGGGCGGCGTCATCGAGAGCCAGGGCGGGTCCGGCATTCTCTGGTACGCAGGCGCCGAGTTTGAGGACTTCGTCCTGCGCGTCCACTGGCGCTTCACCGGGAGTGAGGACAATTCCGGCGTGTTCCTGCGCATCCCACCGCTCGGAAGCGATCCGCAGCCGGCCATCGAGCAGGGGTATGAAGTGCAGATCGATGATCGCGGCTTTGATCCCCGGACCGGCAGACTCGGCAGCACGCTTCACCTCACGGGCGCAGTCTATGGGCTGGCGCCGGCGGCGCTCCGCGCCTCTCGCGCCCTCGGGCAATGGAACGAATTCGAGATCACGGCGCGGCGGGACGCCATTTCCGTCCGGCTGAATGACATGCCGGTGGCGCGACTCGACAGTGCTGCGCGGCGTCCGCGCGGCCATATCGGCTTACAGGCGCATCATGACGGGTCGGCGGTGCAGTTCCGCGGCCTCCGGGTAAAGCGCCTGTAGCCACACGGATCGAGGCGGTCGACTCGGGCAGGCACTATCCGGACGCGAGCCTCGGGCGAAAGGAAGAAGATGAAAATCATCCTCAGAGCGGCGATGGTTGCCGCGTTTCTCTGCGCCGGCATCGATATGGCGGGAGCACAGATCGAAGGCCGGAACCCCGGCTCTGCTCCCAACCAGGGCCCTGCTCCCAACAATCAGGTGCAGGCGAACGCGCGAAACGGCAATGGCGTCCCGGCGCCTCAGCAGCAACCGCAACCGGGCTCAAGTGCCGCACCGGGAACCTTGAGCCATGAACTCAACCGCTCGGGCGGTGTCCTCTACCCGCCGCCGACCGGCGATGGCGGCGTCATAGCACCACCGAACCAAGGGACGAGTAGCACGCCCGTGATCCCGCCGCCCGGCAGCCCCGGCGGGAACCCGCGCGTGCAACCCAAATAGCGGGGTCAGGCAAATTTCCGGGTTCATCTATAAATGCCTATGTCGTTTTTTCTTCCCCTGTCCCCCGTTTGCGGGGTTAGCGTCGGCACACATCTTTGTTTCTCTATTCTGGGTTGACTATCTATATTCGCTATGCCCGGACTTGTTCCGGGCATCCACGCCTTCCCGTACCTCAAATATTCGCTGATGCGGTACCGCGTGGATGCCCATGGAACAAGTCCGTGGGCTGAAGGCCCACGGGTCAAGCCCGGCCATGACAGTGATACATTGATATTCCAGAGAAAAAATGTGCGCCGACATTAGGTTTACGGGGGATAGGGAGAAATTAGGGGCGGCGAGGTTGTGTGGACGAACCCGGTGAAGTTTGCTTAGCGGGGACTTTGCCGAATATGGGCGCACCGCGGCGCGGCGCTGTTGCAACGAAGCTCACGTGATCATGTTTTTAACAAGCAGCGGCGGGGGTCCGCCGTCACAAGAGCAGGAAGCCGCATCATGGGGATGCTCATGTCGCAACCACCCGCCTCGCTTCGCCCGGACCCCCAAGGGCGGGACGTGTTGGCGGGCGGGCTGGGAGGCTTGGCGGGCGGGCTGCTGATGAGCGGCGCCATGACGCTCGGCCGGCGAGCCGGGCTGCTCCATCGGACCCTGGCCGAACACGCCGAGGATTGGCTCGACGATGCCTTCGCGATGCGCGGTCGCATCGGTCGAGCCGGCGTTGCTCTGGCCGAGCAGACCACTCATCTGGCCGCCTCGATCCTCTTTGGTGCCGCCTACGGGGCGGCCCGCCGCCCCTTCAATGTGCCGCCGATCCTTGCCGGTACGCTTTATGGCGCCGGTCTCTACGCCATCAACATCGTCGGCATCGCGCCGCTCATCGGGCTGACGCGAGGCGAAGGGCGCGAGCCGCCCGGCGTTGTCGCGCAGAGGTTCGCGATGCACGTCCTCTTCGGCGTCGCGACAGCGATGGCGACCGAGAGGCTGATCGGCAATCGGCCGCCCGAAGGAGCCGCCGCGCCGACCCCGTACCTGTAAGATAAAGGGAGGAATTCCATGAACGGCGGCGCCGCGGTTTGGCCCGATCTGCCCTATCCTCTTTGGCGCGACACGGCCGCAACCCTGCAACTCTGGACCCAGATCGTCGGCAAGGTCCGGTTGGCGCTGACGCCCTGGGTCAATCATGGCTGGCAGGTCACGCTCTACGTGACCGCCCGCGGGCTTGGCACGTCACCGATCCCGATCGGCAATGAAATCTTCGAGATCGCGTTCGACCTCATCAGTCATCAGCTCGTCCTCCGTACCAGCCGAGGCGAGGAGCGGCGGCTTCGGCTCGAACCGCAAACGGTTGCCGATTTCTATCGCCGGGTCATCGATCTTCTGAACGGCATCGGTGTCGCGGTCGCCATCAACGAGATGCCGAACGAGGTGCCGAACCCGATCCGCTTTTCCGACGACGATACGCACGCTTCCTATGACGCCGGCGCCGCCCATGCCTTCTGGCGAGCGCTCGTGCAGGCCGATCGCATCTTCAAGCTCTTTCGCAGCGGTTTTCTGGGCAAGGTGAGCCCGGTCCATTTCTTCTGGGGCAGTTTCGATCTCGCGGTCACCCGTTTTTCCGGGCGGGCGGCCCCGCTCCATCCAGGCGGCGTGCCTGGGTTGCCCGACGCGGTCGCGCGCGAAGCCTATTCGCATGAGGTGAGCAGCGCCGGCTTCTGGCCGGGCAACGACGCTTTCCCGCACGCCGCCTTCTATTCCTATGCCTATCCCGAACCGGCGGGCTTCCGCGAGCGGACAGTAGCGCCCGGCGCCTATTTCGACGCGAAACTGGGGGAATTCATCCTGCCCTATGACGCGGTCCGGGCTGCTGCGGAGCCCGACGCCTTGCTGCTCGATTTCCTGTCCGGCACCTACGCGGCTGCGGCCGAGACTGGCGGCTGGGATCGCGCAGCGCTGGAATGCCCTCTTGGGGTTCCGGGGCGGGTGCGTCGACTCTAAGCAGCCGCGGCGTGCGCCTCACCAGCCGTCGACGCAGGGCCGCTTCTTGCCCGTGCGCGGCGGCGCCCTTGGCAGCGATCTCAGCCCCGCCACGATCCAGCGGCGCGTCTCCGCCGGGTCGATCACGTCGTCCACGCGGTAATACGTCGCCTCGTTGATCGCGCGGCCGCGCTCATACAGCTCGGCGACCATCCGTTCGTAGGCGGCGCGGCGCAGGGCGGGATCTGCGATCGCCTCCAGCTCCTTGCGGCGGCCGAGCTTCACCTGCCCTTCCAGCCCCATGCCGCCGAACTCGCCGGTGGGCCAGGCGACGGCGAACACGCCCATCCGCATGCCGCCGCCGGTCATCGCGAGCTTGCCGAGGCCGTAGGATTTGCGCACGCACACCATGAACAGCGGCACCGCGATGTTGGCGCCGATCAGGTAGGTGCGGCAGCAATGGCGCACGAGCGCGGTCTTTTCCGCCTCCGGTCCGACCATGTTGCCGGGGTTGTCGTTCAGCGAGAGCAGCGGAATGTCGTGCGCGTCGCAGAGCTGCATGAACCGCGCCGCCTTGTCGGCGGCGTCGCTGTCCACCGCGCCGCCGAGATGGCGCGGGTTGTTGGCGATTACGCCGAGCGGGCGGCCCTCGATGCGGATCAGCGCGGTGATCATGCCGAGCCCGAAGCCCGGACGGATCTCCAAGACCGAGCCCGCGTCGGCGAGGATCGCGATTAGCGCCCGCATGTCGTAGCCGCGCAGCCGGTCCTCCGGCACGATATGGCGCAGCGTACGCTGATCGGCGCAGGACCATTCGGAAACGCGGCCCTGGAAATAGGCAAGGTATTTCTTGGCGACCGCGACCGCCTCGGCCTCGTCGCGCACCAGGATGTCGACGACGCCGTTCGGCACCTGCATGCGCATCGGCCCCACCTCTTCGGGCTTGAACACGCCGAGGCCGCCGCCCTCGATCATCGCGGGCCCGGCCATGCCGATCGTGCAGTTCTCGGTGGCGATGATCACGTCGCAGCAGCCGAGCAATACCGCGTTGCCGGCAAAGCAACGGCCCGAGGCGATGCCGATCAGCGGCACGAGGCCCGAGAGCACCGGGAAGCGGTGGAACGTCTCGACCTCCACCGAGCCGGCAATGTCGGTGTCGCTGCCCCGCCCGCCGCCGCCTTCGGCGAACAGCACCACCGGCAGGCGCAGCCTCTCGGCCAGTTCGAACATGCGGTCCTGCTTGACGTGGCCCATGCGGCCCTGGGTGCCCGCATACACGCCGTAATCATAGGAGACGACGAGGGCGCGGCTTTTTTCCTCGGGGAAACGGTCGCCGTTGATCGTGGCAAGGCCCATGACGAGGCCGTCGGCCGGGGATTCCTCGATCAACTGCTCCAAGGTGCGGATGCTGCGGCGCGCGGCGACCACCATCCGCCCGTATTCGACGAACGAGCCCTCGTCCACGAGGTCGGCGATGTTCTCGCGCGCCGTCCGCTGTCCGCTCGCGCGGCGCCGCGCGAGCATCTTCGGGCGCGCCGCGTCGGTGGTGCGACGCGCGCGCTCCAGCACCGCGGCCAGATCGGGGCGGATGGTATTGGGGTCGATCTCTTGCGCCTCGCTCGCGTGATCGCCTTCGACCTCGGCCGGCTCGATGAACAGCAGTGCGGCGCCCGCGAACACGGTGTCGCCGGGCGCGACCGGGACGGCGCGCACGATCCCGCCGCTCTGCGCGGCGACGCCGTGCTGCATCTTCATCGCCTCCATCACCGCGACCTCCTGGCCCGGCCGCACGGTGTCGCCCGCTGCCACGGCGAGTGAGACGATCGTGCCCTGCATCGGCGCGGGCAGCGCGATCGTGCCATAGGGGCCCGAGGAGCCGTCAGCGGCCGTCTCGTCCTCGCCGGCTTCCGCGGCCTCCTTCCCGTAGCGCACCACGGCGAGCGGATCGAGCGGATCGATCTTCGCGCCCGCGCGCCGCGCCGCGGCGGCGGCAGGCTCGAACCAGCGGCGCTCGGGCTCGGCGGCGGACAGGCTTGCGGCGCGCTCTTCGACAAAGGTTGTGCGCGCGCGGCCCGACAGGAAATCCCGGTCGCGCAGCACCGCTTGCAGAAACGGGATGTTGGTCTCCACGCCGGCGATGCGGAACTCCGACAGCGCGCGCCTTGCCTTCGCCGCGGCCTCCGCAAGCCGCCCCGAGGCGGTGTGGACGATCACCTTCGCGAGCAGCAAATCGAAACGCGGATTGGTGCGATAGCCGGCATAACCATAGCCGTCGACGCGCACGCCCTGACCCGAAGGCGGCTCGTACGCCGCCAATACGCCGCCCGACGGGCGCACGCCGCCTTCGGGTCCGATCGTCTCCAGGTTCACGCGCGCCTGCAGCGCGATCCCGCGCGGCGCCGGAACCTCCGCCTGACGCAGCCCGAGATCGGCGAGCCGTGCGCCCTGCGCAACCTCGAGCTGAACGCGCACCAGATCGAGGCCGGTAATCTCCTCGGTGACCGTGTGCTCGACCTGCAGGCGTGCATTGGCTTCGATGAAGGCGATGGCGGCGGCCGGCCCGTCCTCCGCGCCGTCTACCAGGAATTCGATCGTGCCGAGGCTTTTGTAGTCGGACGCGGCGGCGAGCGTGGTGGCGGCGCGCAGCAGGCGCTCGCGCACAGCCGGATGCAGGTCCGGCGCCGGCGCGATCTCGATGATCTTCTGGCGCTCACGCTGGACGCTGCAGTCGCGCTCCCACAGATGCGCGACATTGCCGGCGCCGTCGCCCAGGATCTGCACCTCGATGTGGCGCGCGCGGGGGAACAGCCGCTCCACGTAGAGATCGCTATTGCCGAACCCCTGCAATGCCTCGGCCTGGCAGCGCTCATAAGCGGCGGCGAGCTGCGCCGCGTCGAACACCGGGCGCATGCCGCGCCCGCCGCCGCCCGCGACCGCCTTCACCATCACCGCCCCGCCGGGGCCCAACCCGGCGAGGAAGGCGCGCGCGGCGTCCAACGTGGTGGGCCCGGAGGTGCCCTCGACCACCGGCACCCCGCATTGCGCGGCGAAACGGCGCGCCGCGGCCTTGTCGCCGAACCGGTCGAGCGTCTCGGGGCTGGGACCGACAAAGATCAGTCCCGCCTCGGCGCACAGCCGGGCGAAGGCGGCGTTCTCGCTCAGGAAGCCGTAGCCCGGATGCACCGCGTCGCACGCGGTCTCCCTCGCCCGCGCGGCGATCTGCGCCCCATCGAGATAGGCGGCCGGACCCGCGCCTTGCAATGCGACCGCCGCATCGGCCATGCGCGGATGCAATGCGCGCCGGTCGTCCTCGGAATAGAGTGCGACCGTCGCGATGCCCATCTCGGCCGCCGTGCGCGCGATGCGGATGGCGATCTCGCCGCGATTGGCGATCAGCAGCCTGGCGATTCTCATGTCGCATTGTCCTTTGTTCCGTCTGCGCCGCGCGGCCGCAGCGGCGGGCGATCCGGATCGGGCACGGGCACGGCGTCGAGAGGCGAAGCGCAATCCGCTGATCACGGCGCCCTAAGCAAATTTCCGCAGGTTCATCCATAACTGCCGTGCGTCGCTTTTTTCTTCCCCTCTCCCTCCGTTTTCGGGGGGAGAGGGCAGGGTGAGGGGGGCGACGCCGGAATCCGCCCTCTACGGCCCCCTCACCCTACCCTCTCCCCCGGCCAGCGGGGGAGAGGGAGAACCTAGAGGCGGCGAGGTTGTGTGGACGAACCCAGTGAAGCTTGCTTAGCGGATCGAGCCGTCGGGAGCCGACATCGAGGACCTGGTGTGCGCGGAAGCCGCGGGGATCGAGAGCCGCGCATCACACGTTCACTCGGTGCATTTGTCCGGGCGGGTAGCGCGTGCCGGACGCGGCCCCGGGCGGGACGATGCGGTCGATCTCGGCAAGATCCTCCGCCGTCAGTGCCATGTCGGCGGCGCCCACATTCTCTTCGAGGTGTCGGCGCGATTTCGCGCCGGGTATCGGGACGATGAAGACCCCCGCACCCCTGCCCCGGGCCATCGTCCAGGCAATCGAGAGCTGCGCCAGCGTGGCGTTCTTGCTGTGCGCGAGGGCCGCGAGCGCCGCGTGCAGCTGCAGGTTCCGCTCAAGATTGGCGCCCTGAAAGCGCGGCATCCGCGCGCGAATGTCGTCCGCCGCCCATTCCTCCGGCCTCGGGACCCGGGCGCTCAACATGCCGCGCCCGAGCACGGCATAGGCCATCAGCGCCACGCCGAGGTCCTTGCAGGCGTCGATCTGGCCCTGCTCTTCCGCGTCGCGCGAGAACATCGAATATTCCATCTGCAACGAGGCGAGCGGATGCACGGCACTGCCGCGCCGCAGCGAACGGGCCGAGCCCTCCGACAGCGCAATGAACCGCGTCTTCCCCTCCCTGACGAGCTCGGCCATTCCCCCGACGCTCTCCTCGACCGGCACGTTCGGATCGACCCGCGACAGGCAAAAGACGTCAAGCGTTTCGATCCCGAGGTTTTTCAAGCTCTGTTCGCAGGTCTGCCGCAGATAGCGCGGATCGCCGCCGCCGCGCACGCCATCCGGGCCGCCGTCGCGCGGGCTGCCGCTCTTCGAATGGATCACCACCTCGTGCCGGCGGCCGCGGATCGCCGCGCCGATCAGGCGATGATTGTGGCCCTGGCCGTAGCTGGCCGAGGTGTCGAGCAGAGTGACGCCGAGATCGAGGGCGCGGCGAATGGTGGCGATCGACTCTGCGTCGTCGGCCGGACCGTAAGCGCCCGACATGCCGTAGCAGCCGAGACCGATGGCCGAGACCGTAAGATCGGTGTTGCCGAATCTGTGGCGTTCCATGACTTCGCCGCCCTATCGCTGTTTGCTTTTGCGGTCGAGCGCTTCCCGCACGGTTTCGAACGGCAGCGGCCGCGGGTTCCGGCGCGATCGCGCGTCGTATTCGCCCCGTTCTGCCGCGAGCTTCTTCGCCAGGCGCAGGCGCGGGCTCTGCGATGCGCGTCCGCTGACGCCGTGCTTATGGCTTCCCATGCCCCCGCGGCCCTGCTGCATCGCCGTCTCAACCTTTCCGGAGTTCCCGGCCGGATGGCCGATCAGAGTGCCGCTGAATCCGGAGCGCCGTCGAGGGGCACGTTTGCCCGCAAGCTCGGTTGCCTGACTTCGCCGGTCGGTTATTTCGCTTCGGGACCCGGTAGGACTCGGCGCTATAATCGAAACCCAGTGGCGCCCTTTGCGGGATTCCCAAGCCATGCTTCAGCAAACAACCCTCCATGTAAACGGCGAGGACCGGGTCGTCACGATCGCGCCGGATACCCCGCTGCTCTATGTGCTGCGCGATACTCTCGGACTCCGCGGCCCGAAATTTGGCTGCGGGCTCGGCGAATGCGGGGCCTGCACCGTGATCATGAACGGGGCGGCGATCCGCTCCTGCGTGACGCCGGCCGCCGCGACCAAGGGAGCGAAGATCGTCACCCTTGAGGGGCTCGGCACGAGCGCGAAGCCCCATCCCGTGCAGAAAGCCTTTATCGCGGAACAGGCCGCGCAATGCGGGTACTGCATCAACGGCATGATCATGACCGCCGCGGCCTTCCTCGAGCGCGAGCCGCACCCGAGCCGTGCCGCCATCATCGCTGCCCTCAACGCCAATCTCTGCCGCTGCGGCACGCATATGCGGATCGTCCGCGCGGTTGAGCGCGCCGCCCGCGAGCGCGCCTAAATTGGAGCAGCCGGTCATGAGCATGCATCAGAGCGCCACCACAAAGTCCGGCGGGCCCCGGTTCAGCCGGCGCGGGTTCCTGGGAGCATCGGGCGGGCTCGTCATCGCCTTTGCCCTCTTCGGGCCTGAGGCGGCAACGGCCGCAGCCCCGGGCGCGCCCGCCGGCGCCGCGGACGGCGCCATCACGCCGCCGCCGGCCGGAAAACTCTATGCCTGGCTCGCGGTGAACCCCGACAACACCGCGACCCTGTTCACCGGCAAGGTCGAGACCGGCACCGGGGTCGGCACTGCGCTCGCACAGATCGCGGCCGAGGAACTCGATTTTCCGCTCGACCGGCTCGATGTCGTGATGGGAACGACGTCGGAGACGGTGGATCAGGGCCCGAGCTACGGCAGCCGCACGATCCGCTATGCCGGCCCGCAGATCCGCCAGGCGGCGGCCGCGGGAAGGCTCGTATTGCTCCGCCTCGCCGCGGCGCATTTCAACGCCCCGGTCGATCGGCTTGTGGCGAGGAACGGCACGATCTCGCCCACCGGCGCGCCCGACAAGCGTATAACCTACGGCGCGCTGGTCGCCGGCAAGCGCCTCGATTACGAGATCGGCGCCAGCGGAACCCAGTTCGGCATGCGGGTCGCGCCCGATGTCCGCCCCAAGGACCCCGCGCGCTACACAATCGTCGGCCGCCCGGTCCCGCGCAAGGACATTCCCGGCAAGATGACCGGGGCGTTTACCTACATCCAGGATGTCCGCGTGCCGGGCACGCTGCACGGGCGGGTGGTGCGGCCCTATGGCGTCGGCGCCCGCCTCATCAGCGTCGACGAGAGCGGGCTCAAGGACATCCCGGGCTTTGTTCGGCTCGTGCGGCGCGAGAATTTCCTCGGCGTCGTCGCCGAGACCGAATGGGGCGCGATCCAGGCGGCGGCAAAGCTCGGCTCGATTCTGAACCCGAGCGGCCCGGACAAAGGCCAAGCCAAATGGTCGGCATGGAACGATCTGCCGGCGATGGATCGGATCTGGGAGACGGTCCGCCATGCGCCCGGCGCCGACACCACCAAGGTCAGCCGCGGTGCGGTGGACGCCGCCCTCGCCGGCGCGGCGCGGAAGATCACCGCGACCTACCGCACGCCGTTTCAGATGCACGGCTCGATCGGCCCGTCCTGCGCCATCGCCGACGTACGCGGCGACCGGGCGATCTTCTGGTCCGCGACCCAGATGCCGCACGAGGCACGCCAGGTGATGGCGCAGCTGCTCGGCATCCCGGCGGAGCGCATCGAGCTGCGCTGGTTCGAAGGCGCTGGAGGCTATGGCCGCAACGGCTTCGATCACGTCAACGCCGATGCGGCGCTGATGTCTCAGGCGGTCGGCCGGCCAGTCCGGGTGCAATGGATGCGCTGGGACGAGCACGGCTGGGAGCCGAAGGGCCCGGCGATCGTCCAGGACCTCGAAGGCGCCTTGGGCGCGAACGGTCAGGTCACGGCGTGGCGGCATCACATGTGGGTCCCGACGACGTCCGACAAGCAGCTGATCGCGGCGGCGCTGATCGGCGAGCCGGAGATCGGCGGCAAGACCGGCCGGGGACGGGCGGCGGTCACCTACGCCTATACCTTCCCCAATGCCGATGTTGCCTGCCATGGGGAGGGGCGGGTCGGGCTGCTGACGGCCTGGCTGCGCTCGCCGGCGCAGTTCGAGACCACCTTTGCGATGGAGTCCTTCATCGACGAACTGGCCGCGGCGGCCGGCCAGGATCCCCTCGCCTTTCGCCTCGCCCATCTCGCCGATCCGCGCGCGACCGGCGTCCTGCGGGCGGCCGCCGAGGCCTATGGGTGGCAGAGCCGGCCGGCTGGCGCCGCCCGCACGACCGGCGGCGGTCCTGCAAAGGGAAGAGGCGTCGCCTGGGTCAATCGCGACGATGTCCGCGTGGCGACGATCCTCGATCTCACCGTCGATCGCGAGAGCGGGGCGATCAAGGTCGGGCGGGTGGTGGTCGCGCATGATTGCGGGCTCGTGATCAACCCCGACGGGCTCAAGAACCAGGTCGAGGGCAATGTGATCCAGTCGCTCAGCCGCACATTGCACGAGGAGGTCGCATTCGATTCCGCCCATGTGACCAGCCGCGACTGGGTCGGCTATCCGATCCTCCGCTTCGCCGAGATCCCGGACAATATCGAGGTCGTGCTCGTCAACAACAGCCCTCAATATCCCGCCTACGGGGCCGGGGAGCCCGCGACCTGCCCCACCGCAGCCGCCGTCGGCAACGCGGTGTTCGACGCCACGGGAAGCCGGCTGCGCCAGACGCCCTTCCGCCCCGACCGGGTGAAGGCCGCCTTCAGCTGAGCACTGCCCCGCACTACTGCTGCGAGCGCGACGCCGCCGGCGCGCCGGCATGCGATCCGGCGACCGGATGCCGCGGCAAAGACCCCGCCGCATAAGGAGACAGGCTGATGGATGACGCTCAGATCAAGGACATGGTGCGCGCCCGCTACGGCGGCATCGCGGCGGC
>DATFCQ010000312.1:0-13618 GCA_035252905.1 Allostellaceae bacterium | reverse complement strand
GGGCCAGCGGCATCGGGCCGCCGCCCTGGCGAAACACAAAGATGTTGGCGTGCGGCCGATAGATCGACGCCATCAGGCTTCGCCCTTCGACAGCTCAGGAGGCTCAGCCCTGGCCCATCGAGATCTCGCGGATCTCGGCATCCGACAGTGCACGGTTCCAGATCCGCACGTCATCGATCAGACCGTTCCAGTACAGGGCGCTTCCCTGATAATTCCCGATATAGCCATTGCCCGACCCGTCAACCGAGGATGAATATCCGACATTGTTGGAGAACGACCCGTCAACGTAAATGGACAATGCGCTGCCGTCGTATTTCGCGAGTATGTGGTGCCACCCGCCTGTCGCATTTTGCGTACTGCTGACAATGACCCCGTTGGCGGCGTTTGCATTCCATCTGCCGCCGGTGAAATTGCCGATCCACAACTGGCCGGCGTCGCCAAACGACAGCGCCACATTTCCGGTGACGCCGGAGTTCAACCAGGCGGCTTGGGTGTATTGCGTTATCGAGGCCCCGAGCGGGGAGGTCATCGAGACATATCCGGAAGCGCCGTCGCATTTGAGGCACGACCCCGCCCGGCCGCCGGTCCATGTCGCGCCGCCGTGAAGCGTCCCGTCAAAGCGGTTCCCGGTGACGTCGTGCAAGATCGCCCCGCTGCCCTCATAGGCCGGCCAGGCGGCGACCAGGCCGCGGGCCAGCCCGCGGCCGCGCTGCAGGCGCGGGAAGGGCGGCTTGAGAATGGCGGCGGTCATACCGAAGTCACGACTGAGATATCGGCGTCGACCGTCACCGCGTTCGTCGGGTTGCTCGCATAAAATGCCTGGAGCTGCAGGGAATTGACCCCGATCGGGATTTCGACCGAGAGATAATCGACCTCGCTGGCGGTGGTACCGCCAATGAAGGCGCCGCCGAACGCGGTCGGCAATGTATGGGAACCGTCAGCCGCGACGACGATCTGGACCTGGAGGCCGACGCTCGGCGCCGACGTACCATTGGTAATGCGAAGGTCGAGCTGCCCCCCATAGGCGGTCGACAGGTCAATCCACGCCGAGGAATCGGGCGATGACTGCGTGGAGCCGGTGGCAACCGAGTGCGCCGACCAGATCGACGTGCGGGATTTAGCGGCGGCCATCGGCGCTCACGCCGCATTGAGGGCGAGCTGGCCGGCGGCAAAGGAGGGCTGCACGCCGGCGACGACCGCTTGCGTGACGACCTTCCGAACCATGCCGTCGCCGGTCGCCGAGGTGTTGACCGCGGTGCCGCCGTTGGTGACCGTAAAAGTGTCGGTCCCGGGGCTGGCCCCGACGGCGAGCACCCCGGCCAGGTTCGACTGCGAGAAGGTCGGCGCGGCACCGCCGAAGACGGTTGTGTAGGCGACGTTGTCGGAGGCCGAATAGCCGTGCGCGTGGGCGGTGAAGACCGCGGGCGAAGCCTGGCTGATCGTGCACGGCAGCCACGGGTCGTTGCCGAGCCAGTCCCAGATCAGAAGATTGCCGCCGGAGGCGGCGTCGTAGAGCCCGAAGGCGGCGACGGTGCCCCAGGAGGCGGTGTTGCTGCTGGGCGGCGCGGCGCCGCCGGTCGCGATACTGATGATCGTGTAGTTCGTGCCGATCGCGATCGCCGCGCCGCCGTTCTGCACCTCTTCGCCGCCCGAGCTGGTCGCGGCGTAGACCTTGTACCCGGTCGCCCCCGCCAAGGCCGAGGGCGAGGTTACGACGACCTCCTGGTTGAGGGAAACGGCGACACTGGCTTCCGACGAGGGGACCGTCTCGCCGCCGGCCGAGACGTAGGTCACTTTGACGTAGACCGCCCCGGCCGCGAGCGAGCCGCCCGACTGCGCGTTCAATGCCGGCGCCGCCGGCGCGGCGAGATTGGCCGCGGTCGGGAACTGCACGGCCTCGGCGCTGGTGATCGAGCTGGGTCCCGACCCGGTGGCGGCGTTCCAGGTCGAAGACGAGGTCGCGACGCGGGCGTAATTGCCGCCGGCGACCTCGACCGCGCCGGCGCCGCTGTCGCTGGTCGGCGCGGTCGTGAACAAGGCGACATAGGCGGAAGGCGATGCAAAGATCGCCGCCTGCCCGGTGATGTGGTTCAGAATGCCTTGCGCGGTGCGGTCGGCGAACACGGGGTCGCTCCTGAGCAGGTCGAAGGACGCGGCCGCCGAGGCGGCCGCGTTTCGAGAGAGGGCAAGGACGGATTACCGGGTTGCGCCGATCGGCCCGACCGCCCATTTCGGAGAATTGTTGAAGCTGAGCGGCCCGTTCAGCGTACCGAGATACTGGCGGCGGCGGATCTCGTTGTAGACCGCCGCGGCATTGGGAATGCCGAGAATGGTCCCCAAGGCGCACCCCGCCGCCGCCATGCAGATGTAGGAGGCGGGGTTGTTGTACTCGGCGCCGCCGTTGATGCAGATCTCGTCGGGATACGCGCTGATCACCGCCGGAATGCCGGGCCAGGGCGTCGGATAGCTGAAAAACGAGACCGCCGGGCCGATCATGATCGCATCGCCGGCGCCGACCGGGGTGTTGGTCTGCGCGCCCACCGGCCGGCTGAGGGTCACGGTCGTCGCGCTCACCGCGGTGACAAAGCTCGTCAGATAGCCGTTGGCCAGCGGGATCGCGTTGAAGTTGGTCTTGTCGACGACCGCCATGCCGACCGTGACCCCGGCCGGGACCGCGGCAAAGGTCAGCGTATTGCCGCCCACCGGGGTCGCGGCGGCGGTCGTCAGCGTCGTGACAGCGCGCGTCGCCGCCGACTGGGCGTTGCCGCCGGTGCCGGGCGAGGCCTTGGTGGTCAGCGTCGCCGGCGGCCCGCCGCCATCGGGGTTGAGCGAGGCGATGACCGTCCCCTGCGGGAAGTCGTTGAAGTTCAGCGTCTGTACAAACCACCCCGGATTGGTGCTCAGATTGTACGCGGTGGCGATCCCGGTGGCGATATTGATCGTTGCGCTGCCCTGCGTGACGCTGCCGATCGACAGATAGTCGCTGCCGATTGGCGTCTGGGCGATGGAGTTGGCAAAGGCGTCGTTCCAGTCGGAGAAGAAATTTCCCTGCGGGTCGGCGACGGTGATCTGGTAGCTGTTCATCGCCAGGATGCAGCCCTGGCCGCCGTCGCCGGCCGGCGCGGTGCTGCTCTGGTTGCCTGGCGCGATCGTCGAGCGATAGAGGTAGGCGGTGATGAAAGTGCCGACTTCCGGGTATTCGCCTTTCCACGCCTCCATCGCCCAGCAGAAGAACATCATGTAGGCCATGTACTGGCTCATCCAGTAATAGCCGCCGCTTTTGCCGTCGGTGTTGGTGTGGTCGTAGATGCCGAGGTTCTGGGCGCCGGCCGGGTAGGTCGCCGGCAGCGCATTGGCGATGGCGACGAGGCCGTGAAACTGGTCGCGGAAATAGGGCCGCTCCGGTCGGCTGTCCGGCATGAAATGCAGGGTGGTTCCGAAGTGGCGCATCATCCACCCCATGCCGCGCAACTGGATGCCGTCGTCGCCGAGCTGGGCGCCCGAGACCGAGACATAGCTCCACGGCTTGTAGGCGGTGACGGCGCCGACCGTCACCGTCTGGTTGATGCTGGCCAGCATGCGGGTGGAGAACATCATGGCCATCGGCTCGTACCACAGGAAATCGCCGCTCTTCAGATACGGCATGATCCACGGGCAGGGCTGATGGCTGCCGCCGATGTCGCCCCCGGCGACGTCGACCGGGGCCGTGCTGAGGCTGTTGACGATGCTGATCGCTCCGGGAGAGGAGAGGGAAAACTGCGAATTGGGCCCGACCGGCACCGCATAATTGGGGTAGGCGGTGAGGTTGACGACCGGATAGACTACGAAGTTTTCGTCCAGCAGCCAGTAGCCGTAATTGATCCAGGCCGCGGCAATGGCGAGGTTGAGCTGGTGCAGGGCGATGTCGAAGGGCCGGTAAAGCTGGCAGGCGCCGTGGTGCATCAGATAGCCGATGCGGTCGTCGGTCGCGGAATCCCCGGTGGTGCCCAGCGCCCAGGGGAAGTACCACGAGCCCTGGCTGAAGGTGGTGGGCAGGGACGGCGACTGGCTGGCGTCGACGGTGACCGTCGCCAGGTAGGGCGGCAGGCAGCGCGACTTTGTCGTCAGATAGGTGAAGTCGTGGGCGACGAGGACCGTCGGCCGCCCCGAGCCTGTCGCAGAGCCGTTGCGCCAGATCCGCTGACAGTTCTGATCCAGCACCGGCATCGCCGTAAAGGCGCGGCAGCCCGCGAGCGGGGTGATGGTCAACGTCCCCGAGCCGATACTGGTGATCGGGACAGCAGAGGGACCGTTCAAGGCATTTTCGAGCGTAGAAGAAAGGGTGATCGCGTTCTGCCCGGAGGTGCCGGTGATCCAGTAGGGCGTTCCGGCGGCGAGGCCGCCGGGCATCGTGCCGCTCGACGACAGCACGACGGCCACGCCGCCGCCGTAATTTCCGTTGCCGGAACCGTTGTTGTTGAGGGCAAGCGCACCGACGCCGAGCAGGTTGTTGTACTGCGCCGGCGTCAGCGCGATCTGGCCGTTTGCGGTGTTGATCGTGCTGGAACTCTGGGTGACGGCGGCGGTGCGGTAATCGTTCGGGCCGCCATAGGACTGCAGGATCGTATTGCCGTCCTGCAATGTCGCGGTAAAGACATTCTTGGTCTCAATCGGGACCAGGTTAGCCGGTAAGGAAGCGTTTCCGTCGAAAGGCGAGGATGTATTGAGCCCGGCAAGAGTATGGGAAGCGCTTCTGCCGAAGGGCGAGGACGTAGTGGTCCCGGCAATCGCGAAGGCGTCAGCCGTGATGTAAGTCGATGTGCCGTTAGTGTGGATCGTAATGATTTCGTTGCTGAGTTGGTTCGGAGCCGCCGCCCACCAGGTTTCGAGATAGATGTTTGTGCCGCCGGAGATGGAAAGCTCCTGTGCACGACGCTGAAACGATAGGCCGGAACTGCTGGTAATGTTCAAACCCGGAGCTGTATTCGATAGAAGACAGACAACGATGACCCGATTTGTTCCGCTCGTAGATATGCCCTGCGTAAAGGCCATCGAGTTCACCGACGCGCCGTTGTTGGTTTGATGCGCTTTCCAGTTTTTGCTCGCATCCGGCGCGCCGCCAACGATCGCGTCGCCGATGCCCTGCTCTACGCCCGACCCGCCGATCGGGACCAGGTTGGTCTGCGTCGTCGAGACGACCTGATATTCCGTGAGCAGGTAGTCGGAGCCGGAAATCTGCGTCCAGCCCGCTCCCGCAGTCTCGGTTTGCGCACCGCGATAGGTGGTAAAAATGAAGTCGTTGGCATTGCTGGTGGTAATGCCGGAGCCGGTGCCGGGGTTCGGTCCGTAGATGTTGGACTGCGTCCAATATCCGGTGATCTCATAGGGGCCCGCCGCGCCCCATGCGCGTACGAAGATGACGCCGCGCAGCCATTTGTGAAAGGCCCCGTCGCTGACCCGCCGCAGGCAGGACCACAGGCGCCATTCGGTGCAGACTGGGCCGCTGCGGATCACCTCCCAGCCGCGCGTCGGCGCCGTCGTGAACGTGATCGTGCCGGTTCCGGGTACGGTAACCGCCGGCGGCGATGCCGAGGCGGCTGTCGTCATCGTGACGGTGGCGCCCGAGATCGATTGCACTCTGGTGCCCGCGATGATGCCGGGGCCGCTAATGACCTGCCCCGCCGCAACGCCTGCCGTACTGCCGGTAATGGCGAGACTGGCGCTTCCGTTGGTTGTCGTGCCGGTCGTCGTCAGAACCGTCTGCGCCCATGGGAAATTCGTCCCGTTGGCGACGATGTCGTTGACCGAAACCTCGTAAACGTCGCTGCCGAGATCGTAGCCGGTGAACAGGAGCTTGATGTCGCTGTTTGCGGTCAGCTGCGCGAGCGTCACCCCGGCATTGCGGTTCGGGGCGCCGGGCATCGACCACAGCTGATAAGTCGTCGTCTGCCCGGCCGCGAAGGTGTCCGGCGAGACGAACGAGACCGCGGCGGTCTTCCAACTGCCGTCCTGCAGCCAGGTCGATTCCTGATCCTGCTGCGCGGGGATGACCGTTGTTCCGTCATTGGCGCGGACCTGGATGAAATTGCCGCTCGGCATGTCGCCGGGCGCGAAAGGATGGGCAAAGCTGACCTGCGGATTGGTGACGCTCGATCCGCCGTAATTATTGACCTCGAAGGTCGCAATCAGCGCGCCGTTCTGGGGGATCGTTACGCTCGCCGTCGCCGAAGCCGGCGAGACGCCGGTCGCATTCACCGCCGTCAGGTAATAGGTCCAGCTCGACTTCGCCGTCAGGGCACTGCTGGTGTCGGTGTAGGCGGTCCCGGAAACCGTGGCGAGCAGCGTCGCCGAGGACGAGCCGGAGGCCTCGCGATAGACGTTGTAGCCGGTGACCTGCTGCGCCGTCGGATTGGCGTTCCAGGACAGCGAGACGGTGTCGTTGCTGTTTGCCGCGGCGGCGAGCCCGGTCGGGGCGCTCGGCAATGGCAGCGGTTGCGGGATCATGGCCAAGGCCGATGGCGACGGCGATGATATTCCCGCCGCATTGCGCGCGATCAGAAAATAATACCATTGCGTATTCGGCAGCAGCTCCTCGGCGCTGTCGGTATAGGTCGTCCCTGTGACCGCCGCGACCAGTTCGGGCGCGAACCATGAATTCGGAATGCGATAGACCAGGTATTCGAAAACCTGATCGCTTTGCGGGTTCCCGGTCCATGCGAGACCAACGGTATTGCCTGAAACGGTGGTGGCGAGCCCTTGCGGCGTGGTCGGAAGAGTCATGACGGGGCCTTTCAAAACGTATTGAGGAGGGGTGCGCCGACGGCCCCGCTTGTGACGGGGCCAGGGCACTATGGACGGTATGGTTGAGAGCGCGCTGCGCTCCCGTCACAAATGGGCGAGGGCTTTCGCCAGATAGCCGATCATGCTGACGAGCATCATGATGACTGCCGCCGCGGTCGAGCGGATCCAGCGCTGGTTCTGGCTGTGCATATCGGCGATGCGATCGGACAGGCGTTCGAGCTGTCCGCCGAATTTTTCGAAGCGCTCGTCGATGCGGATAAGCTGGGTTTCGGTGCGGCGCGCCGCCTCGCCGCATTCGCGCATGTGCTGTTCGAGCCGCGTCTCGACAACCGCGACGCGCCCGCGCAAACCAAGAGTCAAGGAATGCTCCCAAGGCCTAGGAAGCCGTCGGCGGCGCCGAGGACCGGCCCCAGACGGACCAGGATCGGCAGAATGATCGGCGCGCATGGCCCCTCGGCCGCTATGATGATGGTGCGCTTCAGCTCGGCCGCTGCGGCCAGTCCGATGGCCGGCTGCGGGATCAAGTCCGCGCCCGCGGGCCAAGCCCGCGTGACGGCCCACCCGTGCGGTCCCTGATCGCGCAGGGCGGCGGGCTCTTGGCTCAAGATTTGCGCGACCGGCAGCAATTTGTCCCAGCATGCCGCGCCCCTCTCGTCGCCGCCGGCCGTGGCGATGGCTTTGGCGGTTTGCGCGTCCTGCACGGTGAATTGCGCGATCCCGTGCTGCGCATTGGCGCATCCGCCAAGCAGGCCTGCCCCCGCAGAAGCAAGGGCGAGGCATGCCGCGGTAATGGAGCGCCTCACGGCTCGGCCGCCGCCTGCGGACCGCGGCCATGCGGCGTCGGCACGGCGCCCTGCGGCGGCTCGATCCGCTCGCCGGGCGGGAACTGGGCGATGCCGCCGTCGCTGCGCAGATAGAGGGGGATGCCGAGCATATAAGCGAGATCCAGTGCCTTTTTGCGTCGCGTTTCCAGGACGGTCATGTTCATGGTCCTTTCGCCGCATTGGGAGCCTCGCGCAGATCCGGCGGACGCCCGATCAGGGCCTGTGCAAGGCCGGCCATGGCCCCGAGTGCAAGCACCGCAAGCCCGGCCTCGGCCGTGGCGACATCGCTCGGAACATTCTGAAAATGCGCCAAGACCGTCGCCAGCATCGCCGTCGTGCTGACGCCGGCGGTGCCGGCGACGACATGATCCCGATTCATTCTGTAGCCTTTCAATTCTTCGGAATCAGCAATCGCGACAGTACTGAAAACCGTTTCGGACTACGGATTGCTGATTACCGACCAATGCGGTCTGTTGCCGAAGGCGTCGCCCAGGACGACGTCCTGGTCGACTATGATCCCGGCGAGCTGTCGCGGCGCCGATTGCCGCATGGCATAGCCGCGCGCCGGCACATCGGGTACGATTGCGGCACTCCTCCAATAGATCTTGAGGGCGAGCCGCCAGTAGAGATCCTCGCCCGAGAGCGGTTGATTCGGGCCGACATAGAGCCCCGGCTCAAAGCCGCCGGCGATGACCTCTCTGGTCCAGGCGTTGCAATAATCGATGGCATCGGCCGCAGTCGCGCCCGGCGCCGTCTCCTCGAAGTCGAGCCACAAGGTCGTACCTGCCGAAAGGCCGGCGTCATGCGCGTTCGCTGCGGCGGCCCGTCCCTGTGCGGTGCCGAGCGCGGCCTCGGGCCACCAGCGCCGCGGCGGGGCCGCGTGCTGCACCGCCATCAATCCGAGCCCGGCGCCGATGATCGCCGCCGTCTCGGCCGCCGACAGGTCGCCCGGATGGTTTGGGGTCGCACGCGACAGATAGCGCACGACGCCGACGACCCCGGCGGCGGCGAGCATTGCCGCGGTCGGCGCGGCGATCGCCGTGTCGGTGTCGACGATCTGGGCGCCCACTGGAACGGCAGCCGAGCGCAAGGGCGGCCCTTCGGCGCTCCCCGGCCCCCGGTCCCCGGGCAATCCCTGGTGGCGATCGCCGACGGCGGGGCGTGATCCGTCCCATTGCGGGTTCGTGCGGGGATCGCCGGCGACAGACCGTGGGTCTCTCGGGCCTTGCGGACGACGGTCCGTTGGGACCGGGCCCGCGGCCCGGGAGAGCGACGATCCGTCGGGACCCGGTGCGGGGACAGGAGCCGCGCTCCGACCCGCGGCATCGTCCCGCCGCACGGTCAGTCCCGCGCTTCCGATCGCGCGGGGACCCGATAGGTCAGCCTCCATCCCTGGCCCCAGACCCCCTCGATCGCGAACGGGGTCCCGTCGAGGGCTTTGCGCAGGTGGCAGAGGCGGACGTCGAGGGTCTTGGGGTCGGCGTCCTCGCCCTTGCGGAATTGCGCGTGGGCATTCAGATAGGCGCGCCCGAGCGTGCGGCCGAAGGCGCCTCGGAACGCCGACAGGATGCGCCACAGCTGCGGCGACAGCCGGCGCGGCGGCGGAACCATATCCCCCGAACGGGGCGGCAGGACCGCCCAGGTGAAATCGTCGAAGCACGGATGCTGAAGCAGCTTTGGCCGCCGCGTCAGCGGACCGCCGCAATGCGGGCAATAATGCTCCTCGTCCTCCGAGGGTGTCGCCCCGGCATAGGCCGGGGCTGTCCCGGCCCGGCGCGACGGTCCCGGCGATGGGGGGCCGCCCGCAATCTGCCTCGCCGGAGGCAACAGGTTCGTGCGCAGGCTCAGCATCGCCGTCCTCGTCGGGGGATCGCGGTGGGGACATGCTCACCGGGCCGAGGGCCGCCAGACCTGCCGGCGACGCGGCAACATGCGGCGCATCCGCCGGCTGCCGGCGGCCGGCACCATGCGCCGCGGACGCATCCGCAGGTCGGTGATCTGGGTCCACCCTGCTCCCATGCCGACCTGGTACATGCCGATATAGCCGCCCGGCAAAAGGCTCGGCAGCGGCATCGTCAGTTGCTGGCAATAGTCAAACGGGGCTGCGGGGGTCGCTCCGGCCGTGCCGGGCTCGAAATAGCTGGGCAATACGAAATCGCTGACCGGGACGCCGTCGATCGGATAGGCGACGCTCTCGACCGCGTCGCACACCTCATAAGCGTAGAGCCTGCCGCTTTCGTCGCTGTCCTGCACGAAGACGGTCAGATTGATCTCCGGGTCGGCCAGCATCTCCAGCAATTCGTGGCTCGCGGTTACGGTCCACTTCTCGCCGTCCTCTTGTGTGGTGCGGGCGAATACCAGCCCCTGCGGCAAGCCCGAGGCCGTCGTCTCGTGATAGCCGAGGGCATCGGCCTGATCCGAATCGTCGAGGATCACGAGCCGCCACCAGGTCGGGTCCGGCATCGCGTCTCGCGCGACGAGGTTCAAGGCGGCATCAATGCCCCAGGCGGGAGCGAAATGCTCGTGCACCTGGCGCTGCAGAGCGTCGACCACCGCCGGCATGGCCGTGTCGGCGACAATACTCGACTGATTGACGATCGCGACAGTAATCATGTTTCAGACTCCGGGTGTCAGTAACCAGTAATCAGTCATCAGTGATCAGAACAGGGACAGCAATCACTTCTGATCACTGATCACTGATAGCCTTGACAGCGATAAGCGAGGACATCGCCGGCGTTGAGCGTGCCGCTGAACGCCACCGCGGCCGGTGAGGCGCCGACCGGCCGGATCGGGCTGGCCGTGGTCTCGTCGACGACCGAGCATACCGGCGGGTTGGGCCAGGCCTTGGCGAAGGTGAGGGTGCACTTGCCCCCGTTGGCGCCGCTGCCGACCGTGACCCGCCCGACGGCGTCATTGCCGGCGATCGCCGGCGCGGTGCCGCAATCCGCGCTGCCGTTACCGGGCGCCGGCGCCGCGCCGGTGAAGATCTGATGGCCCAACAGGCCAAGTCCTCCGGCGGTGCGCGGGCTGGCCGCGACGAGGCGGAAATTCGTGCCGTCGAACTGCAGGGCGGCGAATTCGTAATTGACCGCGGCGAGCGACAGGCTCGCCGTATTGGTGCCGCCGCTGCCGGCAGGGTAGAGGATCCTGCCTCCCCCTGTCGCGTTGGTCTGAACCGTCAGAGGCTGGCCGTTGTCGGTGGCCAGACCCAGGGTCCAGCCCTGCCCGATCGCGCTCACCGGCGGCAGGGTGACGGTGAGGCCGCCCGCGGCGTTGTAGCTCGACAAAACAGTGCCGTTGTCGGAGGCCCCGGCCTGGTAGGTCGTCACCGAAGGAAAGCTCCAGCGGTTCAGTCCCGGCGCATTGCCGGTCATGCCGATCGCGGTCGCCGTCGCCGGCGTCGTCCCGGTGACGCGGAAATTGGCGCCGTCGTAGCGCAAGGCCAGGAACTCGTAATTGCCGGCCGCGAGCGCGACCGAGGTGGCGCCGGACCCGGCGCCGGGATAAAGGATCTTGCCGCCCTGCACCGCGTTGACCTGCACCGACATCGCCTTGTTGTTGCCGGCGGCGAAGCCCATCGTCCAGCCCATCGGCAGGGCCGCGCCGCCTGGCGGCAAGGTCACGGTCAGATAGGCGGCCGGCGAATTGTCGCTGCCGACCATAGTGCCGTTGTCGGCGACGGCCGCATTGTAGGCCGACACGGCAGGGAAGCTCCAATGCGACAATGAGGCCGAGCCGATCTCGCCCAGGGCCTGCACCGTCGCCGGGGTCGCATCGACGACCCGGAAATTGCCGGTGCCGCCGGCGCTGTCATATTGCAGGACCAGAAATTCATAGGCCCCCTGGCCGGTATTGGCGAGGGCGATCGAAGTCTGCGATGCGCCCGAGCCGGGGTAGAGGATATGCCCACCGCCGGTGCCGTTGACCTGGATGGTCAGCGGCTTGCCGTTGTCGGTGGCAAACCCCATTGCCCAACCGTCGGGGATTGCATTCGTCGGCGGCAGGGTGACGTTGAGACCTGCCGTCGTATTGTAGGAAGACAGGATCGTGCCGTTGTCGCCGAGCGTCGCCTGATATCCCGGTGTCGACGGATAGAGCCAGTTCGCCGGCCAGGGCGGCGGCTCGTAGCCCATGGCAAGCCGGGTGTTGCGCGTTGCCGCGGCGAGGCGCCAGGTGTTGCCGTCGCTTTCGAGCCGCACGAATTCGTAATTGCCGCCGCCCAGGGTGACCGACGGCAGCGCCTTGTTGCCGGCAACGATCGCCGCGCCGTCGGGCGAGGAGATCGTCATGCCCTTGCCGTTGTCGGTGGCGAACTCCATGCTCCAGCCGGGATTGACCGCGGCGATCGCCGGCAGGGCCACGGCAAGCGCGGTGCCCGACGCATTGTAGGATGACACCGCCATGCCGTCGTCGATCGGCGCCGCAATGTAATTCGCCGCCGCGGGAAACATCCATTTCTGCCGGCTGCCGGCGCCGACGACCGAGATCCCGACCGATTGCGGCCCGTAATTGACGACATTGCCGGCGTATTGCGGGTTGATCAGGACATTGTTGTCGGACGCCGTCGCATTGACCGCGGTCGTGCAGTTCAGATAAGGGCTGACAAAGGTGTTGTCGCCGTGATGCCGATCGGTGATCGCGATGCAGGTCGGCGCGACTTCGAGGTCAAGCGCAAAGAACACGTTCGAAAAATTGTATCCCTGCTCGAGGAGCAGCGCCGAGCCGCCCGCCGCTGCGGCCGAGCCGGCGCCGGAGATGCGGCTGAACTGGGTCTGTTCGAGGGCAATGCCGGCGGCTCCCCCGGCGCTGTCGCACACCGCATCGATGTCGCTGTCATAGACGGCGTTGAACTGGCAGCCGCCGGCGCCCGGCGCGGCCGAGGCGTTGTTGACCGACAGGTGGTCGATCTTCAGCGCGTTGTGCTGGTCCGAGAAATCGGCTTTGCCGAGCGTGAACGGGTAGGAAGGCCGCGACACCGGCGCGCCGCTATCGGCGGCGCCGGCAAGACCGGGCAGGATCGTGACCGTACCGGTGCCGATCGCGCTGACCGAAACCGCCTGCGTCACCCCGCTCGCCAACAGGACGTCGATCGTGCCGCCGACCGCAAAGCCGCTCGTCGTCGACACGCCCACTATCGTCGCCCCGGCGGCATAATCCGCGGTCAGGGTCGCGAGATTGGCGCCGCCCGAAGCGGCAAGGATCAGCAAGGTGCCGCGCTGGCGGAAATAGAAGCAGGTTGCCGGGCTCGCCGGCGTGCCGCCGCTGCATTCGACCTGCAGGACCGGCCCGGAGGCGATCGTCCTGCCGTCGAGGGTCGCGCCTTCGGAGATCAATTGAAATCCGTTCCTCGCCTGGCCGGCGTAATCGATCGTGATCGCGCTCGACACCTTGTAAGTCCCGGCCGGGACGTGGACCGGCCAGTTGTTGGCGACGGCGGTGTTGATCGCGCTCTGGATCGCCGCGGTATCGTCGCTCACATCGTCGCCCTTGACGCCGGCGCAGGCGACGTCGTACCAGGGCCGCCCCGAGCATACGGAGACATCGCCCGCCGCCGTCGTCGCACCGCCGAGCGCGTTCGGTCCCGTCGTCGCAAGGCTCGTGAAACTGCCCGCCGATTGCGCCCGCGCCGAAGCCAGTAAACAGTGCTCAGTAATCAGCAGCAGCGTGGCCAATGCCGCAGGGAAGAGAGCGCGCATTTCGGTTCGCCCCCTCATTTCTGATTACTGATCACCGATCACTGATACCTGGATCACCAGCGCCGCGCCGCGAAGGCCTGGCCGGTGGCGGCGCCGAAGATCGACACCGCGCCGGGCGGCTTGTAGCCCGAGGGCGTCGCCCAGATCGCGCCGGCCGCGATCTGGATCGAGGAGCCCCCGGCGCTCGCCGTACCGACATCGCTGATCCACAGCGCCGCGCTCGAAGTGTTGCAGACGAGATAGCCGGTCGCCGGCACGACGCCGCCGAACAGAAGCTGCGCCGTGCCGCCGGCTGCGATCATTGCCGAGCCGTCGGCT
>DATFCQ010000311.1:0-3092 GCA_035252905.1 Allostellaceae bacterium | reverse complement strand
GCCGGCGCAGTTCTTCGGGGCTGAGGTCGTCACGGATCGCGAGTGCCAACATCGTCATCCTCACCACACGCTCGGTCTGTTCCGCAACCCTTTCTGAGGTCACCCGCCTTATCGGTCAACAACCATTCAGGTTGGTATTAGCAGATTGTTCAAGGCGAAGTTGCTGGTCATCGCCACCAGCGCGGCGAGCGCCTGCGCGATCGGGAAAGCGACCTCATGCAAAGCGGCAAAGAGCATTGCAAAATGCACCATGACGCCCGAACCACCGATCACGGAAAAAGACAGAAAGCGGCCGGGGATGATGCCGCCGGTCAGCTTTTCCGCCAGCAGCATCAAATATTCCCAAATGACAAAGCCGTCGAGCTTGCTCTCGCCGTGCTGGCGCACGGCAAAGACAAACGGCACTTCCTTGAAGCGGAACGGCACAGGGGTCGAGGCGAACAGGTCCAAGAGGATCTTGAACCCGCCGTGTCCCGACAGATGCCGCACGGTGCGCTCGAAAGCCGGACGCGATAGCATGAAAAACCCGCTCATCGGATCGGATAATTCGGCGGCAACGACAAGCCGGGCGAGCCTCGTAGCGAGCACGCTGATGGTGACGCGGCGGCGGTCCCAATTGCCGGTGCTGCCGCCGGCGATGTGCCGGCTGCCTACTACGACGTCGAGGTCCTCGGCCTTCAGCAGGGCCAGCATGCGCGGCAGCAATCTCTCATCGTGCTGCAGATCGGCATCAATGACCGCGATATAGGGGGCGCTGCTGGCGAGCATGCCCTCGACGACCGCGGAGGACAGGCCGCGCCGGCCGATGCGCTGGAGGCAGCGGATGCGCGGATCGCAGCGAGCGAGCCTGCGCACTACTGCGGCGGTGTCGTCGGGCGAGTCGTCGTCGACAAAGACGACCTCCCAGGCGATCCCGGCGAGCGCCGCGTCGAGCCGCGCCATCAGCAGTTCAATGTTGTCGCGCTCGTTGAAGGTCGGCACGACGACCGTCAGTTCCGTGGGCCCGAGAACCGCAACAGGCATAGCCGGCCCAAGAGCACTGCGCCTGTCTGCTGGCAGACCAAGTGATTCGACATTCCTCTCGTACATTCTCCATGAATAAATCATTTAATTGACATAATCTACTGAATAGATAGTTAATGAGATCAATGGAAGATTACCGCCTAACCAATGATACCAGATCCAAGTAAGGCCCCGTCCCACTGCGGCAGAGGTTCCGGTCAGAGGTCCGGCATGAATGCGAAATGAGCAATTTTATTGTTGACAAACCGATACCTATGGGGTAAATTCCCGTACGCTACGATCGCCGGGATTGGGGTTTCGCCGCGACTTTCGGAGCGTTTACCGCATGGGTGGTCGCCTGTTTTCGACCTGCAAAAACAGGCGGAACAGGTGAACAGGTGAGGTGCAATCGCTCGGCGCCAGCCCATAGCGACGGATCGGGCAATCCCCGGGCCGTCATGCTACGGCGCGGAGCCCAGGGTTGCGGTTTTATCATGCTCTTAGGCTGCAGCACCGTCGGACGCGCGCGGGCGGCAGCATCGCGGTTGTGGCGGTCACGGGTTATCAGGACCGCTTCGGTGACGCCCGCCGTAGCCGCGATCAGGCGGCAGGTCCGAGCGCCTGACACCGCTCTGGCGGGAACGGAGGCCGGCAGAGCGAGCATGTTCCGCCGCCAGCGCCATTGCATTGCCGCAGACGACGGCGCCTCATGCCGAGCCTTTGTTTCGCCGTTTCCCCCGGACCGGATTTTCGCTACACCCCTCCCCATGGCGCTGTTCCGCTCCGCCGCGACGGTCGGCTCGTATACGCTGGTGAGCCGCCTGTTCGGCTTTGTCCGCGACATCCTGACCGCGGCTCTGCTCGGCGCCGGGCCGGTTGCCGACGCCTTTTTTGTCGCGCAGCGGCTGCCCAATCTGTTCCGCAGCCTGTTTGCCGAGGGCGCCTTCAACGCCGCCTTTGTGCCGCTGGCCGCGGGCACTCTCGCCGAGAACGGCAGAGGGGCGGTGCGGGAATTCGCCGAGGAAGCCTTCGCCGTGCTGTTCGCGGTGCTGTTCGGCTTTGTCGTGCTCGCCGAGATCTTCATGCCGCAGGTGATGGCGGTCGTCGCCCCCGGCTTCGGCGCCGAGCCCGACAAGTTCGCTCTCGTCGTCGCCCTGACCCGGATCACCTTTCCCTACCTGCTCTTCATCTCCCTGACCGCATTGCAGGGCGGGCTGTTGAATGCGGTCGACCGCTTTGCCGCGACGGCGGCGACCCCGATCCTGTTGAACCTGTCCCTGATCGCCGCGCTGTTGCTGATGGCGCGCTGCGGCTGGCATGACGGGCGGGCGCTGGCCTGGGCGATCAGCGGGGCGGGGATCGCGCAATTCCTGTGGCTCGCCCATTCCTGCGCGCGCGCCGGGGTCGGGCTGCGGCTGCGCCGCCCGCGGCTGACGCCGCGGATCAAGCAGATGCTGCGCATCATGGTGCCGGCCGTGCTCGGGGCCGGCATGACCCAGCTCAACCTGTTGATCTCGACCGCTCTCGCCTCGCTGCTGCCCAGCGGATCGGTGTCCTATCTCTATTACGCCGACCGGCTGAACCAGTTGCCGCTCGGCGTCGTCGGCATTGCCGTCGGCACGGCGATCCTGCCCCCTTTGTCGCGCCAATTGCGCCTCGGCGAGACGGCGGGCGCGATGGCGACGCAGAACCGCGGCATCGAAATGGCGCTGTTCCTGACCTTGCCGGCGGCGGTCGGGCTGATGGTTCTGGCCGGGCCGCTGTTGTCGGTGCTGTTCGAGCGCGGCGCCTTCGGCACGGCCGCGGCGGCGGCGACCGCGGCGGCGCTCTCGGCCTATGCCGCGGGACTGCCGGGGTTCGTCCTCGTCAAGGTTCTCGCTCCCGGCTTTTTCGCCCGCCAGGACACCAAGACCCCGGTCCAGATCGCGATGCTCGCGCTGCTGGTCAATCTGGTCCTGACGCTTGTGTTGATGCGCGTTCTCGCGCATGTCGGGATCGCTCTGGCGACAACGGCGGCGGGCTGGGTCAACGCGCTGACCCTCTTGGCGGTCTTGATCCGGCGGCGGCATTTCCAGCTCGACCGGCGGGCG
>DATFCQ010000310.1:0-7159 GCA_035252905.1 Allostellaceae bacterium | reverse complement strand
GCCCTTGAGAAAGGCGGCAAGCCGCTCCGGCGGCAGGTCGAGACCGGCATAGGGGTCCCACTCGGCCCCCGGAGGCACCGCCATGTCGCGCTGAAACAATGCCATCTGCTGCGGGTTCATCAGCCCGGCGTGATTGTCCTTGTGCCCGGCGAAGGGCAGCCCGTAACCCTTGATCGTATAGGCGATAAAGCAGGTCGGCCGGTCGTCGGCGACGGCGTGAAAGGCGGCGAGCACCGAATCGAGGTCGTGGCCGGCGAGATTGGTCATCAGCCGGTGCAGCGCCGCGTCATCGTGCTCGTCGAGGATTGCGCGGATCCCGGGATAGCGGTTGAGGTCGCGCAACAGGTGCTCGCGCCACCCCGCTCCGCCCTTGTAGACGAGCGCCGAATAGAGCGAGTTGGGGCAGGCGTCGATCCATTCGCGCAGGTGATGACCGTCCGGCCGGGCAAAGGCCGCCTCCAAGAGCCGGCCGTATTTGAGCGTGACGACGCGCCAGCCCATCATCTCGAACATCGCGTCGATGCGGCCGAACAGCCGGTCGGAAACAACCGCATCGAGGCTCTGGCGGTTGTAATCGATAATCCACCAGAGATTGCGCACATCGTGCTTCCAGCCTTCGAGCAACGCCTCGAAGATGTTGCCTTCATCGAGTTCGGCGTCGCCGGCGAGCGCAATCATGCGGCCCGGCGCCTCGCCTGCCGGCACCAGTTCCTTCAACCTCAGATAGTCCTGCACGAGCGAGGCGAACAACGTCATCCCGACCCCGAGCCCGACCGAGCCGGTCGAGAAATCGACGATGTCGCCGTCCTTGGTGCGCGACGGGTAGGATTGGGCGCCGCCGAAGGCGCGAAACCGTTCAAGCTTGTCGCGGCTCTGCCGGCCGAGCAGGTATTGGATCGCGTGAAACACCGGCGAGGCGTGCGGTTTGATCGCAACCCGGTCCTGCGGACGCAGGACGTCGAAATAGAGCGCCGTCAATATGGTCGCGACGGAGGCGCTCGACGCCTGATGGCCGCCGACCTTGAGCCCGTCGCGGTTGGGCCGCAGGTGATTGGCGTTGTGGATCATCCAGGTCGACAGCCACAAGACCTTGCGCTCCAGCGCCGCAAGGCAGGCGCGCTTGTCGATCTTTTGCTCCTCGGCGAGATCCGCTGCGAGGCTGCCCGACATCCCGATACTCCGGTTTTGCGCCGGTAATTTAGCCGATTCGCGGGGAGGGCGGATAGGCCCGTGCGCGGCAGTGTTAGCCTCGGCAGATGGATCGGGAGTTGAACGATGAGCGTGAAGATGGCGATTGCCGCGCTGACCCTTGCCTGCGGCCTTCCTGCTGCGGGTTTTGCCGCCGGCCCGGCGGTGACCCCGAACATGGCCACCGGCCATGTCCCTCCGGGTCCGGGACGGACGCAGGCGGTCACCGAAAAGGCGAACCAGATTCTTGCCGGCAAGGTCATCGGCTTGAGCGTGCGCGTGAAGGGCGACTATCAGGTCGCCACGATCGTCGATCTGGTCGTCGACAAGAAACAGGGCAGGGTCGACCTCGCCGTCCTCGAGCCCGGCGGCAGCGCCGCCTACAAGGGCGGCCGCATCGCCGTGGCGTGGAAGAGCCTCCATTTCCAGCCGGTTCCGACGCCCCGCTTCTTCACCGCGCTGAGCCCGCAGCAGCTCGCCCACGGCACGCCGTTCAAGGAAGAGGCGCGCCACAACCCCGCTTATTACGACGTCAAGGCTGACCTGCTCAGCCAGCATGTGGTCGGCTCGCACGGCGCTCCGATCGGTACGATCAAGGACCTCGTATTGGATCTCGGCTCGGGGCGGCTGGTCGCCCTGATCATCGACACCAGCGGCTTTGCTCAGGGCGGCGCGCAGGTGCATGCCGTCGCCTGGGGGGCAGCCAAGCCTCACGGCCGCAATCCGATCCACCTCGCCGTGTCGAGAAAGGCGGTCGTCAGCGCCCCGGTCATCACCTCGATGGCCCCGCAGCCAACACCCTATCACTCAAACATGGAGGTGCCCGCGACCGTCGGCCAGGACCAGACCGGGAATATCAGCGGCACCTCGGTCCCGGGGCCGGCGGTGCGCCGCTGAGCCGGACGGCGCGGCGCGACCGGCGGTTTGACAACAGGCGGCCGATCCCTAAATTGAGCAGGGAACAAAGGCGGAGTACCGAGCCCATGGCCGAGAGCGCAAGCGGGGAAGCCCTGCGGCGGATCATCGTGACCGACAGCGCCGCGCGCCGCATCACCGTGCTGAAGCAGCAGGAAGAGACCGGGGACGCCTTTTTGCGCATCGCCGTGTCGGGCGGCGGCTGCTCGGGCTTCCAATACGGGTTGTCGTTCGATGCCGAGCGCCACGAGGACGATGTCGTGTTCGAAAAGGACGGGGTCGGAGTGGTCGTCGACGATGTTTCGCTGACCCTCCTCGACGGCGCCGAACTCGATTTTGTCGAGGATCTGATGGGCGCCTCGTTCCAGATCCGTAACCCCAATGCGGCCTCGTCCTGCGGCTGCGGCAATTCCTTTTCGATCGCCTGAGCCTTTAGCTGGCCGCCTTCGTGAAGATCGCCACCTGGAACGTCAACTCGGTCAAGGCCCGGCTGCCGCTGTTATCGGCTTTTCTCGCCGAGGCGCAACCCGACGTGCTGTGCCTGCAGGAGACCAAATGTCTCGCCGCCGAGTTCCCGGCGACGGAGGTCGAAGCGCTCGGCTACCACGTCAGGGCCGTCGGGCAACGCTCCTACAACGGCGTGGCGCTCGTTTCGAAACTCCCCGCCGAGGAGGTCACAGAGGGCCTTCCCGGCGCCCCCGAAGACACCCAGGCGCGCTATATCGAAGCCGCTTTCGGCGCGGTCCGGATCGCCTCGCTCTATCTGCCGAACGGCAATCCTGTCGACACCGACAAATTCGCCTACAAGCTTGTCTGGATGGACCGGCTGATCGCGCATGCGCAAGACCTGCTGCGGCGCGAAAGCCCGTTTGTCCTGGCCGGCGACTACAATGTCTGTCCGACCGACGAGGACGTCTACGATCCGGCGGCGTTCCGGGACGATGCGCTGTGCCGGCCGGAAAGCCGTTCGCGCTTTCGCGCGCTCCTCTATCTCGGTCTTTCGGACGCGTTTCGCATCTTTCATTGCGAGCCGCATCGCTACACCTACTGGGATTACCAAGCCGGGCGATGGCACCGCGACGAGGGCTTGCGGATCGACCATCTGCTGTTGTCGCCGCATGCCGCCGACCGGGTCGCCGCCTGCGACATCGACAAGCGGCCGCGCGGCCGCGAGCGCGCTTCCGACCACACGCCGATCTGGTGCGAACTCGCGCTCTGAGCGCTTTGTCGGCGGAATGCGCCGCGCCGTTTCGTCCTGCACCGAAATATAGAGCGAAAAAGCCTTCAGCCCACGGACTTGTTCCATGGGGAAAGCCGGGGGCAGCGCATTCCGCCGCTGCGCTTGGCAAAAAGGCCGGCCGAGGCGCGCGCCTCGGCCGAACCGGTCGTCAATGATTACCGCTGGGTCGGAGTGACCGGCTGGTGCTGAGTGCCGGCCGGCTCCTGCTGCTGCGGGTTCGGGTTCGTCTGCTGCATGTTCGGGTTGGTGGCCTCGCCGGGCTGTTGCGCGCCGGGCGTCATGCTCGATCCCTGGCCGACGCCGTTATTGGCATGGTTGAGCGCGGCAAAGGTCTGCTCGTCCATCACGCCGGTCTGCTGCAACCCGTTCTGCTGCTGGAACTGCTCGATCGCCTGCTTGGTCTCCGGCCCGATCTTGCCGTCGATCTCGCCCTTGTAGAGACCGTCCGCCTTCAGCGCCTGCTGGGCCTCCTTGACCTGCGTCGGCGTCAACTGCATCGGAGCGGTCTGCGCTTCGGCACCCTGCTGCGGCGTCGCCGCCTCATTCGGCGTCTGCATGTTCTGGGTCTGGGCCGGCATGGCCTGGTTCGGCGCCGGCATCGTGGCCGAGGGCTGAGTCCCCTGGGGAAGCTGCGCGTTGCTGGCCGGCTCCGCGGCAAAGCCCGCGCCGCCCATGGCCAGGCTCAAGGCGAATGCCGATGCTGTAGCGAGGATCAGCTTTCTCATCACTCCTCCGTTCCGTATGGATCGCGCCGACAATCGAGGGCGCTGTTTGCCAAACCCGAAGGCGCGCAACCGCGTTCCCTACCATCGCCTATTGCGCACACCCGCCGGTCAATACGCGCGATGGTGGAAAAACGACGGCCGCCGAAGCAGAAAAGTTCCGTCCGAGGGGGAAGGCGCCGGTCAGTCGCGACGGTTGCCGGTCGCTCCCGGCTCCTTGAGGGCGGGGTTGGTAGGTCCTTCGATGACCGGGTGTTTCAGATAGGGATCGGTCATCCGGTCGCGGGTCGCTCCTGGCTCTTCGAGGGCGGGGTTGGTGGGTCCTTCGATAACCGGGTGTTTCAGATAGGGATCCATGGTCCCGCCGCCGCCGGGGACGGCCGATTGCCCGGCAGCGCCGGCGCTGCTCGCCGCCAGGACCAGCGCAAGCGCCGAGGCCGCCGCAAGGACCCGCTTTCTCATCGACCGCCTCCCGATTGACCGCGCCGGCAATCGCGGGCGCTCCCTGCCAACCTCACGGCACGCGCCGGTGTTCCGCGTCATCGTCTCTTGCGCAGATCCGGAGCGCCGCACGCGCAGCGCGCAAGCGGGCGCTCACCGGAACAGAAAAGCGCCGCCGAACAGGGTCAGCCCGAACAGCATCCAGGCCGCGTAATCGCCGATCACCCCGTTGTGCAGGCGCTCGACCGCGAGGGCGAGAGGAGTGAGCAGCCGGTCGACGGCGTGCACGAAAACCCCCGGCAAGTGGCCCCGAAACAACTCGAACCCGGCAACCGCCGCCGCCCCCGCGACCATCATCCAGGCCAACAGCGGCCCCGCTTCCGGCACGGCGGCGGGCGCCGCCGCCCAGCCCGCGCCGTCGAGCACGAGCCGGGCATAGGCCGGCCGATCCGCCATCGCCGCCGCCGCCCGCGCCGCTATGGTGTCGGCGAAATCTCCGCCCGCGAGCACGGCCAGTACGAGGAGGACGGCGATCGGGATCAGCATCAACAGGACCGGGCGATCCGCCTTTTCCTGCTCCCGCGCGCTCGGGGCTTGCTGCTCCTCGCCGGGGTCCGGTCCCCAGCCGAGAAAGATGCGGCCGGTCGCGCGCAACACCGCCGCCCCGGTCAGGGCCGAGCCGACGGCGAGACCATAGGGAAGGAGGCCATGGTGGCCGCGCTCGGCGGCGGTTTCGAGGAGCCGCCACCCCGAATCCATCGGGCCCAGCGGGAGGCCGGCCAGCAGCAACCCGCCGACAGCGAACAGCAGACCGGTGGCCGGCAGACCCCCTCCCCGGCCGCGCAACTGGATCTCGTCGATCCCCTGGCACTGGGCGAGGAGGATCCCGGCCCCGAGAAACAGGGCGGCCTTGATCAGCCCCTGGCCGCACAGATACAGCAGCATGGCGGAGAGGCCCGGGCCCGACACCAGCGCCAGCGCCGCCAGCATCACGCCGATATGGGCGATCGTCGAAAAGGCGAGCAACCGCTTCAGATGGCGTTGCATCAGACAGGCGATGCCGCCGAGCAGACAAGTGGCGAGCCCCAGGGGTTCGAGGAAATTGCCGGCCGCGGCGGCGACGCTCGCCATCGGCGCGAACATCGTCCAATAGAGGCGGGCCGCCCCGAACAAGGCCAGCGGCACCATGATGCCGGAAAAAATCGCACAGACCGGCGAGGGCGCCACGGCATGCGCATCCTCCAGCCAGAAATGGAACGGGACCACCGCCGCCTTGATGAACAGGGCGCTGAACAACAATACGAAGGCCATCGCCACCAGCGCGTCGTCGGGGCCATGGGCGAGGGCGCGGCCGATCTGCGCAAAGTTGAGGGCGCCGGTGCGGCCGTACAACAGGGCGGTGCCGCCCAGCATCAGAAAGCTGCCGAGGCTGTTCATCACGGTAAAGTTGAGCGCGCCTTCAAGCGCCGAGGCTTCCAATCGGTAGCCGGTCAGGGCGAAGGCGGCGACGCTCATCAATTCGAAAAAGACGAACAGGTTGAACAGATCGCCGGTCAGGCAGAACCCGGAGATCCCGGCCAGAAAGATCAGCATCAGGACATGAAAACGCGCCCCGACCTCGTCGAAATACTTCCAGGCAAAGACAAAGCTGGCGGTAAACAGCAGGGCGGACAGGGCGGCGACCGACGCTCCCGCGAGATCGACGGTGAAGGCGATGCCGATCGCGACCCCGTGATGCGGCTGCCATCCGCCGAACCAATAAACCAGCGGTTGCGGCGCCGCCCGAACAGCCAACAGGACGCAGACCGCCGTCGTCGCGGCGGCGATGGCGTCGACGGCCTGGCCCTCCAGCGGGCGCTCGAACACCAACAGCAGGGCGGCAACGAGCAGCGGCAGCGCCACCGGCAATGGGACCAGCGTCAATTGCGTAACGGGCGCAGCGCTTGCGGATCGAGCGTGCCGCGGTGCCGCTCGACCTGGATGGCGAGGGTCAACAACAAAGCGGTCACCGACGCGCCGACGACGATGTCGGTCAGGACCAATGCCTGCACGACGGGATCGACGGCCGGCGTTCCAGGCGGATGGGTATAGAAGATCGGCGCGCCGGCGCCGGCGCGATAGCCGATCGCCAATAGCAGCAGATAGGTCGAGGACTGCACGACCGACAGGCAGCCGATCAGATGGATGTAGTTCCGGCTGGTGACGATGCCGTAGAGCCCGATCAGGAACAGCCAAAGGGCGACCAGATAGGGAAAAAGGGTCAAGTCCGCTCTCCCTTGAACTGCCGCGTTTCCTGCAGGAACTCGACGAATACAAGGGCGAACCCGGCGGCGACGGCGAGGGCGACGCCGAGATTGAGCACCATGATGAGCCCGCCCGAGACCAGTTTGCCGGTCGTGCCGAGCGGCACGACATTGGCGAGAAAGGCGCGGCCGGAGAGGAGCCCGGCAAATCCTGCAGCGGCATAGCTCCCCGTCCCCGCCGCTTCGAGCGGGTCGAGCACCGAGGCGCGCACCGTCTCGCGCCACTGCCGATAGCCCTCGCCGAGATAGAACAACAGCAGGGCCGAGGCGAGGATGACCCCGCCCTGAAATCCGCCTCCGGGGGTCAGTTGCGCATGCAGGACGACGTAGATCCCATAGACCAATGTCAC
>DATFCQ010000309.1:0-3203 GCA_035252905.1 Allostellaceae bacterium | reverse complement strand
ATGGGCATTTTCTCCGGCTGCTACACGGGGCGGGTCAGCCTATAAGTCTGACTGCGTGGCGCGGCGACCCCCGCATGGCGCTTGGCGCGGCGGAATGGCGTCCGCACCGCCAACGAGCGCATTTTCACACAGTCTGCAAGATTTTCGAACCAAATTTGGAGTCTTGGAAACAAAAAGCTTTTCGGGTGCGTAATTCCGGTGCAGAAGGAGCCCATGATTTACGGCTATGCCCGGGTATCGACAGGGAGCCAGAGCGAAGCGGCGCAAGTCGCAGCGATCGCGCTCTGGCGGCCGGTGCCGACATGCCGACGATGTCGCCGCCAGACAATATCTAGCGATCCGCTCAAAAAGCGGCAATCCGCGCGGGTCCCGCGGGATCAAACCCCCTTCGCGGCGATGCGCTCCGTTTGCCCTCTGATTGATCCCCTGATTTGGGGATAGCATGGTCAACATCTTGTGCCGAGGCTGGCCGCCGCGCCGGGTCCCGGCGCAGCGCCTCAAGGCAGCCGAGGCTGCTGATCGCGGTACGGCGGCCAGGTCAGGGAAACCTGCCGGTAGAGCGTGTTCAAAAGCCCCTCCGAGAATCGCCTCTCGAGGTGGCCGGTTTCCGCGCCTCTCTGAGTGCCGGAAGCGTGTAGTCTAAATCTGTTGTCCCCGGACACCCACTCTGGTAGGCGGCTGTCCGGGGGTTTCCGCCGTGCGTTCGATCAGACCGGCTGATCGCTGGCGTGCGAGGAGTTGACCGTGAACGCCCAGCCGTCGGGTCCGGCGACCATGAACGAGTCGTGGATGCGGCCGCGACTGATCGGCGATGGCGACAACCCTTTGGCGGCATAGTCACGGTGCGCGGCATCGACGTCATCGACCATCAGGTCAAACGGCGCCGCCGTCCCCGGCGCGGGCGGCTGCTCGGTTTTCCGGGCGACGACGTGCGTGCCGCCGCGCAATTCGAGCACCGCCAGTTCGTCGCGCGTCACGATCGGGCGCAGGCCGACCGCTTCGAGCCAGCGCGCGGCGATGCCGACATCGGTGACGCCGATCCGTACATGGCCGACCGCAACCGGCGGCCGCTTATCGGCGGTCGCGTGCGCGGCGGCGTAACAGGTCCTGATCTGCCGGGCGGCCCGGGCGAGGTCGGCGTCATCCAGCCGCGCCGCCACCTCGTCCTCCTCGGCCTGGGCGAGGAGGCCGCGGAAGCGCAGCGGCTTGTCGAAGAACGCCAGCGCCACATCGATCGGCCTCCGCCCCTCCTCGACCCACAGCGGGATCTGCCGACCGCGCAGGGTCGGACGGATGTGGTAATGGCTGCCTTCGCTGAACGGGTCAAAACGCAGCGCCTGCTCGCGGTTGCCCGAAACGGCGATGACGATCGACGGCCGCTCGATGCCGTCCGGGTCCCGGCCGGCCGGCAGCCGGTTGGGGTGGAACATGACGTGCAGATGCGGCCCGGCATTGATCTGGCGCCATCCGTCGACCTCCTCGGGCATCATCGCCCGCGTCGGCTGGGGCTGCGGCTGTTCCGGCATCGTGACCTCCCTTCTGAGAAACTTTGATCTTTGTGCATCATAGTGCCGTAGGGCGGGGGGAGGCGAAGCAAAACCGCCAAAGCGGCAAGCAGGCGGCGGGCTGTTCGGAAACTCACGCCGCCAGGAGAGCGGGGTCGGGTGCGGGCCAGGTCGGTGCAGGGCGACAGGGGGTAGGTTGAGGATACGTGCAAAAAGTGGTCACAAGCCCCGAGTGTTCCGAAGAGCGCATCGTCCAGCAAGGTTAGGGCCTGTTATGGCTTGAAGTCTATGCCCATATTCTGGGCATGACAGAGGAACATGGATACCAGGTTTTCACGGATGCGGCTTGGGCGGTTTGGGAACCGCTGATCGAGCAGGTCAGACCGCACGGCAAGACACCGCCGGAGGATCTGCGGCGGACGATCTCGGCGATCTTCTGGCGCCATCAGAACGGGGCCAAATGGCGCAGCATCCCGGCCGAACTCGGTCGTGGTGGCGGGCGGCACAGTTGTTCATCCGCTGGGCCGAGCGAGGCGTGTGGGAGCGCCTGCTCGAGCGTGTCCAGCAGTGCGATGTCGCGCTCGGCATGAGCTTTCTCGACGGCACCACCATTCGCGCGCACGCCAAGGCGGCCGGCGCACAAAAAAGGGGGTCGACAGCAAAGAGCGCGACCGGCGTGAAGCGCTTGGTCGCTCTCGCGGCGGCTACGGCACCAAGGCTTGCGTGATGGCGGACGGGCGCGGACGGGCCATCGCCTTTGCCCTGGCCCCCGGTCAGGCGCATGAGCTGCCCTTGGCGCCGGGTTTGCTCGATTGCCTGCCCGAGGCGCCGGAATGGGTGGTGGGCGACAAGGGGCTTGCTTCTGATGCCTTCCGCGCGCGCATCTGGGAGATGGGAGCGCGTCCGGCGATCCCGCCCAAGCGCAACGATGCGCCGGTGGCTTGCCGGGCCTGGATTTACCGCAACCGTCACATGGTCGAGAACTTGTGGGCACGCCTGAAAGAATGGCGCGCCGTGGCGACTCGCTATGAAAAGACCGCGCGCTCCTTCCTGGGTGTGCTGTGTCTGGCTGCCACGGCCGATTGGCTCAAGCTCTAACAGGCCCTAGCCTCAGCGCTACCTTTGCCGCCCCACCTATGAGCCCTGAACCATTCGTGTGAAGGGGCGTAAGCTTAGGTATCGTCGGCAACGATCATCGGGCGCTGACGGCCGAGAGACAATCGTTCCCGTCAATTACGAGGGACGAGCGCACTCCCGCCTATCCAGGAGCGGAGAGATGCGCCAATGTACAAGCGCCCCGCAGGTTCATTGGATCAGATCGAGAGGCTGCGTCGAAGCCTGGATGAGCGCCTTGCTACATCCGCAGCATCGAAACAACTGACGGATGCTCTTCTAAGAGGTAGCCGCCACGCGATTGATGATAGCCGGCGTCTACTTACCAACCCAAAAGTGAACTCTGGTGCATCAGCCGACAAGCGGCGCTCCTGACCGAAAGTCCTCGCGCCGCTCGATCAGCCGCATGATATCTCCATCCCGTGATATTCTGGAGATGATGGCTGTAACTACTCACGTCCCCCTCAGAGCCCGTTTGCAAAGAGGTAATGGGGCTGGTTTTACGAGCTGATCCTGGCCAATTGGGCGGCGTTGCAGGTGGTTTCCTGCTTGGAGACCGCCATGTGGACGCCTGCTGACCGCGCG
>DATFCQ010000308.1:0-27779 GCA_035252905.1 Allostellaceae bacterium | reverse complement strand
CGCACGGTCCGGGCGGCGGTCCCGGCCCGCGCCCGCGCGGCCCGCGCCCCCCCGACCTGGAGGAATTGCTGCGCCGCACCCAGGATCGCTTCCGCCGCATCCTGCCCGGCGGGTTCGGCAGCGGCGCCGGCCTCGCGCTGATCGCCGTCGCGATCGTCGCGATCTGGCTGGCCACCGGATTTTATGTCGTGCAGCCGGACGAGGTCGGCATCGTATTGCGCTTCGGCGCCTACAACCGGACCACCTCGCCCGGTCTCAATTACCATCTGCCGAACCCGATCGAAACCGTCCTCGAACCCAAGGTCACTCGGGTCAATCGCACCGAGGTCGGCTATCGCATTGCGGAAAACGAGAACACGCACACCCCGGAAAAGGTCGAGGTCCCGCATGAATCGCTGATGCTGACCGGCGACGAGAACATTGTCGACATCAACTTTACCGTCTTCTGGGTGATCAAGGACGCGCGCTCCTATCTGTTCAACATCCGCGATCCGAAAATGACCGTCAAATCCGCCGCCGAGGGGGCGATGCGCGAGGTCATCGGCGAGACCCCGCTCGCCCCGGCGCTGGCCGCCGGCCGCGCCCAGATCGAATCCCAGACGCAGAAACTGCTGCAGCACCTGCTCGACGATTACAAGTCGGGCATCGAAGTCACCCAGGTTCAATTGCAGAAGGTCGACCCGCCGGGACCGGTCATCGACGCCTTCCGCGACGTGCAGCGCGCGCTCGCCGACCGCGCCCGGCTGCGCAACGAGGCCGAGGCTTACCGCAACAGCATCATCCCGCAGGCGCGCGGCAACGCCGTCAAGATCGCGCAGGAGGCTCAGGCCTACCGCCAGCAGGTCGTCGCCCGCGCCGCGGGCGACGCCGCCCGCTTCGACGAGGTGTACCGCGCCTTTACGGCGGCAAAGGACATCACCTTGCAGCGGATCTACATCGAGACGATGGAGGAGATCCTCGCCAACAGCAACAAGGTGATCATCGACAAGGGGGCTCTCGGCGCCCAGGGCGTGTTGCCCTATCTGCCGCTGCCGGGGCTGGGGGGACAGGGCGGCAAGAGCGCGCCGGCGCCGCGGCGCGGGAGCGCGGCGCCGGCCCAAACTTCGAGCCAGGTGCCGACCGCGCCGCCGACCGCCGCGATCGGGAGCAGCCAATGAACCGCCGTACGCTCGCCTTTGTCGCCGCGGCGCTGATCATCCTCGGCATCGTCGTGGCGAACACGTTCTTTGTCGTCGATCAGACGCAGCAGGCGCTGGTCCTGCAATTCGGCCAGCCGCGGCGCGTCCTGCGCCATCCCGGCCTCGAATGGAAGCGCCCGTTCGTCGAGAACGTCGTAACCTACGACAAGCGCCTGCTCGATCTCGAACCGCCGCCGGAAGAGGTCATCGCCGCCGATCAGAAGCGGCTCGTGGTCGACACCTATACCCGCTATCGCATCGTCAATCCGCTGCTGTTCTTCCAGACGGTGGCGAGCGAGGAGGTGGTGCGCGGGCGGCTGGCCGCGCTGGTCAGCGGCAGTCTCCGGCGGGTCATCGGCGATGTCCCGCTGTCGGCCCTCCTGTCGCAGCAGCGCGCGCCGATCATGCACAAGATCCGTGACGATGTCCGGGCCGAGGCGAAGGGGTTCGGCATCGACGTTGTCGACGTGCGCATCCGCCGCGCCGACCTGCCGCCCGAGAACAGCGAGGCGATCTATGCCCGCATGATCTCGGAACGCCAGCAGCAGGCCGCCCAGTATCGCGGCGAAGGCGCCGAGGCGGCGCAGACCGTGCGCGCCAACGCCGACCGCGAACGGACCGTGATCCTCGCCGATGCCCAGCGCGACGGCCAGAAGGTGCGCGGGGCCGGGGACGCCGAGGCGATCGGCATCTACGCCAAGGCGTTCGGGCAGGACAAGAAGTTCTTCGCCTTCTACCGCTCGATGCAGGCGTATCGCGATGCGCTCTCCGGCGCCAAGACTTCGTTCGTGCTGACCCCGGCCGGCCCGTTCTTCCGCTTCTTCGACACCCTCGAAGGGTTCGGCAATGCCCCGGCATCGGCGGAGGCGACCCCGGATTCGGTAAAGATCGCCAAGCGCACGCTGCCCAGTCGCCCGTGAGCGATTTCTGGACCGCGCTCGGGCTCGTTCTGGTCATCGAGGGGGTGCTCTACGCGCTCTTTCCCCGGGGCATGCGGCGCGCGGCGGCGCAGGCGGCGCAAATTCCGCCGCAGGCGCTGCGGCTCGCCGGGCTTTTTGCCGCCTGCGCCGGGGTCGCGGTGGTCTGGCTGGTCCGGGGCTGACCGCGCCGCAGACGGGAAGCTGGTTCAGAATCCGGTTCTCGCGTAATCTCGATTGCGCGCGGGCGTCCCGCCCGCAGGTGAGTCGCGGCCGGGACGGCCGTGTTCCTAACGACCGGGACGGCTACGCGTCCTCGCGCGAGGACCCAGAGAGGAGTCGTTCCCGGTGCTTCCGCTGTTCCAGCGCCTGCCGCACAATGCTGCGGTCGCGGCCCTCGGCGCCCTGTTGTGCCTCGCCCCGGCCGGCATCGCGGCGGCGCGGCCCGCCCCCGCCAGCTTTGCCGATCTGGCCGAGAAGCTCCTGCCCTCGGTCGTCAACATCTCGACGACGCAGCGGCTCGAAGCCGATCGTCCGGACGCCGGGGAAGCCGGTCCCAAATCCTCAAACCCGTCGGATTCGCCCTTTGAAGAATTCTTCCGCAACTTCTTCGATCATGACGCGCCGCAGCAGGGTCGGCCCGGCGCCGAGCCGCGCAGCGCCACTTCGCTCGGCTCGGGGTTCATCGTCGATCCGGCAGGCTATGTCGTCACCAACTACCACGTGATCGGCGATGCCGACGAGATCACCGTCATTCTGCACGACGACACCAATCTGAAGGCAAAGCTCGTCGGCCGCGACCCGAAGACCGACATCGCCCTGCTCAAGGTCAACACGACGGAAAAGCTCGTTCCGGTGGTCTGGGGCGACAGCGATGCGGCGCGGGTCGGCGACTGGGTATTGGCGATCGGCAACCCATTCGGCCTCGGCGGCACCGTGACGGCCGGCATCGTGTCGGCGCGCCAGCGCGACATCAACGCCGGGCCGTATGACGACTTCCTGCAGACCGACGCGCCGATCAACCGCGGCAATTCGGGCGGGCCGATGTTCAACATGGACGGCGAGGTCATCGGCATCAACACCGCGATCTACTCGCCCTCGGGCGGCTCGATCGGGATCGGTTTCGCCATTCCCTCCTCTCTCGCCCGCGCGGTCGTCGAGGAATTGAAGAACGAGCCCGATCACACCGTGCATCGCGGCTGGCTCGGCGTCCGCATCCAGGAGGTGACCGGGGAGATCGCCGAAAGCCTGGGGCTCGCCAAGGCCGAGGGCGCACTCGTCGCCAGCGTCATGCGGGACGGGCCGGCGCGGCTCGCCGGCGTGCGGCCCGGCGATGTGATCCTGACCTTCAACGGCAAGGCGGTGACCGACATGCGCCGCCTGCCGCGGCTCGTCGCCGAAACCCCGGTCGACCGGACGGTTCCGCTCACCGTGTGGCGCGACCACCAGCAGCGCCGGTTGCGGGTCAAGGTCGGCCGGCTTGCCGAAAACGCTCCGCAATTGGCAAGCGCCCGAAAAACGGCGAGGCCGGAGGGCGATTCTGCGACCGCAACCGCCCGGACTTTGGGCTTGACCCTGTCCAGCCTGACCCCCGACCTGCGGCACAAATTCTCGCTTTCCGACACGGCGAAAGGGATTGTCGTCGTCGAGGTCGCGCCCAACAGCCCGGCGGCAGCCAAAGGCATGCGGCCCGGGGACGTCATCCTGGAAGCCGCCCAGGAGGAATTGAAGCGCCCCGATCAGTTGACCGGAAAGGTCGCCGACGCAAAGAAGTCGGGACGCAAATCGATCCTGTTATTGGTCGACCGGCAGGGCGATCTGCGCTTTGTGCCGTTGCGCCTCGACCAGGGATGAGAGCGGCGGAATGCGCTGCGCTTTTCTCAAATGACCCCGCTCTCTTTCAACCCGGCGATCTCGGCGGCGGAGAGACCGAGCCAGCCGCCGTAGATCTCGTCATTGTGCTGGCCGATTCGCGGCGCCGGCTCGGTCGGGACCGGGTCGGTGCCGTGCAGGCGCAAGGGCGTCGTCGGCACGACGATCGGGCCCAATTCGGGATGGTCGATGCGTTCGAGCATGCCGCGCGCGTGCATGTGCGGGTCGTTCATGACCTCGACCGCGGTGCGCACCGGCGCGCACGGGATGCGGGAGGCTTTGCAGCGGGCGAAGACCTCCATCCGCGGGAGGGTGCGCGTCCAGTCGGCGACGAGCGCCTCGGTCTCTTCGAGATGGGCGACGCGGGCGGCGTTGTCGCAAAAGCGCGGATCGGCGGCGAGATCGGCGCGGCCCATCGCCGCGAGCAGGTTGCGCCAATGCGCCTCGGTCACGACGTGGATCGCGACGTGCCCGTCGGCGGCCGGGAAGACGTTGTAGGGCGCGCTGTTGAGGCCGGCCTGCCGGTTGCCGGTGCGCGGCGGCACCTGGCCGGTGCGGTAGTAATAGTCGAAGCTGCCGGCGAGGGTCGGGTAGACCGCTTCCTGCATCGCCACCTCGACGAGGCGGCCCTGGCCGCTGCGCCGACGCTCGTAGAGCGCCGTCACGATCCCGGCATAGAGATGGATCCCGCCCATGAAATCGACGATAGTCGGGCCGGCCTTGACCGGCGGCCCGTCGGGAAAGCCGGTCACGCTGAGGATCCCGGAGACCGCCTGGATCGTGAAATCCATCGCCAGATTGTCGCGGTCCGGACCGCTGAGGCCGAACCCGGTGCCCGAGGCATAGACGAGACGCGGGTTGATTTTGCTGAGCCGGTCCCAGCCGACGCCGAGCCGGTCCATCGTGCCGGGGGCGAAATTTTCCAGCAGGACGTCGGCCCGCTTTGCCATCGCCAACAACAATTCGCGGCCGCGCGCCTCCTTCAGGTTCAACGTGATTGCGTGCTTGTTTGAATTGAGCATCGCAAAGGGCAGGGTCGCGCTCTTCGGCGGTTCGGCGCGGCGCCGGCCGGGTTCGCCCTTGGGCGGCTCGATCTTGATGACAAAGGCGCCGGCCTTGGCCAACAGGAGGCTCGCATAGGGCCCCTGATAGATCTGCCCGAAATCGAGCACCGTCACATCGGCAAGCGGCCGATTGGCCCCGCTTTGCTCCATCGTCCCGCCCCTGCCTCCTCTGGCGTGCACGGCGCGATTGTTGGCGTTCCGTGCGCGCAGCGCAAGCCGGCAGCGATTTCGATCGCACGCCGGCGAGCGCCCTGGCATGCTGGAGCGCTGCCCCGGATCGGAGGACAAGGAACGATGAAATACGAGGTCATCTCCGGCGATTGCCACGTCGATCTCGTCTGGCTGCCGCCCGAATTGTTCGTCGAGAATGCCAGCGCGGCGATGAAGGAGCGCATGCCCTATGTCGCCGACGGCGACACCGGCAAGCGCTGGGTCACCCGGCAGGGGGCCGATTTCGGCCTGATGAACGGCATGGGCTCGGCCGGCCGGCCCTATATCCCGGGTCAGATCCACCGCTCCGACCGGATGGCCTCGACCGGGCTCTACGACGACGGCAAGAAGGGCATCCGCCGCCCGACCGATCCCGAACTGCGCCTCAAGGACCAGGAGCGCGACGGCGTCCAGGCCGAGATCCTCTACGGCATCCTCGGCGCGACAATGCGATTGAAGGACGACGAAGCCGCGGACGAGATGCTGCGCATCTACAACGACTGGCTCGCCGGCTTCTGCTCGACCCACCCCGACCGCTACGCCGGCCTTGCCTGCATCCCCAACCACAGCCCCGAAGCCGCCGCCGCCGAGATCCGGCGCGCCGCCAAGAAGGGCGTCGCGCGCGGCGTCGAGATCGCTCGCCGCCACGACATGACGCCGCTGTGGGACCCGTGGTGGGAACCGGTCTGGCAGGCGGCCGAGGAAACCGGGCTGCCCCTGCATTTCCATACGATCGGCGGCGGCAGCCGGCCCGACTATTCAAAGCTGGCGCCAAAGGTCGCCTTGGCGGCGCGCGCCTCCGGCATCACGCAATTCCAGATGCATATGGCGGACGTCTTATTGTCGATGATCTTTTCGGGCGCGCTCGAACGCCATCGCGGTCTCAGGCTCGTCATCGGCGAGGCCGGGATCGGCTGGATCCCCTATGTGCTGAACCGCATGGACGACGAGTGGGAGGAGCAGTTCCGCGACCTCAACCTGAAGATGAAGCCGAGCGAGTACTGGCGGCGGCAGTGCTTCGCCACCTATCAGACCGATCCGATCGGCGCCAAGCTCGTCGACGACGTCGGCGAGGACAACATCATGTGGGGTTCGGACTTCCCGCATCCCGACGGGGTCTGGCCGGATTCGCAGCAGGTCATCGCCCGCGAACTCGGCAATCTGCCGCCGGCGCAGAAGCACAAAATCGTCTGCGGCAACGCCGCCCGGCTCTACCGTTTTGTTAATTAGGCATCGCCTCTATCGTCCTCCTCTCTCCTTTTGTTCTCCCTCTCCCCCAGTGGGGGAGAGGGCTGGGGTGAGGGGGAGCAACAGGGCGGGCGCCGGAGCAGCCCCCCCCACCCTCCCCTCTCCCCCCAATTGGGGGGAGAGGGTTTTAAGGCGAATAGGGGAGAGGTTTCCGCTCAGCGCAGCGGCGAGAACGAGGCCGGGACGACCAGCATGTTCTCCTGCTTCAGCATCATTCCGCCGCCACCGCCGGGCGGGGGCCAAATTCCTTTGCTGCGCGCCTCGGCGCGAATGCGGAAGCGCTCGGCCGCGTCCTTGTAGGCCCAGATGTGGCACCAGCGGTTGAGGTCGCCGAGTTCGGAATACCAGGCCCCGACCAGCGGCGACAGTTTGGTGCGCTCGGCAATATGCGGGCTCCAGCGCTCGATGACGCCGGGGATGCCGCCCGGTTTGAAGGTATAGATGCGGATCTCGTAGAGGTTGCCGAGCTGGCGCGGCTCCAGGGGCGGCGAGAACGGCGCCGGCAGAAACACCTCGCTCTGCTGCTCGACGACAAATTCGCGCGTGTTGGGCGGCCACCCCGGGACCCGTCCCGCCTCGGCGCGGATCCGCGTACGCGCTGCCAGATCCTCATACGGCCAGACATGGATCACCCGGTTGAGCGGTCCGACTTCGGTGTGCCAGAACGCCGCCAGCGGCGACAGTTTGGCCCGCCCCGGCAAGGCCTCGGCAAAGCGCTCCTCGAAACTGGCGACGCTGCCGGGCTGCAGCGTATAGGTGCGCATCTCGATGATCATCTTCTGTCCTCCGTGGCGAAGCCGGCCGAGTGTAGCGCCGATCGAACGGGCTTTGCACGGCCGACGCGGCCTGGGCTCAGGGCTAATCCCGCCAGGGCTGGCCGGCGGGAACCCAGCCGCCCATCAGATAGACCAGATAGGCGATCGCGGCCTTCTCGCGCCGAGACGGGAGGATCTCGACGGCAACGCTGTCGGACCTGCGGTAGAATCTGCCGACCTCCTGAAAGCATTGGGGGGCGGCGTGCCGGCACCACAGGCGCAGTTGCGGGACATAGGTGATGTCGTTCTCGATCGCATCGATCCCGGCCAATGCGGCCGGTGCGACGCACCAGGGAAACCGTCTGACCTCGAACACGGTCCGCTGCACGTTCAACACGCCGACAAAGCACATCCGGCCGTCGGCGGAGACAAAGAACCCGGCCTTCTGGTCGATGTATTTGAGCCCGTTGTCGATATAGGCGATCGTTGCAAGATAGCCGGGGCTGCCCGGCGGCGGCGGGCGCAGGGCGAAAGACGGAGAGTTGATCGGCGGCGGACGGCGCGGGCCGAACCACAGCCATTGCGCGCCCGCCGGCGGCGCCGGCGCAACGAGTCCGGCGGCGAGCAGCACGGCGAGGCCGAGGACGCGCCAGCTCATCGCCCCTCCTGCGCGAGGAGCCGCTGCGCCAGGATCAGATGCGGGCGGTCGATCATTTTGCCGTCGAGGGCGATCGTACCGGAATCGGGATGTTCGGCAAAGGCGGCGACGACCTTGCGCGCCCAGGCGAGGCCCTCGTCGCTGATCGAAAAGGCGTTATTAAGGGTCGGGATCTGCGCCGGATGGATCGCCATCTTGGCCGCGAAACCCGAGCGGCGGGCGGCGGCGCATTCGGCGGCAAGACCTGGCTCGTCCTTGAAATCGGTGAAGATCGTGTCGATCGCCATGACTCCGGCGGCCGCGGCGGCGGCGAGGCACAGCGCCCGAGCCAGCCGGTACAGATCGTCATAGGTGCCGTCGGCGCGGCGATTGTCGCCGCCGATCTCGGCGGCGAGATCCTCGGCGCCCCAGGTAAGGGCTTCGAGCCGCGCCGGGGCCCCGGCATAGCCGCCGAGCGCGAACAGCGCCGCCGGCGTCTCGGTGGCGATGGCGATGATCCGGGTCTGTCCCTGGGGCGTGCCGTGAGCCGCCTCGAAGGCCGCAAGGTAATGATCGACGACGCGCAGATCCTCGGGCGTGCATTTCGGCAACAGGATGCCGTCGGGCCGGGCCGGCATCACCGCCGCCAGATCGTCGAGAGCCGCCCCGCTGGCGAGCGCGTTGATGCGGACATAGCGGCGCTGTGCGGCGGGCGAAGTCTGCGCGAGAAATTGATGGGCGCGGCGGCGCGCGAGAGCGCGGTTTGCCGGCACCACCGAATCTTCGAGATCGAGGATCAGCGCGTCGGCGCCGGACCCGGGCCCACGCGCAAGCTTTCTCTCGCTGTCGGCGGGAACGAACAGCAGCGAGCGCATCTCAGCCCTCCGCGTCGCGGCATTTCATCAGGCCGCAGCGCCGGCAGACCGCCACGATCTCGCCGCGCTGGTTCAGCCCCTGATGCTCGAACTCGACAATGCCCGCCCCCTTGCGCGACCGGCTCAGTCGTTTCGCGCGCACAATCGTACGCGCGCGCAGCGTGTCGCCGTGAAACACGGGTTTCGGAAAGCGGACATCGCTCATGCCGAGATTGGCGACCGTCGTGCCGAGGGTCGTGTCCCCGACGGTCATGCCGATGACGAGACCGAGCGTGAACACGCTGTTGACGAGGCGCTGGCCGAATTCGGTCTTTTTCGCGAACTCCTCGTCGAGATGGAGCGGCTGCGGGTTCATCGTCAACGTGCTGAACAGCACATTGTCCATCTCGGTGACCGTGCGGCTCAGCACGTGGTCGAACACCTGACCTTCGGTGAAATCCTCAAAATACAGCCCGGTCATGGATCTCCTCCCGGTTTCGCCGAGATCCGGAGAAATCGATCAGAAATCGGCGGCTTTTGAGATATTTTCATACAACAGGAACAACAAGAGGAGCCCGGCCGGAACCAGAAAGGGTTGGGCAAGCCGAAGATTGAGCGCCGCGCCGAGCACCGCGCCTCCGACATAGCTGGTCCAAACGAGCGCTAGCGCAATGAGTTCCCGCGGGGCCGGACGTTCGCGTTTGGCGCCTGGAAACAGGCGCGCGACGAGATCGCCCATCAATTGCTGCAGATCGCCGGTCAGAAACACCGTGTTCACGGTGACCCCGGCCACCCTTGTCGTCGCCGCGTTCTGCGCTCCCATCCCGAAAGCCAGCATCGCCGGCGCCCAGCGGCTCGAGCTGAAGTTGAGGCCGAGCAGGATCAAGACCGTCAGGATCAGTACCGGGCGCGGCGTCATGCCGAGCCGCAACGCCACCCGCGACATTGTGACGCCGGCGCAGAATGCGGCGATGACGGCGATGTAAAGCACCGGCCCGGCCGGCGCGTGACCGAACAGGGCGAGACCCAGAAACACGGTGTTCCCGGTCATCAGCCCGGCAAAGGTGCGGAAATGCAGATAGCCGAGCGCGTCGGCGCAGCCGGCGACGGCGGCGAGCAGCACGACGCCGAACACGCGCGTCCCCGCGGCGCGCTTCAGCTCTGCGGCACGGGCTGGGCGAGGCGGCGCGGATGGGTCATCCGCTCCGGTTGGACCCAGGCCGCGAATTCTTCCGCCGAGACGTATCCGAGCGCGAGCGCCGCCGCCCGGAGGCTGGTGCCGTCGCGATAAGCCTTGCGCGCGATTTCTGCCGCCTTCTCGTAACCGATATGCGGCGCCAGCGCGGTCACCAGCATCAGCGAGTTTTCGAGATGCTCGCGGATGCGCTCCTTGTTCGGCGCGATGCCGCGGGCGCAGCGCGCCTCGAAGGACAGGCACGAATCGGCCAGGAGTTCCGCCGATTCGAGCACGTTGTGAAGGATGACCGGCTTGTAGACGTTGAGCTGGAAATTGCCCTGTGAGCCGGCGAAAGCGACGGCGTGATCGTTGCCGAAGACCTGCACCGCCACCTGGGTCAGCGCCTCGCACTGGGTCGGGTTGACCTTTCCCGGCATGATCGAGGAGCCGGGCTCGTTTTCGGGGATGGCGAGTTCGGCAAAGCCGGCGCGCGGACCGCAGGCGTAAAGGCGGATGTCGTTGGCGATCTTGAGGAGCGCTCCGGCCAAGGTGCGCATCGCCGCGCTGGCGTTGACCAGCGCATCATGCGCGGACAAGGCCGCAAATTTGTTGTCCGCCGAAACGAACGGCTTACCGGTCTCCCGGGCGATGTAAAGGGCGGCGGTCGTGCCGAAGCGCGGGTGCGCGTTGAGGCCGGTGCCCACCGCGGTCCCCCCGATCGCCAAAGGCAGCAATCCCTTGACCGCCTCCTCCACAATCCCGATCGCCTGGTCGAGCTGGGCCGCCCATCCGGAGACGGCCTGGCCCAGGGTCAGCGGGGTGGCGTCCTGAAGATGCGTGCGGCCGATCATGACGATCCCGGCATAGTCCTTGGCCTTTGCGTGGAACGTGTCGCGGAGCCGCCGCACCGCCGGCAACAGCCGATCCTCGATCGCCTCGACCGCGGCCAGGTGCATGACCGTCGGGAAGGCGTCGTTCGACGACTGGCTGCGATTGACATCGTCGTTGGGGTGGATCGGCGCCTTTGACCCGATCGTGCCGCCGGAGAGCGCGATCGCCCGGTTGGCGATGACCTCGTTGGCGTTCATGTTGGTCTGGGTGCCCGATCCGGTCTGAAAGACGGCCAGCGGAAACTCGCCGTCGAGCCTGCCGGCGATGACCTCCTCGGCGGCGCGGACGATCAATTCGGCCTTCTCGCGCGGCAATTCTCCCAGTTCCTGATTGGCCAGCGCCGCGCTCTTCTTCAGGATGCCGAGCGCGCGGATGACCGGGCGCCCCCAGCGGAAGCGGGTCCGGCCGATCGGAAAATTCTCGATCGCCCGCTGCGTCTGCGCGCCCCACAGACGCTCCGCCGGGACCTCGACCGGGCCGAGCGTGTCCGTTTCGGTGCGGGTCGCGCCGGCGCTCCTGCGCATTGTGTCCATCGTGCCGCCCTCCTCCGCCTCTCTCGACGCTAACGCCGGATCGCGTGCTCTCCGCCGCGTCCCGAAACCTCCCGGGAATCCGCTCGACCCGGCGCCAGGAATTACTTAATCTATGTGGCGTTGCCATAGGGGATCTGCCGGGCGCCCGCCTCCGGTCGCTCCTGGATGCCAACGAGGCGGAAACATCTGCGAATGGATATTAGCCGGCTGATCGCAGAAAACGGCGCTTGGTTTTACCTGATCGCGTTCACCTGGACGTTTCTCGAAGGCGAAACGATCGTGCTGTTTGCCGGCTTCGCGGCGGCGCAAGGACTGGTCAATCCGGCGCCGCTGGTGGTTGCCGCTTGGCTCGGCAGCTTCTGCGGCGATCAGAGCTATTTCTGGCTCGGCCGCCATTGCGGCCACCGCATCATGGGCCGCTTCCCGCAGTGGCGCAGCCGCGTCGCCGCCGTGCTCAAATGGCTGGAGCGCTACGACGCCGGCTTCATCCTGTCGTTCCGCTTCATCTACGGAGTGCGCAACCTGTCCTCGTTTGCGATGGGGCTGAGCGCGGTGCGCTGGCAGCGCTTCTGCTCGCTGAACTTCATCGCGGCCGGGATCTGGGCGGCAAGCTTTATCGCCCTCGGCTATTGTCTCGGCCATGCGTTCCGCGCCGCGCTCGGCGACATTGCACGCTCCTTCAGCCTCGTCATGCTGGCCGTTTTTGCCGCCTTCGCCTGCGGCATCTGGCTGGTGCACAAATTCAGCACGAATTTGCGGCCGCAGCCTCGATCCTGACCGGGCTGCCGATCGCCAGCCCAAGCGCGGCAGAGGCCCGCCCGGCGTTGACCGCGATCTCGGCAAGCCCGTTGGCGTTCTCGTACCAGAAGGCTTCGCCCTCCGCGACTTCGGAGAAGGTCGCGGCGCGCGCCAACAGGCGGCCGCCGGCGGCGAGCCGCGTGCCCGACGCCAGCGCGGCGGCGCGCAGCCCCGTCATGGCATTGCCGAAATGGTCGATATAGACGATTTCGGCCAGATCGTCGGGCCAGTCGGGATGGCGCGCGGCTGCGGCGGGCAACAGTCGGCCCGGCGGCTTCCCGCCGCGGGCGAGCCGGGCCGCCACCGGGGCGAACAGGTCGCGGCCGTGAAAGCTCGCTGACAGAAGCGGCGGACGCCAGGTGATCTCCCACAGACGGCTCTCCGCGGCGCGCCGCCGGACCAGCTCGAACAGGCCGTTGTCCGGGCCGACGTAAAAGCGTCCGTCGGCCTCGACGACAAGCGGGGCGCGGGTGCCGCCGACGCCGGGATCGACGACCGCCAGGATCACGCTTCCCGGCGGGAACCAGGCGGCATAGGCGGCGAGCAGATAGGCCGCCGGCTTTGGCTTTCCCGCCGGCGCGTCGGCAAACAGGTCGATGACCGGGACCCCCGGCGCGCTCTCCCACAATACCGCCTTGACCTGCCCGATATAGGGTCCGGCAAGACCGAAATCGGTGAACAATACGATCATGCTCCCGGTGTGCCCGGATTGCGCCTCCCGGGCAAGAGGATGCTTGCACCCGGGGGATCGGACGGCGCCCGGCAGCAGCGGCGATTCGCCCGCGCGCCGCTTGGGTCGCCTGCATTCCTGCCTCTACCCTTCGGGGAAAGTCGTCGGTTCCGCCGATTTTCTTCATCAATCAAGAGTTGTGAATTTGGTTCTTATATTTCTTTATGCGTTCTTCTCGGGGTGTTGGTGCGCAATGCGCTGGGTTCTGCTTGAAAACCATCGAACGGCGCGTATGCTCGAATGATCGCTGATGTTGATTTGGGGGAAATCGGATGAAAAAAGCGATGATTGCGGCGGCCTTGCTTGCCGTCGCCTGGGCCCTGCCTGCTTCGGCAGCCGGACGGGGGTGCTATTCGGCGCAGGATGTCGAAGCCCAGCAGGCGATCTGGTTCCTGACCAACCTGATGGTGGTCAGCTCGGCCTGCCAGCACAATGACGATTATGCCAGGTTCCGGCTGCGCAACCGGGACATCATCGTCACCTATCAAAGAGAGATGATCGCCTATTTCCGGCGCGCCGGGTACCGTCGTCCGCAAAGCCAGTTCGACCGCTGGAACACCAGCCTCGCCAATCAGATCTCGTTGCGGAACGGCGCGCAGCCGATCGCGCTGGTGTGCCAGAGGGCGAGCGACATGTTCAGATTGGCCGCCACCCTCGACCCCGACGGGTTCCATCGCTATGCGGCAACCCGGGCGCAAAGCGCCGTCCTGACCGAGCCGCGCTGCGGCCGATGAGCGCTCGCCGGCACTACGTCCTTTCGGCGACAGGCGCCGCGCCATAGACGGCGCGGCGCTGCGGGCTCGATCCGACGCGAGAGCGGTGATCAAGGGGGGAGGCGCTCCGGCGGATCGAGCCCGCTTTACCTGGCTGCGCCGCCGTGCCGCAGCCGCAGGGTTCCGAGCAATCCTGCCGCCGACAGCAGCGCCATCACCGGAAAGGCCGTTCCCCCCAGCGCGCCGTAGAGCGCCCCCGCCGCCAGCATGACGAGACCGGAACCGAGCCCCGAGGAGATTGCGGCGTAGAGCGTCTGCGCGCTCGCCGCCGCAGAAGGCGGGATCGTTCGCGCCAGAAACAGCATCGCCCCAAGATGGCTGGCGCCGAAGGTCAGGGCGTGCAGCAATTGCAACCCGGCAAAGCCGGATTGCGAGGAGACGAGCCCCATCAGACCCCAGCGCAGGATGCCGGCGCCGCCGCCGAGCGCCATCAGACCCAACGGACCGAACCGGGCCAAGAGCCGGCTGCCCTGCCAGAACAGCAGGATTTCGGCGACCACCCCCTCGGCCCACAAAGCGCCGATCACGGCATCGGAATAGCCGAGCGAGCGCCAGTAGAGCGTCCCGAACCCGTAATAGAGCTGATGGCTCGCCTGCAATACCGACGCGGTCGCGGCAAAAAGCCAGAACCGCTTGTCGCCGGCAACGGCGGAGAGGCCGGGTCGGCGGTGATGCGCGCCTCGCCTTTCCGCGAGCGGCGGGACGGCGAGGCACGCCAGCAGCAACAGGGCCGAGGCGCCGATCACCAGCGGCAGAACCCGCACCGCTGAACCCGCACCGAGCACCGCACCGCCGACGAGCGAGGCCAGAATAAAGCTCAACGAGCCCCACAGCCGGATGCGGCCGTAGTCGAGCCCGGGCCCCGACAAGGTTATTGTGTTGCCGAGCGGCATCAGCGCCGATTGCGCGGTCGCGGCGAGCGCGTTGACTAGGAGCAGCGCCGCAAAGCCCGCGACGGCCGCGAGCGCCGCATAGGCCGAGAGCGCAACCGCGGCGAGCGCGACCATGATCGCCCGGCGCCGCCCCAGGCGGTCGGCGAGCATCCCGAGCGGCGGCGCCGCGAGCACATTTGCCCAGATCGCCGCGGTCAGGACGAGCGCGATTTCCTTCGGCCCGAGCCCGCGCCCGGCGAGCCAAACCGGCCAGAACGGCAACTGGATGCCGGTCACCAGAAACGCCGCCGCATAGAACGCGGACAGGCGCGCCGCCGGCCGGGCGGGAACGGATCGCATCCGATCGAGAGTGCTTTGTCGCCGCTCCCGCCGCAATGACGGCGCGCTCCAACGGCGGCCGGACATCGGAACAGGCGGGCCGGCAGCCTGTTCCGCCGAGGTGGTGCGGTGCGCCAACGCCCTCGACGCTGGAGGTCGGAATGCCTATGTCGCCGGGGTGATACCGAATCTCGCCGACATCAGCGCCTTCGTCTCGGTGGTCGTCGTCGACGTGGTACTCGCCGGCGACAATGCAATTGTCGTCGGCATGGCGGCGGCCGGCCTGCCGGCCGCCCAGCGGCGGCGGGTCATCGTCCTCGGCACCGCGGCGGCGACCGTGCTGCGCATCCTGTGCGCCCTGCTGACCATGAAGCTCCTGGAGGTCATCGGCCTCACTCTCGCCGGGGGCGTGCTGCTTCTGTGGGTGGCGTGGAAGCTGTTTCGCGAATTGCGGGCGCACAAACCCGCACCGAGGCCGGCGGTCCCTTCCGGCCGCCCTTGCGAGGAGACGCGCCTCGGCCGCAAGAGCGTGCGGCGGGCGCTGGGCCAGATCATCCTCGCCGATGTATCGATGTCGCTCGACAACGTATTGGCGCTGGCCGGGACGGCGCGCGCGCATCCTCTTGTGCTGGTCTTTGGCCTGGCGCTGTCGGTGGCGTTGATGGGAGTGGCGTCGAATTATGTGGCGCGGCTGCTCGGCCGCTATTTCTGGATCTCCTGGATTGGGCTCGCCATCGTCACGATCGTCGCGCTCAGAATGCTGTGGCAGGGTTCGGCCGAGGTCTTGCGCGAGGCCGCGGCAGGGGCCTGGCCCCTGTTGGTGTGAGCGTCAGCCGCGGCTGCAGGCGCCGCCCCCGAGCACGCAGAATTTCGCGCAATGCGGATGGTTGAGCGGGACGGCGCCGCCCGCCTCGGCGAGGGTGCGGCCCAACTCGAAACGCGGATCGTAAGGCAACAGCGTGCAGGCGAGGACGGCGGGATGGGCCGCCCCCTTGCGCTTGACGACCATGCGCGAGGACGAGCACATGACGCTCTGCGGCGATTTGCCGAGGATGCCCCAGCACGCTTCGGTGATCTCCGGCACCTCGGCGGCGACGTCCATCTCGGGAAAGACGACGAGGGCCACCGGGTCCAGGGCGTCGAGCCCGATGCCGAGCGCGGCAAACAGCCGGGTGAAGCCGCGGCGGATCTCGTCTTCGCTCTCGCCGGACAGGCGCCGGCTCGCGACGTGTACGCGGAAGCCGTTGCGCCATAGCCATAACAGCCCGTCGATCGTCGGCTGCCAGCTGCGCGCGCCGCGTTCCTCCTCATGCACGCGGGCGCCGTAATGGTCAAGCGAGACGCGGATCGTGAGGCGGTCGCCCCACGTCTCGTTGAGCCGCAACAGGGCTTGTTTGTGCCGCTCCATCGGTTTCATCGCATTGGTCAAGACCAGGGCTTCGAGGCCGCGCGCCAGGACGTCGGCGAGCATCAGCGTCAGTTCGAAATTGATGAACGGCTCGCCCCCGGTGAAGCCGACAAGGCGGGTCGGCAAGCCAAGGGCGGCGATCTCGTCGAGATAGGCCGCCGCCTCCGCCGCGCTCAGATAGGAGAGCCGGTCGTTTTTCGGCGATGATTCGATATAGCAATGGCCGCAGGTCAGGTTGCACACGGTACCGGTGTTGAACCACAGCGTTTCGAGCGCCTCGAGGGCGACCCACGCCCGCCTTTCGCCCTTTGCCGTGACGAACGGGTCCTCGAATTTGTGCGGCGTCCCTTCGGTCATCGATGTGTCTCTCCTCGTGAACCGAACTGCATGAAAACCGCCTGCCGACCTTCTTACCGTCATGCCCGCGAAAGCGGGCATCCAGGGGCCACATAAAGGCTTTCTGCTCCGTGCCCCCTGGGTCTCCGCTTTCGCGGGGACGGCGGAATTGGAAGAGCGGCGGAATTTTCACACAGTCTGGAGCGGCGGACTATATCCGGTCCGATTGCCCTTTCATCCCGATCGGTCGGCCGCACCGCAACCGGCAAGGTTGCGGGGTTCGCGGCGGGCCGCTATCGTTAGAATTTCGGCTTTTTGCGACAGAACCCGGCCATGGAGCCTTTGATCCCGCGCCACATTCGGCTCACCTCGCATCCGGGCGGCAGCAGCCGCGGCGCCGTTCCGCTCGCCTGGGGAGCGGCGAGCCCGGCTGCGCGCGGGCCGGTCGTGGCGAGCCCGGCCGATCCGCGCCATCGCAACGCGATCGGCTCCTATTCCGGGTCCTATGCGGTCTACCGCGCGCTCGCAGTGGCAACCCATGCCTTGCGGCGCGACCACCGCCCCGATCTGTCCGGCACGGCGCCGGCGGCGGTCATCGGGCCGCAGCCGGAATGGGCCGACCCGGGCAAGATCGTGTCGTTCGACCCGTGGGGTCACCTGGTCGGCGAGGTTTTTGCCGAGGCGATCGCGGCCGGGATCGACGTGCGCCCGACGATCGCCGTAACGACGGCGCGGATCAACATGCCCGAGATCGCCGCGCGGCTCGGCGAGGGCCGGCTGCGGCCGGACGGCGCGGTCCTGCTCGACAACGGAGAGATCGCCGTGACCAAGGCGGCGATCGATCCGGTCTGGCACCTGCCGGGGCTGGCGGCGCGCTTTGGCCTCCCCGAGACCGAATTGCGGCGCACCCTGTTCGAGGAGACCGGGGGCATGTTCCCCGAACTGGTGACCCGCCCCGACCTCGCCGTCTTTCTGCCGCCGGTCGGCGGCACGACCGTCTATCTGTTCGGCGATGTCGGGCGCATCGGCGCCGCCGGCGCGCCGATCGCCTGCCGCGTCCATGACGAATGCAACGGATCGGACGTGTTCGGTTCGGACATCTGCACCTGCCGGCCCTATCTCGTGCACGGGATCGAGGTCTGCGTCGCCACCGCGCAGCAGGGCGGGGTCGGGGTCATCGTCTACAACCGCAAGGAAGGGCGGGCGCTCGGCGAAGTCACCAAATTCCTCGTCTACAACGCCCGCCGGCGGCAGCAGGGCGGCGACCGGCCCGACACCTATTTCCGCCGCACCGAATGCGTCGCCGGCGTGCAGGACGTGCGCTTTCAGGAATTGATGCCCGACGTCTTTCACTGGCTCGGCATCCGCCGCATCGATCGCTGGGTGTCGATGTCGAACCTGAAGCGCTCCGCTTTGACCGCGCAGGGAATCGCGGTCGGAGAACAGGTGGCGATCCCGGAGGCGCTGGTGCCGGGCGACGCCGCGGTCGAAATCGCCGCAAAGATCGCCGCCGGCTATTTCGCGCCACCGCACGAAAGCCCTCTCCCCGCATTGCGGGGAGAGGGAGGGACCCGCGGCAACGCCGCGGGAGGGTGAGGGGCGGCTTGGCGCCTATGAGTGGCCCAGCCGCGGCGAGAGAGGCGAGAACGCTCTTATGCGCCGCCGCCGTGCGGGCGCGCTGCCATCTCGTCCTCGCCGCCGCCGAGCGCGGCGAGACCCGGCATTTCCGGCTCGCCCCCGGGCGGCTCGACGCCGCGGCGGAATGCGTCGCCGCGGTGACGCGGCGGCGCTACCCCGATCTCGCGATCCCCGACCACAGCCGCTGGCGGCATTTTGCCGCCGGCGGGATCGACCGCGCAGCGCGCGTCGCCCCCGGCGCCGACCCGGCCGAGACCGCGCGGGCGCGCCTCGACCTTGCCTTTGTCTCCGTCCTGCTCGACGCCGGCGCCGGGCCGCATTGGCGCTTTCGCGAGCCTGCAACCGGTCTCGACCTGGCGCGCTCCGAGGGGCTTGCGGCGGCGAGCCTCAACGCCATGGAAGAGGGGCTGTTCTCGGCCGACCCCAGGCGGCCGTGGCGCGCCGACGCGGCGGCGCTGGCGCGGCTTTCCGCCGAGGATCTGGCGCGGGCGCTGCAGCACGGCCCCGGCAACGAACTTCCCGGGATTGCCGAGCGCGTCCTTCTGCTGCGCCGGCTTGGCGCCGCGGCGCTGTCCCGCCCCGACCTGTTCGGCTCTCCGGCGCGTCTCGGCACGCTTTATGATCACTGGCTGCCGCAGCGGGCGGCGCTCGCCGCCCCCGACATCCTCTCCGCCCTGCTCGACGCCTGCGCCGCGATCTGGCCGCAGGGCGCAAGCCATGCCGGCATCCCGCTCGGCGATTGCGGCCGCCACCCCGCGGTTCCCGGGGACGGTCTCGTACCGTTTCACAAATTAATGCAATGGCTCGTCTATTCGCTGGTCGAGCCGCTCGCCGCGGCGGGGTTCCATATCGTCGGCCATGACGGCCTGACCGGGCTCGCCGAATACCGCAATGGCGGCCTCTTTCTCGATGGCGGCGTCCTCGAACCCTGTGATCCGGATCTGCCGCACCGCCCGCTCGCACCGCACAGCGAGCCGATCGTCGAATGGCGGGCCTTGACCGTGGCCCTCCTCGACCGGCTCGCGCCGCTGGTGCGCGCGCGGTTGGGCCTGAGCGCGGAGGAATTGCCGCTCGCCAAACTGCTCGAAGGCGGCAGCTGGGCAGCCGGGCGCGAACTCGCCTTTGCGCGGCGGCCGGGCGGCAGCCCGCCGCTGACGATCGTCAGCGACGGCACAGTGTTCTAGGGAGATCCGGATGACCTTGCCGCACCCGCCGACGCAGCCCCGGCCGGGCCTCGTCGTCGTCGATCATCCGCTCGTCCAGCACAAATTGTCGCTGTTGCGCGACCGCACGACGCCGACCGCGCAATTCCGCCACCTGTTGCGCGAGATCAGCCTGTTATTGGCTTATGAGGCGACGCGCGATCTGCCGCTCGCTCCGGTCGCGATCGAGACGCCGCTCGAATGCGGGAATTTCCCGTTGCTCGCCGGCAAGAAGGTGTGTCTGGTCTCGATCCTGCGCGCCGGCAACGGCATTCTCGACGGCATGCTCGATTTGCTGCCGTCGGCGCGCGTCGGGCATATCGGCATTTACCGCGACCCGCGCACGCTGCAAGCAATCGAGTACTATCTGAAACTGCCGGAGGATCTGCCCGAGCGCGACGTGATCCTGGTCGATCCGATGCTCGCCACCGGCAATTCGGCGGTGGCGGCGATCTCGCGCCTCGCCGAATTGTCGGCGCGCTCGATCAAGTTCGTCTGCCTGGTGGCGGCGCCGGAAGGGGTCGACAACGTGCTCCGCATCTTCCCGCAGGTGTCGATCTTCGCCGCCGCGCTCGACCGCTGTCTCGACGCGGAGGGCTACATCCTGCCCGGGCTCGGCGACGCCGGAGACCGCCTGTTCGGCACCAAGTGAGAGCGCGCTGCGGTTCTCTTGCCCTGCTGATTTGATTTGCGCGTTTATGTGTATGAAATCGCGCGAGGTGATCCGTGCTCTTGAAGCAGTGGTGGTAGGATGGGTTGAGCAACGCGAAACCCATCGCAGGTTCGGCCCGAATGATGGGTTTCGCTCCGCTCAGCCCATTCTACCATTCCGCCGTTTATAGATCTCTCAGCGGATCAATACGCTTAGTCGGAACCGCCGCAAGTGCAGCGGTCGAACTCCGGCGGCGACAGGTTCGTCGCGGCGCAGCGGAAGGCGCGGGCCGGGCTTGCGCCGAGAAGCGCGAGCAGCCGCCAATAGACGGGGCTCGACACCGCGTAGAGCTGCTGCCAGCGCTCGCGCGCGCTCGGCTTCTCGTCGAGGCGCTGCGCGAGCCGCGCAAGGCTCGCCGCGTCGAGGCGCGGCAGGCGCCATTCGCGGGTGAAGATGTATTCCGCTTTCCACGCGGTCGGTGCGCCGGCGCCCGCCGCGGTCAGATTGGCCAATTCATAGGTGGTCTCGTCGACAAGCCCGCCCGCCTCGTCGAAGGACACCGTGCGAAAGGCCGGGTTCTGGCCAAAGATCGGGCTGACGGCCGGGGTGACCAGGATAAATCCGACCGGCTTGCCCCGATTTTCGATCAGGCGGAAATCGTCCATGTGCAGGTGGCCCGCGAAGGCCACGGCGATCGTGCCGGAATAGCGCCGCATCAATGCCAGAAAGGGCTCGGCGTAAGCCTTTTTCCAAAGGGGCGTAAAGGCATCAGGACAATGCCCGGCGCGCACCGCGGCATAGGGGTCGGCGCCCGGCGGGATGTGATAAAGGAGCCAGACCTTGTCGCCCGCCTGCTGCGCGCTGTGCAATTGCTCGCCGAGCCAGGCGAGCGTCGCGCGTCCCGGATCGGCGGCTCCGGGCGGGCCGCAGCCGTTGCGGTAAAGCCGCGAAAAGAACACCGTGTCGAGGACGACGACGCGCAACCCGCGCCGCCCCGGCAGCCGCACGGCGTAATTGCCGTACTGCGTCCAGTCGCTTGCGACCTCATTGCCGGCGGCGGCGCCCAGCAGCCGGCGCAATAACGGCAAGGTCTCGGCCAGAAACCGGCCGCCCGGCCCCAGCCGGTAATCGCCGCAATCGGAATCATTGTTGCCGAGCGTCAGCAGGATCGGCCGGCCGGGAAATTCGTGCGTAATCTCGCCGGCAAGAAACTGCATCGTCTTCCGTACGAAGGCGCGGTAGTCGGCGTCGTTATGGCGGCTCGCCGCGGCGTCAAAGGTGCGGCGATAGCGGTGCGCGAGAAAATCTCCCGGCAACAAGACGGCCGCAGGGTCGGGCAGGACCGCCTTCATCTGCTGCAAGGCCGAGCGCAGCAGCCGCCAATTGGTGTCGGCGCCGTAATGCCCGAGGCTCTTATCCTTCGCACCGGCGAGAATGACGGGCCATTCCTTGGGATCGGCCGCCTGCAGGCGATCGACCAAAGCCGGATCGGCCATCGGATCGAAATGGAGATCGGTCGCGATCAGGATATGGCCGGCCGCTGCCGGCTCCGCGAGCGCCGGAGCCATGACTGATACGATCGCCCAAAGGGCCGCGGCGAGGCGGAGGGCCACGGTAAGACAGGGCGCTCTCAGGGGGATCATCCGTCGGGTTCAAGGAGCCTGTTTGAGTGAGGAGAGTGACGGAATGCGCTCCGCTTCGCTACCCCCGGCTTTCCCCACGGAATAAGTCCGTGGGCTGAAGGCCCATGGGGCTAAAGGCTTTTCCGCCCTACGGGGGTGGTGTAGGGCGGAATGGCGCAGCGTATTTCGCCGCCTTCTCGGCGTGACGAATCAAACAGTATCGTTAGCGGCGCAGGACGGCGAGGGGGCGGGCCAGACGCGCCTGCGCGGCGAGCCGGATCGGGGCGTTGACCGCGCCGTAGCCGCGATAGCCGCGGCGCTCGACAATCTCGAAGAAGAAGCCGCCGGGCAAGGTCTTGGTATAGACGTGGGTGAACTCGGCCGCCCCCTCGCGGTCGTAAAGGAGGTTGCTCGCGCGCAGCCGCTCGATCCGCGCATCGTCGAGATCGGTCCGCACGGCCAGGTCGTCATAGTAATTCTCGGGGATCGGCAAGAGCTCGACCCCGTTGGCGCGCAGCCGCTCGACCGTGCCGAAGATATCCTCGCATGCGAGAGCGATCTGCTGCACCCCCGAACCGAAGAAATCATCGACAAACCGCGACGCCATCGCATGCCGGCTCTGCGACGCGTTGAGGACGAGGCGAACCGCGCCGTCCTTGGCCTCGACCGCCTGGCTTTGCATGACCCCGCCGGGATCGATCACATCCAGGACCGGCGCCTTCTGCAGATCGAACAGCGAGGTGTAGAACAACAGCCAGGACAGCATCTCCTCGTAATACATCGACTGCGACACGTGATCGAACCGGGTGAGGCCGGCATCTCGATCGCCGCCGGCGTCGACCGGAGTGAAATCGACGTCCCACAACCGGCCCAGCTCGGTTTTGCCGTCGACAAAGTACAACAGGCTGCCGCCAACCCCGCGCACCGCGGGAATGTCGAGTTCGCCCGGCCCCACAGCCTGGCGGAACGGCTGGTCGAGCAGCCGCACCGCCCGTTCGATCGTCGACGACGCGTCGCCGACCCGCAGCCCCATGGCGCAGACAGAGGCGCCGTGGGCAATATTGAACGAGTGGGCGAAACCTTCCTTTTCGCGGTTGACGACGATGTTGATGCGGCCCTGGCGCCAGCGGGCCACATCCTTCGACTTATGGAGGCCGACCCTGGCAAAGCCGAGACCCTCCAGTACCTTTTCAAAACCGCCGGCAGAGCCCTCGTCCATCGCAAATTCGAGAAACTCTATGCCCTCCATCATGGAGGGGGGCGGCAGCGGCTGCACGCCCGGCACGGCAATGCCGGTCGCCCGGCGCAGCCGATCGAACAGAAAGAGCAGCGAGCGCTGCCCGTCGATCGCGACGCGGCGCGCCGAGCCGGCCCGGAACCGGTCGCTGAAAATTTCCAATGAGACCGGCCCGTCGAACCCGGTGGCCTGCAAGGCCGTCAGGAACGGATCGATCGCGAGATCGCCCTGCCCCGGGAAGCAGCGGTAATGGCGGCTCCACGACAGAAAGTCCATGTCGAGGAGCGGGGCGTCGGCCAGCTGGACCAGAAAGATGCGGTCCTTCGGGATCGCCTGGATCGGCGTCAAATCGGTGCCGCGCGCCAGGACATGAAAGGAATCGAGCACAAGCCCGACCGCCGGATGGTCGGCCCGCCGCACCACCTCCCAGGCATCGCGATAATCATTGATGTGCCGTCCCCAGGCGAGGGCCTCGAAGGCAACCCGCAGACCGCGCCCGGCGGCGCGCGCGCCCAATTCATGAAAGTCTGCGGCGGCACGGTCGATCCCGCCGATCGCATCCTGCGAGACATTGCTGCACACCAGCAGGAGATCGCAGCCCAGTTCCTGCATCAGATCGAATTTGCGCTCGGCACGGGCGAAGTTCCGGCCGCGCTGCGCTTCGGACATCCCCTCGAAATCGCGAAACGGCTGGAAAGCCACCATGCGCAGGCCGAGATCCTCGATGATCCGCCGCACCTCGGCCGGGGTGCCGTTGTACGACAACAGATCGTTTTCAAAGATCTCGACGCCGCGAAACTGCGCTCCCGCAATCGCCGCCAGTTTCTCGTCGAGCGTCCCGGCCAGCGAAACGGTGGATATCGCGGTCTGCAATTTGGCCTCCCTTCGAACGCCACGCTCGAAACTCCACGGTCAATAGGAAATGCTGGCGACGGCGCGCAGTTCCTCGGGGGTGGCCGCGCCGTAGCCGAAAAATTCGATATAGGCCGGGATCTGCTCGAACAGCATGTCGGTGCCGATCTGGCAAGGGCAGCCCCGCGCGGCCGCCGCCTGAAGGAGCGGGGTCATTTCGGCCGACAATACGACTTCGCCGACAAAGGTATGGCGGTCGAGCCGCTCCGGGTCGAACGGCAACGGATCGCCCTTGTGCATGCCGAGCGGCGTCGCATTGACGACGAGATCGTATCCGGCCGGATCATTGCCGCGGATCTCGACCGCAAGCTCCGGATAATAGGAGCGCAAGCGCGCCGCGAGGCGCTCCGACACGTCCCGCCGCGTGTCGCAGAGCGCCAATGAGCGCGGCCGCTCCGCAGCGATCGCGGCGGTGATCGCCGAGCCGACCCCGCCGGCTCCGACCACCAGGCAGTCGGCCCCGGCAAAATCGAAGCCCCGGCGCTTTGCGCCGCGCGTGAAGCCCGCGCCGTCGAACATCTCGCCATAGAGCGATCCGTCCTCGCGGCGCAGGATTGCATTGCACGAGCCGGCAATCCTGACCGCAAGGCTGACCTCGTCGAGCAATGCCGCCGTCGTCACTTTGTGCGGCATCGTCACCAATGCGCCGCGGATATTGCTGAGGCGAAACAGCGAGCGCAGGACTGTCGGATAATCCTCGGCCATGACCCCCATCGGCACGACGACGGCATCGATGCCCTTCCGCTCGAACCAGGGGTTGTAGATCATCGGCGCCTTGAAGGTTTCGGTCGGATAGCCGAGATGCGCAATCACTGTGGTACGCCCGCTGATCATGGTGCTCTCCTCCGCGGCCACCCGCGCTTGTTGCGGTCTATACTCGTGACATCAGGGAGTCGAATGTGTAGACCCTCCAGTAAAAGGCTGCTTAGGAATTCGGATACATGCGAGCCTTGATTGCCTCCAGTTGTGCAATTATGTTCTCGTCGACAATTCTCGTGAACCGCGGCACCTTTTTTCCTTTCCACTCGGCCGGTTCAAAGAACATATGCAGCGGGCGCAGATCGAAGAGTCCCCCGTTCCGGTAAGCGTAGGATTCCTCGTATAGCGGCCGGTATACTTGCATAAAAGCGTCTTCGGTTCGGCAATCGTCTTCAGTATGGTGGCCGACGCCGTAGATATAATAGGCATAGTTATTCAAAGACCCATTTGGATCATGTTTGAAGTGATAGTAATATCCCGGTTCGGGCAGTTTGCCTGGGGGTGGTATGTCGTATGCCATTTTGTTGTCCCTGGCTGTATTTCGAAAGTCGGCGCCTGGGGCCTGTTTGATGGTATCCTCCGGAGCGCAGGCTGACGATAGCGTCGATGGCGGACGGCGCGTATGGCAAAATCCTGCCTCAAATCGACGGGAGGAACGACGATGGACGATACGGGCATGCTGCCGCGGCACCTGCTGGAGGTCAGGGAGCTGACGGCCGAGGCGTTTGCGCCCTACGGCCAAATCATCGCGCCGCTGCGAACCGGCGGCCAGGGCGCCGAGACCGGCTACGATCCCGAGGTCTCGGACAGCGAGGCAAAGCTCGTATTGGGCAATGGCGAGCCGCGGCTGTGGATCATGCATCTGCCTCATGTCGGGCTCGGCTTCACCCGGATCGCGCGGCACCGGCGCGTCACGCAATGCCTGGGCTCGCTCGGCGGCAAGGAATGGCTGATCGCCGTGGCGCCGCCGGGCGACCTCGGCGATGATGCGCGCCCGCGCCTCGAAGACATCGCCGCTTTCCGGGTGCCGGGCGACCGCCTGATCAAATTGCACGTCGCGACCTGGCATGCCGGGCCGCACTTCGTCGATGACGAATGCCTGTTTATCAATCTGGAGAACCGCGACACGAACCGGCGCGACTTTCATGCCGTGCCGCTTGCCGTCGAGTGCCGGTACCGCCTCTGAGCCGCGCGGCGCCGAACGACGCGCGCATAGGGTGCTTATCAGCCGACCTGGGAGCGCGGGCCGCCCGATCGCATCCCCCGAGCTTTTGCGCTATCGTCGCCGGGCCCTATCGGAAAGGTCCCTCGCGCATGGACATCTCAGGCAAGACCGCCATCGTCACCGGCGCGGCTTCCGGCATCGGTCTCGGCATCGCCACCGCGCTTGCCGAGGCCGGTGCGAACGTGGTGATGGCCGACATCCAGAAAGACGCGGTCGAGCAGGCGGCTCACGACCTCTCCGGCACCAACAAGCGGGTCATGCCGGTGAGGGTCGACGTGACGCAGGAGCAATCCGTGCGCAATGCCCTGGCGGAGGCCGAACGCAATTTCGGCAAGCTTCACATTGCCTGCAACAACGCCGGCGTGCCGATGCACGGCGCCCGGCTGGTCGATGTGCCGCCCGGGGACTGGGAGTTCGTGATCGGGGTGAATATCTGGGGGATCATCCACGGCATCCGTCACTTTGTTCCCGCCATTCTGCGGCACGGGGAAGAGGGGCACATCGTCAACACCGCCTCGGTGGCCGGCTTCCAGAACCGCCGCGGCACCGATCAGGGGCCGTATTCCATGAGCAAATACGCCGCCCTTTCACTGTCCGAAGCCTTGGAGCACGAACTGGAAGGGACCAATGTCGGGGTCTCGGTCCTCTGCCCGGGTCCGATCAACACGAATATTGCGCGCGGCGCGCGCAACCGTCCGGACCATATGGGAGGCCCCCAGATCCGCGCCAGTGACGAGAGGGTCCTGGCCGAACGGCTCGCTGCGACGGGTCTTGATCCGATGAAGGTCGGCGAACGCGTCGTCGAGGCGATCCGCACGAAGACGTTCTATGCCTTTGTTGGCGCCGTTCCCGCCGCAATCATCAAGGCCCGCCACCGCCGCATCGAGGATGCCCTGAACAGCCCGTGGGTCACCCATTACTGACCCCACGGGCGCCAACAAGGAGTTCACGCCATGACCGAAGCCAAGCTCGCGCCAAACCTCCCGGATTGGATGGTGGAGCATGCCAAGCGGTACCTGTCCAGCGGCGGCGCCGACGGGCACATGTACAAGATGACCCAACCGGGGCGGCCGGAAATGACGGTCCCGGCGCTGCTGTTGACCACGACCGGCCGCAAGACCGGGGAGAGGTTCATCTTCCCGCTATTCTACGGCAAAGCCGGCGACAGCTATTTCGTGGTCGCCTCGAAAGGCGGGGCCCCGCAACATCCCGGCTGGTACCGCAACATTCTCGCCGACCCGGAGGTCGACGTGCAGGTCGGGACCGCGAAGATCAGGGCCCGCGCCCGCACCGCAACCGGCGAAGAGCGCGCGCGGCTGTGGGAAAAGGCGCTGGAGTTCTGGCCGCCCTACGCCGATTATCAGCGCAAGACCGAGCGCGAGATCCCCGTCGTCGTGCTGGATCCGGTCCGCTGACGCCCCCGGCGGCGTGCGCCTGTCCATAACCACACTGGCCATAACCACACTGGGCAAGGAGAAACTGCCATGCCGTTTTATCAAAAAGGCGACGTCCGCATCCGCTACGAGGAAGTCGGCTCTGGCTTCCCGTTATTGGTCACCCCCGGCGGCGGGTTGAACTCCCGAGTCAGCAATTGGCCGACCGCCGTGTTCAACGCAATGGAGGCGTTCAAGAACGACTTCCGCTGCATCACGATGGATCAGCGGAACGCGAATGGCGGCGAGTCGACGGGTCCTGTGCCGGTGGATGATCCTTGGGGCGCGTTTGCCGACGATCAGCTCGGGCTGATGGACCATCTCGGGATCCGCGAATTCCTGTACATGGGCTACTGCATCGGTGGCTGCTTCGCCGGCAAGCTGTTGCAGCGCGCGCCTCAACGCGTCGTGGCCGCGGTGTTCTGCCAGACCGTGGGCCATCGGCCGGAAGACCCTGATGTCATGGATCGTCACAGCCGGCAGAATTGGCTACCAGATTTCCGCGCA
>DATFCQ010000307.1:0-16874 GCA_035252905.1 Allostellaceae bacterium | reverse complement strand
CGGTTCCGCGCGCGGCGGCGGTCCGGGCTCTTCGACGGAGGGCGGGATCAGCGGGATCGGCGGCCCCGGCGGCTGCGCCGCGGCGAGGGCCGGCCAGAGCAGCGCCAGGACCGCCAGCGCTGACGCCAACCGGCGGTCATTTGGCAAAACGGGCATTCGGGATGACCCTCTCGACCGGGGCGGACGGCGCCGGCGGGGACCAGGTGGCAAGAAAAATGCCGCCGCCCAGCACCAGCAGAATGACCAGCATAATCAAGCCGCCGATAGCCTTGCCCATGTCGCACCCCGCCCCTGCCGTCGATGTCGAGACCCGCCCCGGCGAACCTCCGGGCCGACAAAGGTAGATATCGGGCATGACGGGGAGCCGCAGCCCCTTTGTCTTCGCCAGCCGGCCATGCCCACCTTGTCAGCCCCAGGTTCAGCCCCGGTTGACGACCGGTCCGCACGATATGCTAGTACCCTCTGGAGGTGCCGGGAAAAAGAGCCGTGAATGCGCAGGGAGGCCGGGTGGAAGGAGAGGCCGTGGGATCGGAGCGGCGCAAGGCCGCGATACTGCCCTTTGCGCCGCGCCGGACCATTGTGCTGGTCGGGCTGATGGGGGCCGGCAAGACCAGGATCGGCCGCCGCCTTGCGGCGCGCCTCGATCTGCCGTTTTTTGATTCGGATCTTGAAATCGAAACCGCCGCCGGCGAAACCATCGAGGAAATCTTTGCGAATCGCGGCGAGCGTGTTTTTCGCGAGGGTGAGCGCCGCGTTATCGCCCGCCTGCTCGAACGGCCGGTGCATGTCCTGGCCACCGGCGGCGGCGCCTTTATGGATCCGGAAACGCGCGCCGTGATCGCCCGCCGCGGCGTTTCCTTGTGGCTGCGCGCCGGTCTCGATGTCCTGGTCGCGCGGGTGTCGCGCCGCGGCAATCGGCCCCTGCTGAAAGGAGGGGACCCGCGCGAAATCCTCGCCGCATTGATCGAACAGCGCTACCCCGTCTATGCCGGCGCCGATCGGACCATCGACAGCGGCGAGGGGGCGCCGGAGGCGACGGTGACGCAGGCGATCGCCGTACTCGCCGCCTGTCCCCTCGCCAATACCCCCCCGGAAGAGGAGGACGTCCTATGACAGAGGCGGAGGAGAAACTGCGCGTCGAACTCGGCGAGCGCAGCTATGACATCCTTGTCGGCCCGGGGCTGATTGCGCGCGCCGGCGCCCTGATGCGACCGTTGTTGCGGCGGGCGCAGGCGGTCGTGGTCAGCGACGAGACCGTCGCCCGACACTGGCTGCCGGCCTTACGCGACAGCCTCGAAAAGGCCGACATCGCGCATCGCGCGGTCTTGCTGCCGCCCGGTGAAGAGAGCAAGGACCTCGGGCATTTCGGCCGGCTCGTCGAGGAGATCCTCGCCTTCGGCATCGAACGGGGGACGATGGTGGTGGCCCTGGGCGGCGGCGTCGTCGGGGATCTGGCCGGGTTCGCCGCGGCGACCTTGTTGCGGGGGATCGACTTCGTGCAGATTCCGACGACGTTATTGGCGCAGGTCGACAGTTCGGTCGGCGGCAAGACCGGCATCAACACGCGGTTCGGCAAGAATCTTATCGGCGCCTTTTATCAGCCGCGGCTGGTCCTCGCCGACAGCGGGACCCTGGCGAGCCTGCCGCGCCGCGAACTCCTCGCCGGCTATGCCGAGATCGCCAAATACGGGCTGATCGGCGACGCCCCGTTCTTCGCCTGGCTCGAAGTCGAGGGCGGCCGGGTCTGCGCTCTCGCCCCCGAACCCTTGCGCCGCGCCGTCGTGACCAGCTGCGCGATGAAGGCGCGCATCGTCGCCGTCGACGAGCGCGAGGCAGGCGAGCGGGAACTGCTCAATTTCGGCCATACTTTCGGGCATGCGCTCGAAGCCGAGACGGGTTTCGGCCCGCGCCTATTGCACGGCGAGGCGGTGGCGCTCGGCATGGTCCTGGCCTTCGACTTCGCGGTCGGGCTCGGCCTCGCGCCGTCCGAGGAGGCGGACCGGGTGCGCCGCCACTTGGCCGCGCTCGGGCTGCCGACCACGCTCGCCGCGATCGGGCTCGGCGGCCTTCCGCCCGAGCGCCTGCTCGCTCACATGAGCAAGGACAAAAAAGTCCGCGACGGCCGCATCGCTCTCATTCTGCCGCGCCGCATCGGCGAGGCTTTTGTGATGCGCGAGGCGCCGGTCGACCGGCTGCGCGAATTTCTCGCGCAAGCGGCGGGGTGGCGCGGAATTGTGTAGCTGCCTCAACAAGTCATAACAGGGGACAACGAGACAATCTCTATAAGCTCTAAAAAGACTTCACACTAGGGGTAGCCTGCCCCTGACTATCTGCAAATAGATTCCAGTATGGTTCAAAAGCGTATTTTCGGTTTCTTCCTCCACCAGTAATCTCTTTCAAAATTCCTATTCTTTCAAGATCTGATGCTAGGTAATTTGCAGTCGCATACGTCATGTCTATTATATCTGCCACTTGCTGCACGTTGACGACTGGTCGATAGAATAGCTGAGATAAAAGGGCCATTGCATTACCAGCACCAGATCTCGTCAGTTTCTCGGAGATCAATCTGCGAGTATCTTCTCGTATTTGGAGGATTGTGGTGGTTGTTTTCGTTGCTTCTTGTGCTACTTCTGAAATTCCCCGTAGAAAAAATTTCAGCCATCCTTCCCAATCCCCCTTATCTCTCGTGTCTTGCAGTCTAGTATAGTACTCGGATTTATATTCTTTAAAATAGTGAGAGATGTAAAGAGATGGCCATTTCATAATTTTCGCTTCACAAAGTAAAAATGTAATGAGTAGGCGTCCAATTCGTCCATTTCCATCTAGAAATGGATGAATCGTTTCAAACTGTGCATGGGCAATGCCGACCTTGAGAAGTATCGGCATATTAACTCTATCATCATATAAAAATTTTTCCCAGTTGTCGAGCGCAATCATCATCTCATGCGGTGGCGGTGGAATATAGCTCGCCTGAGTTAATAAACAACCTTGAGGACCAATCCAGTTTTGAGTTGTTCGAAACTCCCCAGGGCTCTTTTCATTGCCCCGCACGCCTTGCATTAGGGCTGAATGGATCTCCTTGATTAGGCATAGTGATAGGGGCAATTGTTGCAAACGTTCTAGCCCTTTATTCACCGCAAAAATGTAATTGACAACTTCTTCAATGTCTTCCGGGTTTTTTGCATTCTGTATATTGTTTTCATATTCAAGCACATCAATCAGAGATGCTTGTGTTCCCTCGATTTGACTTGATAGAACAGCCTCCTTTCTGACGTACATAAAAACGAACATATCTGGATTAGGAAGTGTCAGGGTCATTCCATCAAGACGCCCCAAATTACGATCTGCCTGCGACAGCAGGTCAATCATCTCGGGGTCGATGCTAATGGGGGGATCGGGCGGCAGGCGTTCAGGTATGAACGCTCGATATCCGGTCGGTTGATGCTGATAATGTCCTCTCGGCATCGCTCCGCGAACCCGCTTGCAGTCTCCTATAACAAGGTCGTCCCTATCCGACCATGTTATAAAATGCAAGGGGATTTTATAATATGGCTAACGCCGACAGCTCATATGATAGTGGATTATCATGACCTAGGGTTACAACCTTTGGTTAAAGCAAATATCGATCCATCGCCTATTCCTTCCGTCTGAGCCCTTTACGCGCTGGCTTCACCCGGCGCCCTGGCGGTCACCGACAGCGCGTGAACGCGCGTCTTCAGTTCCTCGGCCAGGGTTTCATAGACAAGGCGCTGCCGTTCGACCCGGCCCCTGCCGGCAAAACCGGCGGCCACGATGGTCACGGCGAAATGCGTCTCGCCCTCGGGACGGGCGCCGGCATGGCCGGCGTGCCGGTGCGACTCGTCAATGATGTCGAGCCGGAGCGGGGCGAAGCGTTCGACGAGCTTGCGGCGGATTGTGTCGGCGACGGTCATGGCGCGGCCTTAAGGCAGGACGCCGGCGAGAAAGCCGGCGAGGTCGTCGACGACGTAGTGGATGTGATCGCCTGCGGCGCCGTCGCTCGACCATTCGGCGTCGTGGCGCAGCCAGGCGGTGGTCATGCCGAGCGCCGCCGCCGGGACGAGGTTCCGGGCGATGTCGTCGATCATCAGCGCGGCGGCAGGGGCGACACCGTGCCGACGAACAAGCTCGTGGTAGCCGGCGAGGGCCGGCTTCGGATCATAGCCGGCCGCAGCGATATCGATGATGCCGCAGAAGGATTCGGCGATGCCGAGATGGCCAAGCAGCCGCTCGGCGTGACGCTGCGAGCCGTTGGTGTGGACGATTTTGCGCCCGGGTAAGCGGCACAGCGCCGTGACAAGGGCCGGATCGGGCGGTACGCAGGCGAGATCGACCGCGTGCACAAAATCCATGAACTCGTCGGGATCGATGCCGTCGACGACCATCAGCCCGCGCAAGGTCGTACCGTGCTCGCGGAAATAGGTTTTCTGCACGAAGAGCGCCTGTTCGGGCGAGAGCCCGAGCCGCCCGGCGATGAATTCTGTCATGCGCGCGTGAATCTGGTCGAACAGCCGGCACGAGGCGGGATAGAGCGTATTGTCGAGATCGAAGATCCAGGTCTCGACTTTGGAGAGCGGCCGCCAATGCCGATCCTGCGGTACCGGCTCTTTCGCGGAGGTAATGGGTGCAAAGCTGTGCTTTGCTGCGGAGTCGCCCTCACCCGCCTCGCCCCGCTCGGCACCCTCTCCCGCATTGCGGGAGAGGGGGGACCCAGCCCGAAGGGCTGGGGGGTGAGGGTGATTGGATGACGTCATTACCCGCCCCGGATCAGCGTTCCGGCTCCCGAGGCTTCGGTGAACAGTTCGAGCAACAGCGCGTGCGGGATCCGGCCGTCGAGGATCACCGCCGCCTCGACCCCGCCCGCAACCGCCGTCAGGCAGGTCTCGACCTTCGGGATCATGCCGCCGGTGACGATCCCTGCGGCGATCATCCGCCGCGCCTCCGCCGCGCTCGCTTCGGACACCAGCCTTCTGTCGGCGTCGAGCACGCCGGCGACGTCGGTCAACAGGATCAGCCGCGTCGCCCCGACCGCGGCGGCGATCGCGCCGGCGACTGTATCGGCGTTGATGTTGTAGGTCTCGCCCTCGGCGCCGACGCCGATCGGCGCGATGACCGGGAGGATGTCGGATTGCTTGAAGGTGTCGAGCACCCGCGTGTCGATCCGCCGCGGCTCGCCGACATAGCCGAGGTCGATCATGATGCGGGTGCCGCCCTCATTGCGGCTGCGCACCACCTTTTCGGCCTCGACCAGGCCGCCGTCCTTGCCGGTGAGGCCGACGGCGCAGCCGCCGGCCGCGTTGATCGCGGCGACGAGCTGTTTGTTGATCGTGCCGGCGAGCACCATCTCGACGACTTCCATGGTCTCGCGGTCGGTCACCCTGAGCCCGTCGACAAAGCTGCTTTTGATGCCGAGCCGTTCCAACATCTGGGCGATCTGCGGGCCGCCGCCATGGACGACGATCGGGTTGATGCCGACCTGCTTCAAGAGGACGACGTCGCGCGCAAAGGACTGCTCGAATGCGGCGTCGCCCATCGCGTGGCCGCCATATTTGACGACGATCGTGCGGCCGGCGTAGCGCCGCATATAAGGCAGCGCCTCGGCCAGGACCGCGGCCTTGACGCGGGGATCGGCATAGGGGGGCGGAGCGGCGGGTTGCATGGCCGCGCACTCTAGCCGCGCGTCGCGGGACCCGCCAGCGCCGAAGGCGCCGCAGTCTCGGCAAAGCTGCCGAGCGCCGCGCGCAGGGCGGGGAGACCCTGCCCGTCATGCGCGCTGGTCAGGTGGATTTCCGGATGCGCCGCCGGGTGGCGGGCCAATTCGGCCGTAACCCGCCGCGCCACCTCGTCAATCTCCGCATCCCGCAATTTGTCGAGCTTGGTCAATACGATCTGATAGGGTGCCCCGCACGAATCAAGGAGGCTGAACAGTGGCCGGTCAGTCTCCTTGATGCCGTGGCGGGCGTCGATCAGCAGGCAGATGCGGCGAAGCGCCGCCCGCCTCTCGAGATAATGCCGCAGCAGGCGGTTCCATTGCGCCACCGCGCTCTTTGCCGCCGCGGCGTAGCCGTAGCCCGGCAGATCGACCAGGACGAGCCGGTCGGAAAGCGCGAAGAAGTTGAGCGTGCGCGTGCGTCCCGGAGTGTTGGAGGTGCGCGCCAGCATGCGCCGCCCGCACAATGCATTGATAAGGCTCGACTTGCCGACATTCGAGCGCCCGGCAAAGGCGATCTCGGGCAGGCCGTCGGGCGGGATCGCCGCCGGTTCGGCCGCGGCCGCGACAAAGCGCGCCTCGCGGGCGAACAGGCGGCGTCCCGCCTCGATCGCCTCGGGTGTCAGATCCCGCGGCGGGAAGAGCGTCGCCGCGATCTCTGCCGGATCGCTCAGGCGCCGCTCCGCCGGTAGATCACCCATTGCTGAATGACGCTGAGCGTGTTGTTCCAGGCCCAATAGATCACGAGCCCGGCCGGGAAGGCGGCCAGCATCCATGTAAACACGACCGGCAGGATCATGAACATGCGCGCCTGCATCGGGTCGACCGGCTGCGGATTGAGTTTCTGCTGCAGGAACATCGTCACCCCCATGATGATCGGCCAGGCGCCGATCATCAGGAAAGGCGGCGGGGTGTACGGGATCAGCCCGAACAGATTGGCGAACGAGGTCGGGTCGGGCGCCGCCAGATCATGGATCCAGCCGAAGAACGGCGCATGCCGCATCTCGATCGTGACGTACAAGACCTTGTACAAGGCAAAGAAGACCGGGATCTGGACGACGATCGGCAGGCAGCCGGCCAATGGGTTGGCGCCGACCCGCTTGTAGAGCGCCATCATCTCCTGCTGCTGGCGGGCCTTGTCGTCGGGGAAGCGCTCGCGCAATTTCTGCACTTCCGGCTGCAGCAACTTCATCCGGCTCATCGCCCGATAGGATTTGTTGGCGAGCGGGAAGAACAGCAATTTGACCAGCAATGTGAACAGCAGGATCGCGAGCCCGAAATTGCCGAGCGCGTGCTTGAACAGCCGCAACGTCAGAAAGATCGGCTTGGTCAGGAAATAGAACCAGCCGAAATCGATGGCGTGGTCGAAGCGGGGGATGCCCTGCGCCGTATAGGCGTCGAGAAGGCTCAATTCCTTGGCGCCGGCAAAGAAGCGGGAGGAGGTCTCGGCCGTCGCCCCGGGGGCGATCGTCACCGGCGGTCCGAGAAAGTCGGTCTGGTAGCGATCGACGTCCTTTTCCAGGGTGTGATCAAAGCGCGCCGTGACCTTGTCGTTCTGCGGCGGGATCAGCGAGGTCAGCCAGTATTTGTCGCTGAAGCCGAGCCAGCCGCCGGTCGAAGGGAAGCTGTCGGGTTTGCCCGGCGTGAGCGAGGAATATTTGATCTCCTGCAGCGAGCCGTCGACATAGCCGAGAAGCCCCTCGAACAGCAGGTAGTAGCCCGAGACCTTCGGCGTCCCGGTGCGGCTGATCAGGCCGTAGGGGGATAGTTCGACCGCCGATTTTCCGGTGTTGCGCACGCTCTCGTGCACGGTGAACATGTAATTCCGGTCGACGCTGATCGTGCGCGTGAACAGGAGGCCCGCGCCGTTGTCCCAGGACAGCGTGATCGGGTGCGACGGGGTCAGGGGTCCGCTCGTGATCGGCTTCCAGACCGTGTCGGGACCCGGCAATTTGACCCCCGGGCTGTCCGCGCTCCAGCCGAATTCGGCGAGATAGGGATGCGCCGTCCCGGTCGGCTGCAACAGCACGACGTCCGGGCTCGTCGGCTTGACCCCAACGTGATAGGTGGTGAGCGTCAGATCGTCGAACATCGCGCCCTTCAAGGCGATTGAGCCGTGCAATCGCGGCGTGACGATCTTGATGCGCGGTTCCTTGGCCAAGACGGCGGCGCGCGTCTCGACCCCGGCGGCGCCGGCATGGGCGGCCGCCGGCGCATTCGTCGCCGGCGGCTCGGCTCGGCTCACGGCAGAGGGCGGATGCGCCGGCGCGCTTGTCGTCGTCCGATGCGGCGGCGGCGGCGCGAAATGCTCGTAGGTGAATTGAAAGGCGATCAGGATCACGACCGACAGCACGATCGCGATCAGGAGATTGCGTTGGTCCATTCCCATTCAGGTCAGAGCCGAGGATCGAGGGGACAGAAAGCGTTACCGATCGAGAGCCGGCGGCGGGTTCCGCCACCGGCCGGGAGGCGGAACCGGGTCGTAACCGCTGCCGCCCCAGGGATGGCAGCGAGACAGGCGCCAGGCCGCAAGAGCAAGGCCGCGCACGGTGCCGTGCCGACCGATCGCCTCAAAGGCATAGTCCGAGCAGGTCGGCAGAAAGCGGCAGGAGGGCGGCAGCAGCGGCGAGATCAGCCATTGATAGGCGCGGATCGCCCCCTGCAGCAGCAGATTTGCCGGGTTCGCCATCCCTGCCCGAATAGGCCGGGTCATTTTCTCTCCTTTTTGGCGGTTGCGACCCGATCGACCCGGTCGAGCCGCCGCAATGCCGTTGCCAAATCGGCGACGAGTGCGGCATAGGGCCGCCCCGCGGTGCCGGAGCGCGCGATCAGCACATAATCCGTTCCCGGCGTTCCGCGTTGCGCCAGGACCTCGGCGGCCACGGCCCGCAGCCGGCGCCGTGCGCGATTGCGAATGACGGCGCCTCCGAGCTTCTTGGTCGCGGTAAAGCCGACGCGCACCGTCGCTGCGCCGGCCGGTCCCGGCGCCGCCTGCACGATCAGACCGGGGGTGACCGCCCGCAGCCGAGTCGCGGCGACCCTGAGAAAATCGGCTCGGGTCTTGAGAGTTACAAGCCCGGCGCGCACGCCGCTTTGGCCGCGCTCAAGCGGACAGGCGCTTGCGCCCCTTCTTCCGCCGCGACGCCAGCACCCGCCGTCCGCCGACGCTTGCCATCCGCGCCCGGAACCCGTGACGGCGCTTGCGGACGAGCTTGCTTGGCTGGTAAGTGCGCTTCACGGAACCGTCTCCGCAACGACCTCCGCATTCTGCGGAGGCGGCTGTATAAGAGAGCCCTCCCGGCAAGTCAACGGCGGCTCTCGCCGCACCATCTTTCCGGGGTCCCCATGCGACGCCACTGCGTCGGGTGGGCCCGGTGCAAACAAGGGGAGTTGCCGCGGATGGTCGACGACGCGATGCCCGCGAAAGCCGGCCGCCCCACGCGCGCCCGGGCGGCGCTCGAGCCGATCCTGCCCGGCAGCGAGGCACACAAATTTGCCTTCTGCCATATGCTGCTCGACACCCATGATCCCTACAAACCCTCGGTGATCGCCTGGCCGGCGCTCGATCCTGCGTCGCGCGCCCGCGTCGTCGGCCTGCCGATCTGGGACATCGCGGTGCAGACCGAGGGCAGGGCGCGGCTGCGCGTGCTGTCCTTTGCCCGGACGATTGCCGACCCGCTGTTGCGGCGCGCCATCGAACTCGACGGGTTCGAAGAGGGACGCCACAAGGAGGTCTTGTCGAGCCTGGTCGCCGCCTATCGGATTCCCCTGATGCCCGAACCCGAATACCTGCGCCCGCGCGATCCCGAATGGGCATTCATGGTGACCGGCTTCAGCGAGTGCATCGACAGTGTCTTTGCTTTCGGCTTGTTCGCGCTGGCCCGGCAATCGGGGTTCTTTCCGCGCGAACTCGTCGATACCTTCGAGCCGATTATGCAGGAGGAGGGCCGGCACATTCTGTTCTTCGTCAACTGGGTGGCCTGGTACCGGCGCAATTTGCCGCTGTGGCGGCGCCTGTTGTTCGACCTCAAAATCCTCGCGGTCTGGGGGTTTCTGGTATGGGAGCGGATCGGGATCGCCCGCGGCCTTCCGACCGGCGCGCAAGGGGGAGCGGACAACAATTTCACATTGACCGGAAGCCGCGCCGTCGGCGCCGGAAGTCTGTCGGCGGCCGGGTTTATCGATTTGTGCCTGGCCGAGAACGACCGCCGGCTTTCCGGTTATGACCCGCGGCTGCTGCGCCCCCGTACGGTGCCGCGTCTGCTGCGCTTTGTGCGCTGTTTTCTGCGCAAGGGAGCGGTTGCCGCGCCGCCATGACCCGCGCCGCCTTCCCGCGCGAGCGCTCGGGCGCCGCACGGCGGTCGGGAGGCCCGGTGCGGCTGGTTCCGATCGCCGCCGGTCTCGCCGGTCTCGCCCTGATCGCCGCTCTTATCCTGCATTTCGGCGCGGCGGCGGTGGCGCGCTCATTGCGTGCGATCGGCTGGACCGGCTTTGCCGCCGTCTGCCTGATCCATCTCGGGCTGATTGCGGTCATGGGGATTGCGTGGCGGGCGCTGTTGCCGGGAACCCGCCCCTGGATCCCGATCTGGGGCCGGCTGGTTCGCGATTCGGCGGCCGAGGTGCTGCCCCTGTCCCAGGTCGGCGGTTACGTGGCCGGAGCGCGGGCGGCGGTGTTCGCCGGGCTCGGCGGCACGACCGCCGCGGCGAGCACGATTGTCGACGTCACCCTCGAATTCGTCGCGCAGCTCGCCTATACCGCGATCGCACTGCTGTTGTTGCTCCATTTCCGGCCCGACGCCAAATTGGCCCTCCCGGCCGGAATCGGGCTCGCGGCCGCCAGTGTGCTCGCCGCCCTGTTTTTGATCGCCCAGCGCCACGGCTTCAATCTTTTGCACCGCTTTGCCCGCGTGCTCGGGCGCGGCTGGGCGGACCGCACAGCGTCGGGAGCGGCCGCCTTGCATGCCGCCCTTCTCGGCATTCATGCCCGCAAAACCGGCCTGTTCGCGAGCTTTTCCCTCCACCTCGCCTGCTGGATTGCGAGTGCAATCGAGGTTTGGCTCGCCTTGCGCTTTGCCGGCAGCCCGCTCGGCTTTCCGACGGTGCTGGTCATCGAGGGACTGCTCTATGCACTCCGCACGGCAGCCTTTGCGGTTCCCAACGCGGTCGGCGTGCAGGAGGCCGGCTATGTTCTGCTCGGCGCCACCTTCGGTTTGACCCCCGAGATGGCGCTGGCGCTGTCGCTGCTGAAGCGCGCCCGCGACTTCGCGATCGGACTGCCCGCCCTCGCCGCTTGGCAATTGGCCGAAAGCCACAGATTGTGGCGGCGCGCTGCGCGCCGGAGGGGCGCTTAGAACAGTTTCGGGATCAGCTTGACTGATAGCTCTCGATCCTCGTGTCAAACCAATCCTGAAACTGCTCCAAGCCTGAACACGCGCACTTTGCGGGCGCGCAGCCTTTCGCCGGGATGACTCAAACGGGCTCGTGGAGCCGCCCGCGGGGCTCGCTTTGCCCTCGGACGTTTTCAAGCCGCGCCGCCTCGCGCTCGTAGTCCCGACCGATCGCCTCAAGCTCGTCGAACAGCTCCAGGCTGGCCATCCCCTGAGCCAACCGAAAGCAGCGATCCGCCTGGGCGCGCAAATACGCCGACCGTGACATTCCTGTCCTCGGCTCAACCATCTCCTACCCCACCCTTGCCCTGATCAAGTGAAGCATTGCTCACTCGTACTCGCTTCTCTCTAACCAAAGCCTGCTCTGAATGCGAGTGACAAAAAAACGCCCTGTGTAGAGTTAAACAATATTAAGGCCATGTTAACTCGGGTTTGCCGTCCAAATTTTGTCGATATTATTTGAGAATTGGGAAGGGTCGCGGCGGGACATCGCAAGTCTATCAGCAAGCCATTGAGATACAGTGGTTCTGCGGTTCAGGTACAAGGGTTCGTATCGGCTTCGGCATCCTCATGTTCGCCCGTCTCGGGCGCCCGCACCGGCGCGGGCGCCGGTGCGCCGCCGCCCTCGTTGCGGGCCACGCAAAACTCCGGAACAGTCCGCTCCGGTGCCAGGAGGTCGGCCAGAACCGAATCGCCGGTCAGCCGCTCCGAGCTCTCCCCGCCCAGCCATTGCCGAGCCATCAACCGCCACAACGAACGCATGACTCTCCCCGATTTCTCCCGCGATCCTGCGCGGGCAAGCCGGCGGCAATGTGGCGCGCTCGTAACCAATGCGGCATCGCCATGCGGCCGAGCCCGCCCCGATCCGGCCCCTTCTACATGCGGCCTCGGATGGGGTAGGGTGGGGAATGGCGCTGTTGTTCCGTTCCTCGGTCGATTCCGCGGCTCGCTGGCGCGGGCAGCTCGACCGGCTGATGCCGGGGCTGGCCGTGCGCGTGTGGCCGGACGTCGGCGATCCGACCGAAATTGACTATGCGCTGGTATGGCGGCCCGAACCCGGTCTCCTGGCCGGGCTGCCGAACCTGAAGCTGATCCTGTCCCTGGGGGCCGGCGTCGATCACATCTTTGTCGACCCCGAATTGCCCCGCCATATCCCGATCGTCCGCCTCGTCGATCCTTATCTGATCGACGCGATGAGCGAATATGTCGCTCTGCAGGTGCTGCGGCTGCATCGTCGGGATCTCGATTACCAGGCGCAGCAGCGGGCGCAGATCTGGCGCGAGCACGCGCAGAAAAACGCGGCCCTGCGGCCGGTCGGCATTCTCGGCTTTGGCGAGATCGGCCAGGCCGCCGGGAGGAGGCTGCGCGCCCTGGGTTTCCCGGTTGCCGGCTGGCGCCGGGACGACAAGAGCGTCGCCGGATTTGCCACCTTCGCCGGCCCGGCACGGTTGAGAGAGCTGTTGGCGCGCTCCGAGATCCTTGTGTGTCTGTTGCCGCTGACCAGCGCCACCGAAGGCATCCTGTGCGCCGACACATTTGCCGCGCTGCCGCGCGGCGCCGGTCTCGTCAATGCCGGACGCGGCGGCCATCTCGTCGAGGAGGATCTGATCCCGGCGCTCGATGCGGGGCAGCTTTCCGCCGCGGTGCTCGACGTCTTCCGCGACGAGCCGCTGCCGCCCGGACATCCGTTCTGGCAGGATCCGCGCATTGTCGTGACCCCGCATATCGCCGGGATCACCAATCCGGCGACGGCGGCGCCGATCATCGCCGACACCATTCGCCGCTACGAGAGCGGGCAGCCGCTCCTGAACCGCGTCGACCCGGCCCGGGGCTATTGACGGGCGCGGGCCTTCTCAAGCGGCGGAGTGCGCTCCGCTTTCCGCCTTACGGGGCGGTGTAGGGCGGAAAAGCGCAGCGCATTCCGCCAATTTTGCCGCCCCGACGATCCCTCACACAGGGGATCAGGCCGCCATCGCCTTCTTCAGATTGGCGTCGATGCGGTCGAGGAACTGGTTGGTCGTCAGCCACGGCTGGTCGGGGCCGATCAGGATCGCCAGATCGCGCGTCATCTCGCCGCGCTCGACGGTGTCGATGCACACCCGCTCCAGGGTCTCGGCAAAGCGCACGACTTCGGGCGTGTCGTCGAACAGACCACGGTAGCGCAGCCCGCGCGCCCAGGCAAAGGTCGAGGCGATCGGGTTGGTCGAGGTTTCCTTGCCCTGCTGGTGCAGGCGATAATGCCGGGTCACGGTGCCGTGCGCCGCTTCGGCCTCGACCGTCTTGCCGTCGGGGGTCAGCAGCACCGAGGTCATCAGACCAAGCGAGCCGAAGCCTTGCGCCAATTGGTCGGATTGGACGTCGCCGTCGTAATTCTTGCAGGCCCACACAAAACCGCCGTTCCACTTGAGCGCCAGCGCCACCATGTCGTCGATCAGCCGGTGCTCATAGGTGAGCCCGCGCTCCTTGAACGTCGCCGCGAACTCGCGGTCGAACACCTCTTGGAACAGATCCTTGAAGCGCCCGTCATAGGCCTTGAGGATCGTGTTCTTGGTCGACAGATAGACCGGCCAGCCGCGCTGCAGCCCGTAATTGAAGCACGAGCGGGCAAAGCCGCGGATCGAGTCGTCAAGATTGTACATGCCGAGCGCGACCCCGCCGCCCGGGAAATCGAACACGTCGCGGGTCACGGGCGCCCCGCCGTCGGCCGGCGTAAAGGTCAGGGTCAACTTGCCCTTGCCCGGCACGACGAAATCGGTCGCGGCATATTGGTCGGCATAGGCGTGGCGGCCGATGACGATCGGTTTGGTCCAGTTCGGGATGACCCGCGGCACATTCTTGCAGATGATCGGCTCGCGGAAGATCGTTCCGCCGATGATGTTGCGCAGAGTGCCGTTCGGCGATTTCCACATCTTCTTGAGGTGGAATTCTTCGACCCGCGCCTCGTCGGGTGTGATCCCCGCGCATTTGACCCCGACATGCCAGCGTTTGATCGCCTCGGCGGCCTCGACCGTGATCCAGTCGTCGGTCTCGTCCCGCTTCTCCATCCCGAGGTCATAATATTTGATGTCGATGTCGAGGTAGGGGAGGATCAGCTTGTCCTTGATGAATCGCCACATGATCCGGGCCATCTCGTCGCCGTCGAGTTCGACGATCGGCTGAGCCACTTTGATCTTTGCCATCGCTGGTTACCCTCTGATGCCGCCCGACCGCTGCGCGCGGCGAACATAGAGGCCGAGGCAGGGCGAGGCAAGCCGCACAAAGCCCTGCCGCGCCTAAGGTCGCGGGCCCCGCTGCCGCAGCGCAGCAAGTTGTTCACAGCCCCGAAGGCAAGCATCAGAGCGGCTTTCCCGCCTCTTATCCACCGAAATGTTACAGTCGGTTTACAGCCCTTGCCGGGCGTTTACCAAACCTCAGAAATTTTTTCTTTATAAATCAAGAGTTTAGGTTTTTGCCCTGTTTTTGGGCAAACACGCGAGAAGATTTGGATTGTTGGGCTCGGAAATCGATCGCCGCGGCTTTTCCACAACGTTATCCCCAAGGCTCGTGTATATTGCCAAGGAGGAGCCATTTCCGTGACGCTTCAATCCGTTGGCCCGACGCTGCGGGGTCAGAGCCGGTCTGTGACAGGGCTCGTTAGCGATGCCGGAACCTCCGCCAGCGCCGTCATCAGCGCGCTGACATCGGCCACAATGCGGACCAGATCCAGGGTTTGCGGACGGGCAAAGCCGTGCGTGACGACATGGTCGAGAAGCGCCCGGAGCGGCGCCCAGTATCCGGCGGCGTCGAGGATCAGGATCGGCTTCCTGTGCAACGCCAGTTGCTTCCAGCTGAGGATCTCAAAGGTCTCGTCAAGGGTGCCGATACCGCCCGGCAGGACCGCAAAGGCGTCCGCCCGCGCCGCCATCTCGCGCTTGCGGGCATGCAGGCTGTCGACAACGACGAGTTCGGTCAGTCCCTGATGCGCCGCCTCGCCGGCGGTCAGATGGGCCGGAATGATGCCGGTCACGGTGCCGCCCACGGCAAGCGCCGCGTCGGCCAGAAGGCCCATCAGGCCGACGCGCCCGCCGCCATAGATCACCGCGATGCCGGCCTCGGCGAGCGCTCTGCCGAGTTCGCTGACCGCCTGCCGGAACCGCGGGGCGACCGCTGCGGAGGAACCGCAATAGACGCAAACCCGGCGGATCGGCTGCATGTCTCTCTCGACCTCACGGGGCGACCTCACGGGGCGACCTCACAGGGCACGACGGCGATTGCGCGGCGAGACGCGCCGTTCTATGCTCGTCTCACTGGCAAATCGAGATTCCGAGGGACTGGTGCTGCGCGGCATTCTGCTTGGCCTCGGCCTCGTGGTGCTGCTAACGGCCGCCGCGTTTGTGCTGATCCCACGCGGCGACAGGGGCCGTATTAGCGTGACGATGGCGACGGTCGCGTCCCGTCCGGTGCGGCCTGCGCATAGGCCGAACCTCCAGATGCCTCCTCTGCGGCCGAGCTTTGACATCGTCACTGTTGCTCCGGACGGGACGGCGGTCATCGCCGGGCGCGCGGCGCCCCATGCTCGCGTTCAGGTTTTCGCAGGCGGGGAGACGCTCGGCGAAGCCACGGCCGACGGGAACGGCGAATGGGTGCTGGTCCCCGACCGGCCGCTCGCCCCCGGCGAGCGGCATTTGACCTTGCGCGCTTCCGTCGGGCAAGGCCCGGCCATCGCGGCCGCCGAAACGGTGGCCGTCGCCGTCCCGCACGCCGCGCCGACCCCGGCGGCGGCGCCGGTTGCCGAGCGGGTCTATGTCGTGCGGCAGGGCAACACCCTATGGCGGATCGCCCGCGAGCTGTTCGGGGCCGGTACGCGCTATCTGACGATCTATTTGGCCAATCTCGGGCAGATCCGCAATCCCGACCTGATCTATCCGGGACAGGTGTTCAAGCTTCCGAAATCGTAGAGGCGCTTGCCCCTCCCTGCCGGCCGATCACGCGTAAAGCTCGGCCGGCAATTCGGGCGCGCGGCGGCCGCGCGCATGGAGATAGGACTGCCAGAACAGACAGGCGGCCACCGAGCGCCACGGCCGCCACGCCTCACCCTGACGGCGCAAGGTCCCTTCGTCGAGCCGGCCGTGACCGAGACGTTCGCCGACCGCGACCTGCAGGCCGAGATCGGCGGCGGGCCAGATGTCGGCCCGCCCGAGCGCAAAGATCAGATAAATTTCGGCGCTCCACCGGCCGATGCCGCGGATCGCGCGCAAGGCGGCAAAGGCCGCCTCGTCCCCGGACGCGGCGAGCCGGGCGAAATCAAACTCGCCGCCCATGACCGCGCCGGCAAGGCGCCGTGCGTAATCCCGCTTTTGCCGGATGAAGCCGCAGGCGCCGAGCGTCCCGTCGTCAAGTTCGAGAAAGCGCTGCGGCGATAGGGGTCGGCACAGACCCGACAGCCGGCGGAACATCGCCGCCGCCGCGTCGATCGACACCTGCTGTTCGAGGATGATGTGCACCAGGGTGGCAAAGCCGTTGCGCCGGCGGCGGAAGCGCGGCGGCCCCGCCTCAGCGAGGATGGCGGCAAAGACCGGCTCGGCGGCGAGCGCCAGAAGCCCCTCGGCGAGGCGCTCCGGAGCGTAAGGCCCGGGCTGAGAGCACCTAACGCATTCCGTCATGGCGTGCGTTGCACCAGGAAGGCCGGCGGTTAGGAGCGCCGCCGCCGGCGATGCGGGATATCGGCAAGGCGGCGCGACGCGGCCGCCGGCCTTCCTCGTGCAACCCGCAGGGACGCG
>DATFCQ010000306.1:0-16937 GCA_035252905.1 Allostellaceae bacterium | reverse complement strand
AGCAGCGGCAACGATTCCTTCCCGGCCTCGTCAGCATGGCGCAATGCGCGAGCTATTGCCTGACCGAGCCCGGCGCCGGCTCGGACGCCGCCGCGCTCAAGACGCGGGCGCGGCGCGAGGGCGAGCATTACGTGATCGACGGCGCCAAGGCGTTCATCTCGGGTGCCGGCGCGAGCGACGTCTATGTCTGCATGCTGCGCACCGGCGGCGAGGGGGCGCGCGGCATTTCCTGCATCGTCGTCGAGAAGGGCACGCCCGGCCTCTCCTTCGGCAAGCAGGAGAAGAAGCTCGGCTGGCACAGCCAGCCGACGGCGATGGTGATCTTCGAGGACTGCCGCGTGCCGGTGGCGAACCGCATCGGCGAGGAGGGCGACGGCTTCAAGATCGCCATGATGGGGCTCGACGGCGGGCGGCTCAACGTCGCCGCCTGCTCGCTCGGCGGGGCGCGCGCCTGCCTCGAGGCCGCGCGCGAGCATCTCGGCGTCCGCAGCCAGTTCGGCCGGCGCCTCGCCGAGTTCCAGGCGCTGCGCTTCCGCCTCGCCGACATGGCGACCGAGCTCGAGGCGGCGCGGCTCATGGTGCATCGCGCGGCGCGCGCGCTCGATCAGGGCGAGGCCGACGCGACGCTCCACTGCGCCATGGCGAAGCGCTTTGCCACCGATGCCGGCTTCCGCATCGCCAACGACGCGCTGCAGCTTCACGGCGGCTACGGCTACATGAAGGACTATCCGATCGAGCGCTATCTGCGCGACCTGCGGGTGCACCAGATCCTCGAAGGCACCAACGAGATCATGCGCCTCATCATCGCCCGCAGGTTGCTGCGGCAATGAACATTGCCGACGCCACGATCGCCGAATTGCAGACGGCGCTGATCGAGGGCCGGACGACGGCGAGCGCGCTGGTGCGGGCCTACCTGGCACGGATCGAGGCCTATGACCGGGCGGGGCCGGCGCTCAATTCGGTGCGCGAGGTCAATCCCGATGCGCTGGCGGTTGCCGCGTCGCTCGATGGTGCAACGCCGAGCCCGCGGCAGCCGCTGGCCGGCATCCCGATCCTCGTGAAAGACAACATTGCGACCGACGACAACACCCACACCACCGCCGGCTCTTTGGCGCTGGAAGGGGCGCGGGCGGTGCGCGACGCGACGCTGGTCCGGCGACTGCGCACGGCCGGCGCCGTCGTCCTCGGCAAGGCGAACCTGACCGAATTCGCCAATATCCTGGCGGTCGACATGCCGGCCGGCTACAGCTCGTTGGCCGGGCAGGTCAAAAATCCATACGCGCCGGCGCTCGGCGAGAATAGCGTGCCGATCGTCTCGCCCGGCGGGTCAAGCTCGGGCTCGGCGGTGGCGGTTGCAGCGGGACTGTGCGCCGCGGCAATCGGCACCGAGACCTCGGGCTCGCTGTTGTCGCCGGCCTGCCAGAACGGCCTCGTCACGGTCAAACCGACGGTCGGGCTGTTGAGCCGCGCCGGCGTCATCCCGATCGCCGCGAGCCAGGATACCGCCGGACCGCTCGCCCGCTCGGTCGAGGATGCGGCGATCCTCCTTGACGTGCTCGCTGCGGCCGATCCGCGCGACCCGGCGACGCAGGCTCTGCGCCGTCCCGACTCCTATACGCGCGCGCTCGCCAAAGACGGGCTCAAGGGCGCGCGCATCGGCGTGCCGAGCGACCCTGCCGATCCCGGCAACGACGTCTATTACGGTCCGCTCTCGCCTCCCGCCGCTCTGTTGATGGAACAGGCCATCGCCGTATTGGAGAGCGCAGGCGCGACGATCCTGCGCGCCAACCTGCCGACCGCAGGCTGGATCGGCGGCCCCGGCACCGAAATGGCAATCCTGAACCGCAACCCCGAAAGCCCAGCCCGCGGTCAGCCGGTACGCCGGCCGATCGTCTTGGTCTACGAACTGAAGCACGGCCTCGACGCCTACCTGCGCGATTGGGCGGCGACGGAGATCAGGAGCCTCGCCGACATCGTCGCGTTCAACCGCCGGGAGGGCGAGCGGGCGCTGCGCTTCGGCCAGGACCTCCTTCTCGCCGCCGCGGCGACGCGCGGCGATCTCAGCGAGATCGAATACCGCGCAGCGCGCGCGATGGACCTTCAGGCGGCCCGCACGCTGGGCCTCGACGCCTATATGGACCGGCACCGCCTCGACGCGGTGCTGTTTCCCGGTGCCGTCGGCGCCGCAATCGCCGCCAAGGCCGGCTATCCGAGCGTGCAGGTTCCGGCCGGCTTCACCGCCGGCCCCGGCGGCCGCGAACTCCCGTTCGGCCTCACCTTCACCGGCCGCGCCTGGAGCGAAGCGACGCTGCTGCGCCTCGCCTACGTCTTCGAGCAAGCGACACAGGCGCGCCGCCCGCCGGCGGGGTTTCCGCCGCTGGACGCGGGCTGACGGAAGCCGCCGGGACCGCGGCGAGGCAGCAGAGCGCTGCAGATCACGGCGGCCTCTTCCTTTCCGCACCGCCGCCAAAAACAACGGAATTTGGCGCCCCATCGCCCGCCCTGCGCCGCAAAGAGCACGGAATCCAATGGGTTGAGTGGTCTGCAACCGCAATCGGAGCGCAAAAGAACAGCGGAATTTGGCGCCCGGAACAACGGAATTTTCGCCTCTCCGGACCAAAAACAGCGGAATTTTGCCGGCCTGAGCGCAGCCTTCCGATGCCGCCGATTGCACACGCAAAAGGTGTAATCTTGCGGCCGAGGCCAAGGCGTCCCGGCCGGAGCGACGCTGATGCAATCGCGCGCGAGGCCGGCACCGATCTCGTCATCCATTGCGCGGTGCGCCGGACAGCGGTTTATAGCTGTGGGAAATCGAGCGCGCCTCGGGCCACCTGAAGCACGTCATTGTCCTCGCCGCACTGCCCCGACCGGGGGGCCTCATAACGGGGCGCGGATCGAGTTCGAGTCTCTATCCGAAAATCGCTCTGGCGATGCAAAGATCCGCAGCCAGATCGTTGAGTTATTAATGCATTGGCTTGTTCATGGCCGGCAGTGCGGCGGAGCTACGCGGAATGGCCATGAGCGAGCCTCGCGTTCTTTTCATCAGCCGCAACCGGGATGACATCGGCGGCGATCTTCCGTGCATGGCATCATGTCGAGCTTTGCGAGACGTATCGAGCACGACTAGCCAGAGCCTCCGACCCGGCTAACAGCCCGCGCGCCTGGACCGCGGCCGCTGCCGTTGCATCCATTCGAGGGCCGAGCGTGCTTCCGGGTGGTCGATTTCCCCGAGCGCGTAGAGGCAGGAGCGCCGCAGGCTTGGCGAGACCTCTTCCCGCAGGACATGCGCCAATACGGGAATCGCCCCGGCATCGCCAATATTGCCGAGGGCCTCCGCCGCGTGTGCCCTGATCGCTATCGGTTCGCTGCGATCGGACAGAATGCTGACGAGGGGGGAATCGCCGATCGCTCGCCGAGAAAGCCGAGGCTGTAGATCGCCGCGATGCGCGCCCATTTTCGGCTCTTCCTGTCCCGCAGGATGGCGGTGAGGCCGGCGGTATCGACGGCGAGCTGGCCGCCGATGATCCGTTTTGCCGCCTCCATCGCCTCGACTGGATCGCCGTGGAACAGCGGTTCGAGAGACTGGCTCGGTTCCATTCCCTAGGCTCCTCATCCCCTCGTGCAACGGCACCGACAGTGGCGCGCGTAGGTGCCGCGAGGCGCGGCCTGGGTCGCGGCACGCTTGGCATTCCGGCACGCTTCCTGCTCACTGGTTCTGGTGCCGTCTCCCGTGGCGCGGCGATAGGGTGGCACGGTCCCAGCGATGGCTTGCAAGTTGCAGGATGCAGTGCAGCGCCAATTCGCGCTCCCCGGAAAGCGGCTCAACATGCTTGCTTCCCTTTATGTCGCTCGCCGTTGACGGCTTTCCAATCCCAGGATTGCCTCTTATCTCGCCGATTGCTTGGCACAATCGAAGGCCGAGCGCGCGCAGGGCCTCCCATCTCCCATCAGCGCCCGAGTGTCCACCGGAGTCACCCCAGCAACGATCTGGCAGGGACATACGGCGCGGGATCAATCTCGCCACCTCTACGCATGTGCAGCATTTCGAGGCTCAGCACGGAACATCCGCTCCGCCCTCCCCACCGCACTGGCCGACCCGGATCTCGGCGATATCGTAGTGCCGGACCTGCAATGTCCAGCCCGAGTCGACGGCAATCGCCGGCACCCCGGCATAAGGCAAATAGAGCGCCAGATTGGTGACGTAGAGAGTATGGCCGTCGGGGCTGAAAGCGGGGCTCGCCGGGAACAATAGGCCGCGGATTGCGCCGTCCCGGGTCACGCCGTCGAAATCGCCGCGCTTGGCGATCGCCTTGCCGTTCGGGTCGACAGCGACGATCTCGTCGCCCTGATTGGCGACGACCCAGAGAGTGTCGGCGCGGTCGATCGCGACCCCGTCCGGGGCGTTGATCCCGGTCGTCAACACGCTCGCCGGGCCGGCGCTGCCGTCCGGGTTGACGGCGATCTTGACGATCGAGTGATAGGCCGTGTTCATCACATAGAGCGCCGTGCCTTCGTTGTTGAAGGCGATGCCGTTGGCGCCGAACGGCGGGATCAGAGCCTCGCCGTCATTGGCGGTCGGCAACAGCAGATTGCCCTGCCCCGGATTGGACGGCGCGTACCAGGCGACGGGCATGCCGCCGTCGGGACCGGTCTTCCAGATCGCGCCCTGGAACGAGTCCGAGACATAGACATTGCCGGCCCGATCGATCGTCAAGGCGTTGAGGCCGGGTGCGGTCGTGACGGTCGGCGCCTGCAGGAACAGGCTGGTATGGCCCGACACCGGATCGATCCGCCAGACGCTGCCGTTGCCGAGATCGGCGAACAGCACGCTGCGCGGGTTCTGAACAATCCCGCCGATCAGATGCGGGCTCGACCCCGTAACCGGGAATGTCCGCAACAGCCTCCCGTCCGGCGCAAAGGCGAAGAACTGGCCGTAGCCGCCGAGCGCGCCGGCGCTGTTGAAGCCGAAGGAGGCGGTATAGACGGTGCCGTCAGGGCCGACCGCGACGCCCTCGATGTCGGAGGTGCAGAGAGCGGCGCCGTCGGGGCAGGAGCCGCCGGGGCCGGCCGGGGCGAAGAAGGGGATCGTCGCGAACGTGCCGACCGCGCCGCGCTCCCAGGCCGCGGCCGGACCCGCCCACCAGCCGCCGCAGAGGACACCGAGCATCGCCGCGGTGAGCCACAGCCTCGCCATAATGTCCTCCCTGTAGTTTTAATTGAATAATTGGGATTTTAGTATTGTCCCGGTTGGAGAGCGCGTCAACGCTCCCGCCCCTAATTGCCGGCCGTCCCGCGCCGCTCTCGGGCGACCGCATGGACGTGCGCGCGCAGGCTTTCGTCGCGCCGCATCACGCGCTCGAAATCGGGCCGGCGCAACAAGAGGAGCTGGCTGTAGCCGAGCGCGACCACGTCGGCATTGCGCGGGCGGTCGTCGAGCAAGGCCAGTTCGCCGAAGAATTCGCCCGACCCGAGCGCGACGGTGCGATCGTCGAGGCGGACCTCGACCGCCCCCGACGAGATGAAATACATCGCGTCGCCGCGCTCGCCCCTGCGCAGAATGATCTCGCCCGGGACCGCGAGGCGCGGCCGCAACAGCCGCGTGATCTCGCCCTGCAATGCCGGCGAGAGCCTGGCGAACATCGCGACGCGGGCGACGAGGTCGGCGCGGCTGAGCCCGAGATCGAGCCGCGGGCGCCGTTCGAGCGCACGCCGCCGCCGGCCCAATTCGCGCTGCAGATGATTGAACACTTCCTGCGACAGGATCGCCTCCTCGCGCAGGCGGCGCTGGCTTTCGTCTTCGAGCCGCAACGCCGACAAGGCCAGGAACTGCCGTTCGAGCGCCTCGGTATAGCTCGGATATTGCAGCCGCACCGCCTCCGCCGCGCGCGCCGTGTCGGCCCGCCGCACCGCCAATGCGTCCCGCAGCACCGCCGCGGTCTCCTCGCCGAACAGCGGGCGCACCTTCGCTTCGTTGAACCCGGCCAGATCCTCGAGCACGAGCCGAAGGGCGACCAGCATCTCGAAACGCCTGGCGAGCTGGCGCGCCAGCGGCGCCGCGCTGCCGGCGACATGGTGGACCCACAGCGCGAGGCGGAACTTCCAGCCGAATTGCAGACCGGAAGCGGCAGCCCGTAGATAGCCGTCGCGGCCCCCGGTCTTGATCCCATCGTGCAGGCGGCCGACATCCGACAACAGGTCGGCGACCGCATCGCGCGAGACGGTGCGGCCGTCGAAATGTTCGAGATAGAGCTCCTGCTCGCGGTCGGCGAGGATGACGAGACCGGCATAGGCGCGCGCCTCCGGTCGCAGCAGGGCGTCCTCGCCGCCCGTCCCGTCGCCGACACGGCGCGGCGCCGCGGCCGGCGCGGCGGCAATTCCGTAGTCGTGCGCGATCCGCGCGATGCCCTCGTCGATCTCGGCCTGCGCCAAGGCCAAGGCGCGGTCGCGCAGGGCCTGCTCGGCCGGCGACAGGCGGTCGAGCCGCAAGGCGCGCATCAGCGCACGCAGGCTCGGCGCGTTGACAAACAAGGTGAACAAGACAAAGCCGGTCGCGAGGATCGCGACAAAGCGGCGGATTTCGGGCGGCAAGGCGTCGTTCTCGGTTGCCGCCAGCGCCAAGGCCAACGACACCGCGCCGCGCATCCCGCCCCACAGGATCACGAGCTTGTACGGGGCGCCGACGCGCTCGGCCAGACCCGCCCACGACAGCAGCGGCATCAGCCCGAAGAGGGTTGCGGCGCGGGCGGCAAAGGCCCCGGCGATCAATACGGCGAGCAGGCCGAGATCGGCGAGCCTGAGATCGGCCAAGAGGCGCGGCACCAGCATCGCCGCCAACAGGAAGATCAGCGAGCTCGCCCAGAAGCCGAGCTGCTCCCAGCTCTCGGCGAGGCGCTCCCAGTTCGACGGCGACAGCCGCCGCCGCCCGGCGTCGCCGAGCACGAGACCGGCGCTGACCGCGGCGACGACGCCGGAGACGTGCAGATCATGGTCGCCGATGACAAAGGCGAGATAGGCGAGCGCGATCGTCATCGTCATCGCCGCCAGCGGGTGCTCGCGGAATATCGGCAGCACGGCGCAGGCGAGCGCGCCGGCGACGGCGCCAAGGGCGAGACCGCCGAGGAACGAGCGCAGAAAGGCGATGACGCCGGCAACGGGGCCGGCGCTCTCGGCGCCGGTGAGGATCGCCGTCAACAGCCCGAACAGGACGATCGCGGCGGCGTCGTTGAACAGGCTTTCGCCCTCGACCAGGATCGACAGCCGGCGGGGCGCTCCGATGTCGCGGAAGATGGCAACGACCGCCACCGGGTCGGTGGTGGCGAGGATCGCGCCCAGCATCAGACAGGCCGCCAATCCGACGCCGGCGAGCGGCCACAACGCAAACCCGACCGCAAAGGCCGAGACGACGACCGCGACGACGGCAAGCAGCAGGATCGAGGCGATCTCGTCGAACAGACGGCGCACGTCGACATTGATTGCCGTCTCGAACAGCAGGGTCGGCAGAAAGATGAACAGGAACGCGTCGGAATTGAGATGGATGCTGCGCAGCGCCGCCCCCACCTCGCCTCCCGCCCCGCTTCCGGCGAGCACGCCGAGCCCGCCGAGCGCGCAGCCGGCCACTGCGAGCAACACCGCATAGGGGATGTTGAGGCGCGCCGACAGCGGCGGCAGCAGGCTGACGAGGGCGAGCAATAAGCTGACCGCAAAGACGGTAAGGACGACGCCGTGCATCTGTTACCGCACCTGACAGGGACTGCCCGCCCTGCGGCGGACCCAAGGCCGCACGATAGCGGCCAACCAGCTCTGCGTCAGCTTGCCGATGGAAAATCCGCAGGACGGCGACAACCGGGAGGGGACGGCGCGACTTCAGCGGCCGCCGCCGCAGGATCGCAGATTTGTCCATCTGCCCGATCGCGTTTATCCCGAATGCAAGCCTTTTAGCGCCTGTTTGCATGAGGAAAGTGGCGGAATAGCGTAGCGTATTCCGCCAACTTCGCGGAACGACGACGCATCAAATAGGCCCTTAGCGCCTGTCATATCGCAATAATCGATATTGTTGGGGATCCCTTCCCTTATCCATGTAGGGATTTACAGGAGAATTCTATTTCCATTCTTTGCTTTTCAAGATTATATAGAAGGCCTATTCCATCAAAATTCTTATATCATAAGATTTTTGTAATATAAACTTCCGGAACACTTGCTCAGGAGCCGTGTTAGCCGGTTGAGCATTGTGAGCCGCCTCCGGACAAAGCGTGGCAAGGAATATTTGCCAGGGCGCGGTTGCTCCGGGTTTAGCTTACAAGTAGAGCGGAGATTGTCATGCAGAAATTGAATCAAATCCTCCTGTCGGCTGTAATGGCGGGAGCGCTCGCGCTTCCCGGCGTAGCCCTCGCGCAAGGAACCGCGGGGGCCGGCAATGCGGGGAGCGGCAATCAGGCGACCCACAAGACGGCGAACCCGAACCAGAACCTGCCGTCGCAACGCTATGCCGTCACCCGATCGGTCGGCCAGGGAGCCATTCTGACCATCTCCTCCTCCGGGGTTCGCGAGGTCCAGCAGGCGCTAAACCGACTTGGTTATTCGGCCGGACCTCTCAGCGGAAACTGGGATCAGCCCACCATACGGGCGATGCAAGCCTTCCAGGCGGCGCACGGCCTCGAACCCACCGGCAATCTCGACATCGCCTCGATCGCGGCGCTCGGGCTTTGGCAGAACCTGATCGGCAACCCGACAGGTCACGGCCACAACAATATGATCGGCCAGAACCTGACCGGAGCCCCGGCGCCGCGCGGCAACGAAACCGGCAGCACGGGGAGCAGCGGTGCCGGCGCGGCGAATGGCGGCTCGGGCGGAGGCGGCCGCTAATGGAGCTTCACGCCGGAGCGGCCGGGATTTCCCGGCCGCTCCGGCGGCTGCCCGGCCATCGGTAATCGAAACCGGCGCTGCGCCCTCTGTGGCGTGTGCCGGCTACTGAGAAACCGGGCCTTTTTCTGGCGCACCCAGTCAAGCGCGGCTTCTCCGCGCCTCTGAACCCCGTCCGCTTTGAAAAGCATCATTTTCAGACCGGTAGAGCAGGGTTCCAAAAAAACGCCTCACCGCAGAGGATGCGCGGAGGGCGCGGTGACTCCCCGGCACGACCGATGTGAGATCGTTTGCATCCCCTGCGCAACCTCAGCGTCCTTTGCGCTAAAGTGTTCTATTGCCCAGCCCCGAAAGCTGTATCTCTCAAACTGGACGGGGCTTAAATCAACTGGCATCCCCGCGAGTCGCCCGACTTTGCCGCTAGAAACCAAGTAATAATTCGTCGATTCTGGCATATCTTCATTCGTTTTAGCAGAATTTTTGCAATGGAGGATCAAGGCAGGGAGCGCTGTGTTGAAGGAGGAGCGGTCATCACTTAGGTGAGCGCAATCAGGAGGATTATATTATGTGGAAAACTGTACGTATGGTGGGATTTACGTCGGCGCTGCTGACCGCAACAGCCGGGCTCGCCTTTGCCCAGGGGGGCGGCGCGGGCGTTGGGGCTGGCGCAGGCGGTGGAACCGGCGGCGGCGGGGTTGCAGCGGGGACCGCCGCTAACAGCACCGTCGGTGGACCTCTCGGCAGCGCCGGCAGTTTGTCGAGGGGTCCCAATCTGCAGGGTAGCAGTGCAGGCACGATGAACGGCGGCGCGGGCGGCGGAAATCAGGCGACAAACAACTCAAACAACTCAGGCCCGGGCACCGTTGGCGCCGGCGCGAGCGGCGGCCTGAACGGTGGCGGCGCGGGCAGCGGCAATAGCGGTGGCCTGGGCGGCGCTAATGGCAGCGGTCTGAGCGGCGGCAATAGTGGCGGTCTGGGCGGCGCTAATGGCGGCGGTCTGGGCGGTGGCAATGGCGGCGGCGCGGGCGCCCGCTGAAGGACATCACGGCGCGGCCGGGGTTTCCCCGGCCGTGCTTATAGGCTAAGCGAGATTTCGCAGGTCGGTACACGCATCCTCGTTCCGGGACGGCCCCCACGGGTCCGCGCTTCGCGCGGCCCGAGGACACTCCGGGCCGGACCCGGAATCCATGCACACCGGGCGCACCGGCCTTGGCCAGACAGGCGAGAGCCTGTGTGCATAGGTTCCGGTTTGCGGCGCTTCGACAGGCTCAGGAGCGCCCTATGCCCGTACTGCCCCTAACGGCCGGACTGTTGATAGGGATCGTAAGAAGGCGCACGGGCGACCTGTTGCGGGGTGAGGGCGAGAACCAGTTGATCCCCGGTGATCCGCGGCTTGGCAAATTGCCAATCGACCGCGGAATAGCTCCGGAACAGGCCGAGAAAGCCGCCATGGCTGACGACGATCTTCTGGATCTGGCCGTCCGGCCCAGTGATGACCTTGTCGAGATCCCCGAGCAGCCGGCCGTCGCGATTGTGCACCGGCCTGCCGACCAGTTTCTCCACCTCGGCTGCAGGGATCGCGTTCGTCTTTTTGGTTTCGGGTCTGACGGCCATTTTATGGCTTGGAGCCGTCGCAATAATCGTGCCCGAGCCGGCTTTTCCGGGAGCTTTAACGGCTCTCTCAGGCTCGGTGGTGCCCGCGGATGCGCCCGCTCTGTTGCCGGCGGCCGGCCGCGCGGGAGAGGCTGCGCTGAGGCTGTGCTCCGGACCCGCCGCAGTGGCCGGCGCCGCCCCGCTGCCGGCGGCGTGTCGGGCAGGGGGCATGGCGCTGAGGCTGTGCTCCGGACCCGCCGCAGCGGCCGGCGCCGCCCCGTTGCCGGCGGCGTGCCGGGCCGGGGGCATGGCGCTGAGGCTGTGCTCCGGACCCGCCGCAGTGGCCGGCGCCGCTCCGTGGGTCACGGCCAGTCGTTGCGAGGGAAGCGGGGCGCCGCCTTGAGGAGTCTGGGCAAACGAGAGTGCCGGTGCCAGTAACAGCGAGAGCCCGAACGCCGTCGAAGCCAGCAGATTTTGCACAAGCCTCCCCGGCCTATGGGGATTCATTCTTGTCAGATGAGAGTCTTTCATCTGATAGGAAGACATCATCTAGTCTCCATTCAGGCTTCAATCTTATGATGGGGAACTCTCCCTATGCCTTGGGAGACGCACTACCATCATATCTACATCGTTTAAATATACGGAGAATGACCTACTGACAGTTCCTGATGCAATTTAGAAAATAAACCAAATTTTGCAATGATCGCTGCACGCGGGAAAAATCTTGCAGAGAACGTTTAGCAGGAATATTGGTACACAGATATTTGGATTAAGCGAGCGGCAGAAGATCGGATCCCGCCGACGCAACCCCACCGATCCCCGGTGATCCGCGGCTTGGCAAATTGCCAATCGACCGCGGAATAGCTCCGGAACAGGCCGAGAAAGCCGCCATGGCTGACGACGATCTTCCGGATCTGGCCGCCCGGCCCGGTGATGACCTTTCAAGATCTCCGAGCAGCCGGCCGTCGCGGTTGCGCACCGGCCTGCCGACCCGTTTCTCCACCTTGGCCGCAGGGATTGCCGGTTGGGCCGCGGCGGCTGCATGATTGGCCGCACGCACGCCATGCCGGGCTATCGGGGTCCGCAGCCGCAATAGCGGCATTGTGGAATTTCGCCGGGATGTCAGAGGGCTCTGCCGGATGATTGGGCTCGTCCTTTCCGAGGATTTGGTCGAGGTCGCGGCTTGTGCGGACGAGATCCTGCGCAGCGTTGATCAGATAATGCCGAGCCTTTCGACGCGTTGCGGCGGACGGGAGCGCGCTGCGGTCCTGCTGCCGGGCCTTCGCGGCTGCCGCTTCCGCCCTCCGCCGTGCGGCCGCGGACCGCTCCTGCTTGTCCTCCTGGAAACGCTGCTGAGCCAGGTTCAGATCGCATTGCGCCTGCATCAGCAACTTCTCAATGTTGTGGAATCGGGCGTCTGTCCCGCCAGTGCCGTCAGCCTCCGCGGCAAGGACGCACGGCCAATGGGCATTGCCGCCGCCGCGGTTGAGGCTGGCTGCCCACAATGCCCAGAGCGCCGGATTGCCGAAGATGCCATTGTTTGCGCGATTGGCAAAGGTGAGAACCCAAGGCCAGAGGGGATTATTGTCTATATTCTCGCCCCTGGCGCCTTTGCCGCCCTCCGCGAAGGCCGTCCAGAAGTCTTCTGTGGCGTTTCCGTCCCCTCCTGTTCCTGTCAAACTGATATACGGAAGGCGGGCTGTGGGCAGTTCCTCATACAATCCCAAAAGGATTCCCGATTTTCTCATGAACGCTCAACGCAGGCTCAGGCTTTCCGGCAAACCCGCCGCATTGCCGGCGCCGATCGCGTCTTTGCGCCCCGAAGGGCGAAGAGAGCGATCGGCCGTCGAGACCGCGAAGCTTGGCGTCCTTTCGAGACCTTGGCGTTCCCCTGCGGTGGGGCGTTTATTTGGAGCCTCGATCCCGAACGAGAAAAATGACGGTTTTCGCATTGGACCGGGTTCAGTTCCTCGGCGACCAGCCGTAAGCCTTGGCGCAGGCGCCGCCCATCAGCATGGCCCGCTCCGTGTCACTCAGGCGGTCGGTCTTCAGGAAGGGCTCGACGGCCTGTTCGTAGTTGACGACGGCGAACGCGCGCGTCCAGTCTGTGCCCCACAGGCAGCGATCGAAACCCCAGGCGTCGAACACGCGGGCGAGCGGGTCCCAAATGTCCGGGAAAGGATACGGTTGCCGCGACAGCGTGCAGGCGCCGCTGACTTTGATTACCGCGTTCGGGCGCCTGGCGAGTTCCAGCACTTTCGGGAGGTAGGCCCAGGGCTGCGGCGGCGCGGGCGGCACGCGCGGCTGCAGGATGCCCAGATGGTCGATGATGAAGCGCGTGTCGGGATGGCGATCGATCAGCGCGGCGCCTGCGTCCACATTGCCCCAGAACAGGACGTTGACCGGAAAATCGTGACGGGCGGCCGCGCGTGCGATCCGGTCGAGGCCCGGGTCGTCCGGCGCGCGCTTCGCTTCTTGCGTCAGCATGATGCGGATTCCGACCGCGCCCGGAATCTTCTTCCACTCGGCGACGACGTCGGCCACCGCCGGATCGTCCGGGTCGACCGGCTTGACGATCGCGAACCGGTCGGGATGGGCCCGTTGCACCTCCACCGCATAGCTGGCGTCGTAGCGGTACATCGAAAAGGCGGAGATGAAGATCGCGCCGTCGACGCCAACCTTGTCCATCGCCGCCACCATCTCGTCGCCCGTCACGTGATCGGGCCAGTTCGGCACGCTGTGCCAGGGCCGCTTCGGCGTGTTCGCCTCATAGGCATGAACCTGGGAATCGATGATGGTCATCGGGGATGCTCCTCTGTGCTGCGCGAGTTTGGCGATCACAGCAGGTTCGTGTCCAGAGGGCCGAGGCTTTTTGACCGCCCGCTTTTGGCTGCGGCGAATGCGGATCGCCGTTGCCCAAGCCGGTCAAAGCGGCGATCCTGGCCTTGAAAACGTCGGGAACCCGGCGAATGTCAGGTGAATTCGCGTCGGCGACGGAAGGGCCCCGATCCATGAACGACACCGTGATGCGCGCGCCGATGGCGGCGCAGCGCACCGAGCATTTTGACGTATTGATCGTCGGGGCCGGGATTTCCGGCGTCGGCGCCGCCTATCACCTGACGCATCAGTGCCGGGGGACGCGCTTTGTCGTGATCGAGGAGCAGGAGAGCTTCGGCGGCACCTGGCGCACGCACCGCTACCCCGGCATCCGCTCCGACAGCGACCTCTACACCTTTGGCTATCGCTTCAAGCCGTGGACCGGAACCCCGATCGCCACGGCGGAGGAGATCCTGCGCTACATGGGCGAGGTCATCGAGGAGAACGACCTCGCTCGCCACATCCGCTATCGCCACCGGATCGCCTCGGCTTCGTGGTCGAGCGCAGACGCTGTGTGGACGATCGACGCGGTCCGCCTCGACACCGGCGAGCCGGTCCGGTTCACCTGCAATTTCCTGTGGATGTGCCAGGGCTATTACCGCCATGCGGAGGGCTACACGCCGGAGTGGAGCGGGATGGACCGGTTCGCGGGCATCATTGTGCATCCGCAGACCTGGCCGCAGGATCTGGATTACGCCGGAAAGCGCGTGATCGTGATCGGGTCGGGTGCGACGGCGGCGACATTGATCCCGGCGATCGCCAAGGACTGCGCGCACGTCACGATGCTGCAGCGCTCGCCGACCTTCTTCCGCACCGGCCGCAACGCAATCGAGATCGCCGACGAACTGCGCAGATTGCAGATCGACGAGACGTGGATCCACGAGATCGTGCGGCGCAAGATCCTTCACGAGCAATCCGTCTTCACCCGCCGCTCGTTCACCGAGCCGGAGAGGGTCAAAGAGGAGCTGCTGGCCGGGGTGCGCGCCCATCTCGGCCCCGACTACCCGATCGAGCGCGACTTCACCCCGCGCTACCGGCCGTGGCGGCAGCGCATCGCCTTCGTGCCGGACGGCGACTTTCTGCAGGCCATCGCCGCGGGCAAGGCCTCGGTCGTCACCGATGAGATCGAGAGCTTCACCGCGACCGGCCTCCAGCTGAAATCCGGCCGGACGCTGGACGCCGACATCGTCGTGACCGCGACCGGGTTCCATTTGAGCGTGCTCGGCGACATCGCCTTCACGATCGACGGCGAGAAGCTGGTCTTTTCCGACACGGTGACCTATCGCGGCATGATGTTCACCGGCGTCCCGAACCTGGCCTGGGTGTTCGGCTATTTCCGGGCAAGCTGGACGTTGCGCGCCGATCTCGTCGCCGATTTCGTGTGCCGGCTCCTCGCTCACATGAAGGCGACCGGGGTGCGGCGGGTCGCGGTGCACTTGCGGCCGGAAGACAAAGACATGCCGCTCCTGCCGTGGATCGACCCGGAAAACTTCAATCCGGGCTACCTGATGCGCAGCCTGCACCTTCTGCCCAAGCGCGGCGGGAAACCGGAGTGGCAGCACACCCAGGACTACTGGACCGAAAAGGACGCGTTTCCCGCGATCGACCTGACCAGCCCCGAATTCGCCTACGGCTGACCCGGCTGGCGGAAGGAAGGACTGATTTCGGCGGATCTCAATGCCGGGTACAAAACCACGCTGAACCGCGGTTCAGCCCGACAGGCTTTATTCCCAGGGGTTCAGCATTGGGACGGCCATCGGCTGAAAGTCGGCGGTGTTGCGCGTGACCACCGTGAGGTTATGAATGAGCGCCGTGGCGGCGATCAGCGAGTCGCGATACGGCCGGGGATTGGGGACGTGGAGAGCGGCGCAACGCCGGGCGACGGCAGTATCGACCGGGAGAATGCGATCGGCGAAGGCCGGCAATACCCGGCTCTCGATCCAGTGCCGAATGAGGGTTCCCTGCGGCGGGTCTCTGCGGCTGAGCAGGAGGGCTCCCGTCTCAAGTTCGAGCACGGTAACGCTCGACAAAAACATGTCCGCGGGCGGTACGCTGTCGGCCCACGCCGCCACTCTTGGATCGGTGCGGCTTGGCCGGCGCAGCTCGGAGACGACGTTCGTGTCGAGCAGGAACATTCACGCGGGATCGTTAAGCTTGAGGGGCTCGGCACCCAGCCGCGGCGGCTCGAATTCGACAGCCTCGCTGTCAGGATCCGCCAGGAGAGCGCGAATACCGGGTCCGCCGCCGGTCAAGCGCCGATAGGTTTCGTGACGCATCAGAACATAAGCAGGGCGCCCGCGATCGGTGATGATGACGGGTCCTTGATCCGCCGCGCGCTTCGCGCGTGCGACGTCTTGGTTGAATTCGCGGCTTGTCAGGACAGGCATCGGCACTCCCGATCCGGGGCACTTAATGATGCTACAGATACGGCATTCGCCGGCGGAGGACAACCGCGTGTAGTATCGTTCCTACGTAACCCGCACCCACGGGTAGCGTTGCATTGATCAACAATTTCGCGCCGGCGCGCAAAAGTTGCGGAACGGATGTTATGATCAATGCACTCAGGCCGCCTGCGCCGCCCGAGCAATCATATCTAGAAATCGCCGCGCCACGGATTCCGCCTGTTGCCGGGCCGCGCGATTTGCAGTGCCGAATTGTTGTTGACCCTTTGTGTGGTACAATATCCCGATGAAACCATCCGATGCACTGGCCGCCCATCGCGGCGAATTGCGGGAGCTTGTGACCCGCCAAGGTTTGGCTCAGGCTCTCATCTTCGGCTCGGTGTTGACCGGTACCGACGACGAGAAGAGCGACCTCGATTTGCTGGTTGACCCTACGGAGACGACTAGCCTTTTCACCCTTGCTGGCTTTAAGGTGGATGCGGAAGAATTGCTCGGCGTGCCCGTCTCCGTTCTCACCCCCGATGCATTGCCGCCGAAGTTCCGCAGCGAGGTCTTGCAGCGGGCGCAGCCTCTATGAAGCATCCGGAGCGCGTCGAGGATTATTTAGGCCACATTACTGAAGCCATTACGCGCGCCACCAGCTACGTTGAGCCGTTGCAGGGCATTGAAGCATTCCGGCAGAACCCGCAAGTGCAGGATGCGGTTGTCCACAACATCGAGATCATCGGCGAGGCCGCGAACCAAATTGCCCGCATGGCCCCGGACTTCGTTCCGCAGCATCCGGAGCTTCCGTGGCCAAAGATGCGCAATATGCGAAACATCGTCATTCACGCCTATTTCAACGTGGATTTGACAATCGTCTGGCGCACCGTACAGGAGGATTTGCCGAAGCTGAAACATTAGGTTGAGCATTTGCTCAGCGAGCGCCAAGCCGCACGCCGCCGCGACTACGCACCCGGTTACGACCCGCTACAGCAGACGGAATCGACGCGCGATCCCGACGCCGGCCGCGAACGCGACGACGAGCTTTAACGCGATTAGCGCGGTCTGCGGGGTTGCCATAATTCAAGCAGACCGTGTGAAAACTGAATCGCAAAAGATTCCGGCGCATGGCGCGGCGTAGTAGAATTGCTGTATGATGCACCTCACCGGCCACGATCGCTCGCAAACGCTTCTCCTGCCGGAATCACTGGACGACTACGTCGG
>DATFCQ010000305.1:0-2877 GCA_035252905.1 Allostellaceae bacterium | reverse complement strand
CGGGTCCGTTTCCGGGCCCCCGGCATAACCCGCCACCCCCGGCGCATGCTCCCGACGCACGCGGTCGCCTATGCGGCGCTGATGGCGAAATTGGATCTCAAGCTCGGCGCCGCCCATAAAAAGCGGTTGCTTGACAGATTGGCTCATCTAAGGCCGGATCAGATCCGCACGGCCCGCGTGGAAGTGGCGCCGGCTGTGGAGATCGACGTCGGCCGGCTGGTCGGCGACGCCATGGATCGGGCCGAGCGCTACCGCGCGGCCCGCGACGCCTGGATCGCTGTCGATGAAGCCATAATGGGCGGAACGCCTGTCATTCGCGGCACGCGCATGACGGTCTATTCCGTGCTCGGGCGGGTCGATCACGGCGACACGATCGAGGATATCCTGGAAGACAATCCCGACCTGTCACGCGACGCAATCGAGGCAGCGATCACTTACGCCCGCACCCATCCGTTTGTCGGACGCCCGGGCGGACGCCCCTGGGCGCATTCTGCGTGAGGCTGTTCATCGACGAATCCCTGTCGCCGCAACTCGCGATTTGGCTGAACGCCATGGGCATTTCAGCGCCAATCTGTCCCGAACAGACGAGACCCGGTTCATCAGCCTCCGGAGACGGGGCGAGCCAGCACGCGAGTTCGATCTCGTCGAAGCGGATCGGCGGCAGCGGCTCCGAGCGGCAAAAGGGTTCAAACCCGGTTTCGAGGATCTGGTCGCCCAGATAGGTGGCCCTGGCGGCGCCGGCGCTTTTCCTCCACGTCAGATCCGATAGACGCCGAAAGCGGAATGCGATCTTCCGCATCCGGTGCGGGTTCCGGGTGATCACCGAGGCGACGGGCGCAACGCGCCTGCGCGTGCCGAAGAGGGCCTGGAGCAAGAGGCCTCGTAGCCAGTCCCGTAACCGGACGCAGAGTTGGCGGAGCATGGCTGGCCTAATGTGGTTGAAAGCCTTTCAAGACAGCCGAGGATGGTCAAGAAACGTGAAGGCATCGGCTGGGTTTCTCAGTCAGCAGACATCGATGACACGCCCCGTCGCAGTTTCGAGAAGCGTGCCTGGTCGCGATTGAACGTGATCCATTCGCGGCTTTACCAATCTATAGCTTTGCCAGCTTATAAGCCAGGGATGGTGCGAAAGCGGTTTTGATCACCATCAACGGATCCGTCTGGGTCAGTCGAAACGTAATGGATTAAAAATGCACGGCCAGAATGCTCTCCTGGAGGCGCTATCCCAATTACGGCTTCGGTTACTGGACCTGTCGAGCCGCAACCGGCTGCTGAACTTTAAGCACGCGGCTGGGCGCTCTCTGCAGTTCTCGACTGACTTTCCGACTTTCAGGTCGGATCAGGTCCATTGATATTGTGCAAGAGCGGCAGCTTTCCTCGTTCCCGACGATCAGATCCCCAGCCAACCCGTCGTTCGCCGGCCTGGCGGCACAGTTCACGCGCGTTTGATCGGTCATCGTATCGAAGGGATCAGCCCGCCGTCGTCGGCCTTTCCGAGCACTTCGTCTTGCGGGTTGCATCGCTCACATCCGGATCGACGCCGGATGCGCCAACACGTCGGTCAGCCCGAAATCCCCGCCTTTGAACAGCAGCGGCGCGCGCAGAACCGCCGAGGCGGCATAGGCCATGCAGTCGCCGAAATTCAGCCGTGCCGGGTGCCCGCTGGCCCGGCCGAACCTGTCGAAGGCGTGGGAGGCCGCATCCGCCATCTCGCGGGTGAACGGGACAACCGTTCCTGGGCCTTTGTCGATAAAGTGCCCGAGCCAGTCCGACGAACGTGTCGTCAGGTTGACCGAGCACCAGAGGCGCGCCTCTACCAGCGTGGGGGCGCCGATTGCACATTCCTCGCTGTCAAGAAGGTCGAGCAACTGCCCGGCGTCCGGCTCACCCCGGATGATCCCGACCAGGATCGAGCTGTCGAGCACGATCACTCCGGCAGTCCGGTGTTTTCGTTGTAAAAAGACTCGATGGCCACCTCGGTCTGCGTCAGGCGGGTGCGATCGCGATGCAGCAACTGGCGCCAAAGCCCGATGCGATTGCCGTGCTCGGGCGGGTGAGGTTGCGGTCGATACTGCCGCAGGGCCGCGAGCACGACCTCGCTGATCGTCTTGCCGGTCTGGCGCGCCAGCGCGCGCGCGAGCTGCGCGGCTTCGGCATTGCGGATATGAACCTGATCTTTCACGAATGATTCCCTCTGGACGGAGTACCACTGGCGGTCATTTAGGTACATATGTACCTCGACGTCAGCGGTACCGCAACAAGGCGGCCGGTCATGGCTCACGTACGCGATCCGAGCCTTCGAGATGCGGCGCCAGGTCCGACAGGCCCTTTGGCGAGAAAAATGCCGCGGCGATGGCAAGCTCCGAGGGCCGCGCCGCCGCTCCCTCTCCCATGCCGCCAATCAAGCCGCAATACGTGAAGGGGATAGGTATTCAGACAGCCCCGCTCCGGTTTCGTGCGCCTGTAAGCCTTTCAGCGCGTCTGTCGTATTGCTCCAATTGGGTCAGTAGTCATGTGGCCCACGAGATCAGGCCGCGTCGGCCCTGTCAGCGTGATCAGGCGCCCGATAGCGTCGGGCGCCGCTTGGAGCGCGAGTTTGACTGTCTCCCAATAGGGGCCGCCCGTGCCGCCGGGATTGCCGGACTGACCGGGCTGCCACATCCGGGCGCGCAGGGGCGCGGGCAGAGTGGTCATCCGGCCTCGTGCGCCGAGGCGCGTGGTCGAAAAGGCGATCGGGGAACGCATCCTGCGGGTCCGTTTCCGGGCCCCCGGCATAACCCGCCACCCCCGGCGCATGCTCCCGACGCACGCGGTCGCCTATGCGGCGCTGATGGCGAAATTGGATCTCAAGCTCGGCGCCGCCCATAAAAAGCGGTT
>DATFCQ010000304.1:0-6172 GCA_035252905.1 Allostellaceae bacterium | reverse complement strand
CACCAGCCCGGCCAGACCGACCGCCGTGGCGAAGCGCCAGATCGCCTCGCGCCGCCCGGACGGGCCGGGCACGGCGGCGCGACGCTGGCGATCGGCCTCGGCCAGGATCCTGCGGGTGATCTCGGTGCGGGCCGCCTCGGCCTCCTCCGGCGCCAGCCGTCCCTGGGCCAGATCCGCCTCCAACTCGGCGAGCTGCCGGCGGAACAGGCCGGCGACCGGCTCCTCCTCGGCCTCGGGCGCGGTCTGCCGCAACAGCGGGCCGAGCAGCACCGCAAGGGCCGCGGCGACAAACAGCGCCGCGACGATCCAGAACGTAATCATCATGATTCGCCAAGCAGGCTCGCGGCGCGGGCGTCCTCGGCGGCGCTCAGAGCCGGCGGGGCCGGGACGTCGCTTCTGCGGCGCGCGCGCAGCAGCAGCACGCCCCCCGCGCCCAGGACCAACAATGGGGGCCCCAGCCACAACAGATAGGTGACCGGCATGAAGGGCGGATCGAGCAGGACAAAGAGGCCGTAGCGATGCACGAGAAAATCGACGACCTCCCGGTCGCTGTCGCCGGCGGCGAGATGGCGGCGAATCAGCATCCGCAGGTCATGGGCGAGCGCGGCGTTCGATTCCTCGATCGATTCGTTCTGGCAGACGAGGCAGCGCAATGTGCTGCCGATCGCCTCGGCGCGCGCTTCGAGCGCCGGATCGGCGAGGCGCTCGGAGGGCTCGACCGCGTGCGCCGGGCCGGCCAGCGCCAGGCACAACAGCGCGGCGAAGAAGAAGAGCCGCTTCATCCTGGTTCCGCTGTGGGGTCCCCGCGCGACAGGTCGCGCGGGGTTGGAGGGTGCGGCGCGACCGCGGGGGCGCTGCGGCGCGCCGGCAGTTTGAGGCGCAGCCGCCGATCGCTCAGCGACACGAGACCGCCCAGGGCGGCGATCGCCGCGCCGAACCAGATCCACGGGACGAGCGGGTTGAAATAGGCGCGCAACACCCAGCCGCCGTGGCCGTCGGGATCGCCGAGCGCCAGATAAAGATCGGCCAAGCCGTTGGTGACGATCGCCGTATGCGTCGTGGCGCTGCCGGCGATCGGATAGAAGCGCCGCTCGGGGGTGAGCGTCATCACCGGGGCGCCGTTGCGCTCGACCACGACCTTGGCGCGCTGCTCGCGGTAATTGGCGACATTCTCCTCGGTGACGCCGTCGAACACCAGGGTGCGGCCGGCGATCTCGACCTTCTGCCCGGGATGCACGGTCACGATCTGCTCGCTGCGCCACGCCGTCGTGACGGCGATGCCGGCGATCAACACGCCGACGCCGAAATGGCCGAGGGCGCAGCCGTAGCTGCTGCGCGGCAGGCGGGAGAGCCGCCGCCAGGCGGTCGCCGGGGAGGTCCGGAACAGGCCGGCGCGGTCGGCGAGATCGACGATGACGCCGAGCATCGCCCAGCTCGCCAAAGCGATGCCGCCGAGCGCCCAGAACGGCGCCGGGCCGACGGCGGCCCGCACCGCGAGGGTCACGACGATCGCTCCCAACAGAGCCGGCGACAGGCGCCGCACGGTGCCGACGAGGTCGCCGCGCCGCCAGGCGAGGACCGGCCCCAATACCATCGCGGCGACGGCCGGGGTCATCAGCGGCAGAAAGGTCGCGTCGAAATAGGGCGGGCCGACCGACAGTTTGACCCCGCTCCACACCTGCGCGAACAGCGGATAGAAGGTGCCGAGAAACACCGTCGCCATCCCCGCCGACAGGATCAGGTTGTTGAACACCAGCGCGCCCTCGCGGCTGATCGGCGCGAACGGGTTGCCGGGGGCGATCGCCGGCGCGCGCACCGCATAGAGGATAAGGGCGCCGCCGATCACGGTCGCGATCAAGACCAGGATGAAGATGCCGCGGCTCGGGTCGAGCGCAAAGGAATGGACCGAGGTGATGATCCCCGAGCGGACCAGAAAGGTGCCGACGAGGCTCATGCCAAAGGTCAGGATCGCGAGCAGAACCGTCCAGCGCTGCAGGGCCTCGCGCTTCTCGACGACGGCGGCCGAGTGCAACAGCGCGGTGCCCAACAGCCACGGCATGAAGGAGGCGTTCTCGACCGGGTCCCAGTACCACCAGCCGCCCCAGCCGAGCACGTAATAGGCCCAATGGCTGCCGGCGGCGATGCCGATCGTCAGGCTGCACCAGGCGAGCAGCATCCACGGCCGCATCCAGCGCGCCCAGGCGGCGGTGATGCGGCCTTCCAGCAGCCCCGCGATCGCAAAGGAATAGGTGATCGAGAACCCGACATAGCCGAAATAGAGAAAGGGCGGGTGAAAGGCGAGCCCGGGATCCTGCAGCAGAGGGTTGAGGGCGCGCCCGTCCGGCGGCGCCGGCAACAGCCGCGCAAACGGGTTCGAGGTGAACAGGATGAAGGCGAGCGTGCCGCAGCACAGGAGGCCCTGGATCGCCAGGGTGCGGGCGCGCAGGGATTGCGGCAGGGCGCGGGCGAACAGGGCGACCCCGCCGCCATAGAGGGCCAGCATCAAGACCCACAGCAGCATCGAGCCTTCGTGGCTGCCCCAGACGCCGGTGATCCGGTAAATGAGCGGCTGCTCGCGGCTCGAATTCTCGTAGACGTTGAGGACCGAGAAATCCGACGTGATGTGCGCGTGCGCGAACACGGCAAAGGCCAGCGTGATCAGCCCGAGCTGCAACAGCGCCGCCGGCCGCGCCGTCTCCATCAGGGCGCGGCTCCGGGCCTGCGCCCCGACGAGCGGCACGACCCCCTGCACCGCCGCCACCAGAAAGGCGAGGATCAGGGCAAAGTGACCGATTTCAACGAGCATGGGTATGACCTCGGCCGCACCCTAGCACGATGCGCCGAGGCCGACGAGCGCGCGTCGCGCACGGGGCTGTTTGCCGCAGCCCCGCGGCGGAACCGAATCGCCCCCGCTGCGCAGAAACAGCGTAATTTTGCGCCGCATCGCCCCGCGCATCCCGCCGCCGGGCCGAAAAACAGAGCTTCTGCAAGCGCTTGAGCGTGCGCTGCACCGCCCACAACCGCGTTCGGAGGGCAGAATAACAATGTAATTCGGGCGCGGAACAGCGTAATTTTTGCCTCTCCCGAGCGGAAAACAATGTAATCCGCATGCGCCGGCGGACGCTTTTCCGAGGTCCCCGGATGCACACGCAGAGGTAGCAGGATTTTACCGGAAATTCACCACGTCCGTGCTATACGGGGCGATGCCAAATCCACAGACTGCCGCTCCTCGAAGCGGACAGAGGTCGCCCGACCGCGCCCTGGCGATCGTCTACCGGCCGATCGCGACGCTGCAGCCGGACCCCGACAACCCGCGATCGCACAGCCGCAAGCAGATTCGGCAGCTCGCCGACAGCATCGCGAGCTTCGGGCTCAACGCGCCGATCCTTGTCGACGGCGCCTTGCGGGTGCTCGCCGGGCATGGCCGCCTGCTCGCCTGCAAGGAACTCGGCTGGACCGAGGTACCGACGATTGGCCTCGACCATCTGAGCAAGGCGGCGGCTCGTGCCTTCATGATCGCCGACAACCGCATCGCCGAGACCGCCGCCTGGGACGGTCGCGCGCTGGCGTTGCGGCTCGGGGAGCTGTCGCTGGCGCCGCTCGATTTCGACATCGCGGCGATCGGCTTTACGCCGGGCGAGATCGCGTTGCGCATCGAAACCGGTGCGGGCCGGCGCGCGCGGCGTGCTGCACCGGTCGCGCGGCGGGGCGATGTGTGGCTGCTCGGCCGGCATCGCGTCTCTTGCGGCGACAGCGGCGCGGTCGCCGACGAGATGTTGCTCGGCGCGGACAGGCTCGTCGTCGTCGCCTCTGATCCGACCGCCGCCGACGCGATCATCGGCCGCTGGCAGAGGCTGACCGGGGACAGGGCGCGGCATGCGGAGAGCGGCCGCCCCTTTGACCGGGGCTGAGGCGGCGATGGCGTCCGACGAGCGGCGCGATTACCAAATCGGGCGCGGCAGGCCGCCGCTTCATGCCCGGTTCCAGAAAGGCCGATCCGGCAACCCGCGCGGGCGCCCGCCCGGCGCGAAAAGTCTGGCGACCCTGTTGGTCGAGGCGCTGAACCAGCCGGTGGCGGTGGCCGAGAACGGTCGGCGCCGCAAGATGACCAAGCGCGAGGTCGTGGTCGCCCAACTGGTCAACCAATCGGCCTCGGCCGATCCGCGCGCGACCAAACTCCTGCTCGACATGATCCGCGATCTCGAACGGCGGGCGGAGGCTTCGGCGGCCCCGCCCCCCGCCCTCGCCGCGGCCGACGCGGAGGTCGTCGCGCACCTGATCGAGAGATTGCGCACGGCCCTGCATGCCGAGCTCGACACTGAGGAAAGTCACAATGAGGCAGTGAAACGGTGAGAAGACTACAGAGCAGAAGGAATCGACTGCCTTACTGCCTCAGTGTGAGCCTTCCATGACGCCCGACAAGACATTGGACCGGTGCGAATACGAGGCGTTGCTGCGGCACGATTTCGCCAGCTTTGCGCAGCGCTGTTTCCGCGAGCTGAACCCGCAGGCCGCCTTTGCCTTCGGCTGGCATATCGAGATCATCGCGGCCAAGCTCGCGGCGGTGCGCGCCGGCACAATCCGGCGGCTCGTCGTCAATCTGCCGCCGCGTCACCTCAAATCGCTGTTGGCCTCGATCGCGTTTCCGGCCTGGTATTTGGGGCACGCGCCCGCGGCGCACATTCTGTGCGTCAGCTATGCGCAGGATCTCGCCGACAAATTGGCGCGCGACTGCCGGCAGATCCTCGCCAGCGAATGGTACCGGCGGATCTTTCCGACCCGCCTGTCGCCGCAGCGCCAGGCCGTACCGGAATTCGACACGACGGCGCAGGGCTGCCGGCTCGCCACCTCGGTCGGCGGCGTATTGACCGGGCGCGGCGCCGATCTGATCGTCATCGACGACCCGCTGAAGCCGGAGGAGGCCTTGTCGAAAACGCAGCGGCAGGCGGCCAATGCGTGGTTCGACCACACGCTCTACAGCCGGCTCAACGACAAGGAAAAGGGCGCGATCGTGCTGATCATGCAGCGCCTGCACGAGGACGATCTGGTCGGCCATGTGGCGGCGCAGGAACCCTGGGACGTCGTGCGCTTTCCGGCGATCGCCGAGGAGGATGAGGCCTACCGGGTCGAGACGGCGCTGGGGTCGCGGCGCTTTACGCGCCGGAGGGGCGAGGCCTTGCACCCCGAGCGCGAGCCGCCGGCAACCCTCGACAAGATCCGTCGGACGATCGGCGAATACAATTTTGCCGGCCAGTACCAGCAGCGGCCGGCGCCTCAGGGCGGCGGTCTGGTCAAGGCGGAATGGTTCAAGCGCTATCGGCCGGAGGAGGCGCAGGGCTTCGAGCGCATCGTGCAGAGCTGGGACAGCGCCAACAAGGCGACCGAACTCAGCGATTTCAGCGTGTGCACGAGCTGGGGCCTCAAGGACGGCCACTTCTATCTGCTGCACGTCTTGCGCCGGCGCCTCGAATACCCCGAACTGAAGCGCGCCGTGCGCGCGCAATACGAGCACTTCCGCGCCGACGTCGTATTGATCGAGGACAAGGCCTCGGGCACGCAATTGATCCAGGATCTGATCGCCGAGGGTCTCCACGCCGCCACCCGCTATCAGCCGCAGGCCGACAAGATCATGCGCCTGCACGCCCAGACCGCAATCATCGAGAACGGCTTTGTCCACCTGCCCGAAGCGGCGCCGTGGCTCGCCGAATACCTGCACGAACTGACCACCTTTCCGCACGGACGGCACGACGACCAGGTCGATTCGACCGCGCAGTTCCTCGACTGGTTCAAGCAGGCCGGCCGCGAGCCGGGGATCTACGCGTATTACCGGATGTGGGCGGAGAGATTGAGGGCGGCGGCCCAATAAGGGCAGGCGCCGTGACCCGGTCCTGTCCGGTCTTGCTCGACAGTCCGGCGCAGCCTAAGTAGTTCCTTGAAAGGAACGACTTATGACCGTCGCCGCGACACTGACCCCGAGAGAGGTCGCCGAACTCTCCGGCGCGCCGAAGCGCGCGGTCGAAAAGGCGATCGAGGAACGCATCCTGCGGGTCCGTTTCCGGGCCCCCGGCATAACCCGCCACCCCCGGCGCATGCTCCCGACGCACGCGGTCGCCTATGCGGCGCTGATGGCGAAATTGGATCTCAAGCTCGGCGCCGCCCATAAAAAGCGGTT
>DATFCQ010000303.1:0-3613 GCA_035252905.1 Allostellaceae bacterium | reverse complement strand
GCCGGCCGAGGAGCAGGGCCCTAGCGCCGAGGACGAGCCGGCGGCGCTGTCGCCGCTCGCCGGCGACCGCTTCAAGCGCGGCCTCGTCGTCCACCGCCTGTTGCAGACCCTGCCGGACCTGCCGCCCGAACGGCGCGAGGAGGCGGCGCGGCATTTTCTTGCCCTGCCGACGCATGGCCTTGCCGCCGCCGAGCAGGACGACATCCGCACCCGCACTCTCGCTTTGTTGAGCCGGCCCGATTTCGCGCCCCTGTTCGGCCCGGGCTCGCTCGCCGAGGTGCCGGTCGCGGGGCTTTTCGGCGAATACGCCTTGTCCGGGCAGATCGACCGGCTCGTCGTCACCGACGGCCGCGTCCTGATCGTCGATTACAAGACCTTGCGCCTGCCGCCGGCGCGCCCCGACGGGGTGCCGCGGCCCTATCTGCGCCAGCTCGCGCTCTACTCCGCCGCGCTCGCGCGCGTCTATCCCGGGCACGAGGTCCGCTGCGCCCTGCTGTTTACCGAGACCCCGCTGCTGATGCCGATCGACCCCGAGCGGCTTCTTCCCTACCTGCCTTGACGCGGCTTTTGCCGCTCCTCTAACTTCGCTTGGCGACCCTGCCCAAAGGAACGACGCGATGAAACCCACCGCCGTCAGCGACAGCACCTTCGAAACCGAGGTCCTCCGCGCCAGCGGACCCGTTCTCGTCGATTTCTGGGCCGAATGGTGCGGTCCGTGCAAGGCCATCGCCCCGCACCTCGAAGACCTCGCCGCCGATATGACGGGCCAGTTGACCGTCGCCAAGATCAACATCGACGAGAACCCGCAGACCCCGATGAAATACGGCGTGCGCGGCATCCCGACGATGATCCTGTTCAAGGGCGGCAAAGTCGCCGCCACCAAGGTCGGCGCATTGCCGAAGAGCCGGCTTTACGACTGGGTCAAGTCGGCGTTGTGAGCCGCCGGCCGGATAGGGCGCCGGCATGGACATCGTCCTCTATATTCCCGACGACTTGGCACGGCGCCCCGGCAGCGCCGATCAATAGGTTGCCACCACTGTACCGCGAAGTCGGCGGAATGCGCTGCGCTTTTCCGCCCTACAATGACAACGTTCCCGATAAGCGGGAAGAGTAGGGCGGAAAAGCGTAGCGCATTCTGCCACTTTCCTTGTGTGGTTCACCGCCTGGACGGCGACAGTATTTTCGTGGCGAGAGAAGCCAGGCTATGATCCGGACCCATTACGATCCAGAGGCCGACATACTCCATATTGCCTTCGGCCCGCCCGGCGTGCGTTCCGATACGTCTGAGGAAGTCGCCCCGGGCGTGTTTGTGAGTTCGACCCGAACGGCAACCCGATCGGCCTCGAGGTCATCAGCGTGCGGCGCAGAAGCGACGAGATGGCGCCGGTGCAAGCGATTGCCAAGTGAGGGGAACCCGTCCGCGACGGCTCCTGCACATGGATTCATGCCGGATCGAAATCGGCGAGGCCGAGCCGGGTGACGCATCGGCCATTGCGGAAATCCACCTGACCGCACGGCGCGAGGCTATGCCGTACCTGCATCGGCCGCACACCGATGATGACGTGCGGGCTTATTTCGCTCGCGTTGTTGGTGACAGGCCCTCGGCCTGGTGGGTCGCTCGGGTCGAAGATCAGATTGTCGGCTTTATGCTGATTGACGGCAAAGACATCGATCATCTGTATGTGCGACCAGACTGGCAACGCCGCGGCATCGGATTGTCGCTGCTGAACAAAGCCAAGGTGCTGAGCCCGCAGCGGCTCGAACTCTGGGCCTTTCAGCGCAACACCAATGCCGGAGCCTTCTATGAGGCGCAGGGTTTTCACTCCGTGGCCTACACGGATGGGCGCAATGAAGAAAACGAGCCTGACGTGAAATACGAGTGGGAACCAGCTCGATAAGTCAGTTCGTTCCAATCAGCTCGCCCGCGCTGCCGTCGCTCGCCGCCGCCGGCGAGCGCGCGTCGATGCGCTTCCTCGAATTCTGAGGTAGCAAAAGGAGGGGGGGACAGCATGGTGGCAGGACAATGCCTATGCGGCAGGGTACGGTTTGAGATCGACGGAGAACTGGGTGAAACGCGCCTTTGCTATTGCACGCTATGCCGTCGAGCGAACGGTTCGGCGTTCTCGGCGAATGTGCCGGTTCCGGTCGAACGCCATCGGCTCCTCTCAGGACGCGAGCACATCCGCGAATATGAATCATCGCCAGGCGCCTTTCGGGCCTTTTGTTCACATTGCGGCTCGCCGGTCTATGCGCGAGTCTTGAGTGATCCGGCCCATATTCGTGTTCGCCTGGGTACTCTGGAAAAAGAAACGCGCGCCAAGGTCGTAGCGCACGTATGGGTTCGCTCGAGACCCGATTGGTATTCGATCTGCGATGATCTTCCCCAATACGAGGCCGCGTTTACGGCGCAATAACCCGATTATCACGTCGGCTTTATAACCCTTCGCCCTCACCCACCGGCCCTGCGGGCCGGTTCCCCCTCTCCCGCAGTGCGGGAGAGGGTGCCGAGCGCAGCGAGGCGGGTGAGGGTGCAAAGGACTGCTCCTTGACAGGTACGCCTGAGAGGCGCACATCCTTACTTCAAGGAGTGTGTTTGATGACGACTTCCGCCTCTGAGCCCCCCGCCGCCCGAGACTGAAATCGCAGCGCCTGATGGCGCGGATCAGCACCGACCAGAAGCGGCTGTTGCAGCGTGCCGCCGACATTCGCGGCCAGACTCTGACCGAATTTGTCATCACGGCGGCGCAAGAGGCGGCAACGCGCGCGATCGTCGATCAGGAAGTCATCGAGCTGAGTCTGCGGGACAGCCAGGCCTTTGCCGAAGGCATGCTCGATCCGCCGCCGGTCGGCGATTGGCTGCGCGACGCGGCGAAACGCTATAAGAAAATCATGGAATCATAGGTGACGGCTTCGCCGTCGCGGCCGCGCATTGAACTGCTCGGCGGACATCACGACCGCAGCGGATTTGTTTGCGGAAAGGACGCTCTCGATCGGCATTTTCGGCAGCAGGTCACGCAGGATGCGCGCCGGCATCTCGCTACGCCCTTTGTCATGGTCATGCCGGACGGTGCAATCGGCGGTTTCTATACGCTCTCCAGCACAGCGCTGCGGCTGCAAGAATTGCCGGAGGACATCGCGAAGCGGCTGCCGCGCTATCCGCTGGTCCCGGCGACGTTGCTCGGTCGACTGGCCATCGACCGCCGCTACCACGGCCAGGGGTGGGGACGTTTCCTGCTGCTTGATGCGCTATGCCGCTGCGCAACCAGCACTATTGCCTCATTCGCGGTTGTCGTCGACGCAATCGACGACGAGGCCCGCGCCTTCTACCTGCGCGCCAGCTTTCTGGCGCTGCCTGATTCGCGTCACCGTTTGTTCCGGCGCATGAGCGATATCGAAGGGCTGTTCAAATAGCGTTCGGTAATGCACTGCGCTCGGGCATAGCATGCCACTACGTGTGATAAATGTTCTTTATTCGTAACTGCCCAGGTAGGCTACCGGACTTCCGTGCCGATCCGGCGGGCGCGGAGCGCGAGTTTGCGGGGCGGGGGTGGGATCGGCGTAAATTGTGATTGACACGGGTCTGACTTGTCGGTTCCTGGATCGCATGGATAGA
>DATFCQ010000302.1:0-18561 GCA_035252905.1 Allostellaceae bacterium | reverse complement strand
ATGTCGAAGGCGAAGTTTCAGCGGACGAAGCCGCATTGCAACATCGGGACGATTGGGCACATCGACCACGGCAAGACGACGTTGACGGCGGCGATCACCAAGGTGTTGGCGGAGCGGGGCGGGGCGACGTTTGTGCCGTTTGACCAGATCGACAAGGCGCCGGAGGAGCGGGCGCGGGGGATCACGATCGCGACGGCGCATGTCGAGTACGAGACCGACAAGCGGCACTATGCGCATGTCGACTGCCCGGGTCATGCCGATTACATCAAGAACATGATCACCGGGGCGGCGCAGATGGACGGGGCCATTCTGGTGGTGTCGGCGGCGGACGGGCCGATGCCGCAGACGCGCGAGCATGTGCTGCTGGCGCGGCAGGTGGGGGTTCCCTATCTGGTCGTGTACATGAACAAGATCGACATGGTGGACGACCCGGAACTGTTGGACCTGGTCGAGTTGGAAGTGCGCGAGCTGTTGTCGTCCTATCAGTTTCCCGGGGACGACATCCCGGTGGTGCGGGGCTCGGCCTTGGCGGCCTTGGAGGGGCGCGATCCCGAGCAGGGGCAGGAGTCGATCGCCTCGCTGATGGCGGCGGTGGACGAATACATCCCGCAGCCGGAGCGGCCCAAGGACCGGCCGTTTTTGATGCCGATCGAGGACGTGTTCACGATCTCGGGGCGGGGTACGGTGGTGACCGGGCGGATTGAGCGCGGGGTGGTCAAGGTCGGCGACGAGGTTGAGATTGTGGGCTTGCGGCCGACCGCGAAGACGGTGGTGACGGGGGTGGAGATGTTCCGCAAATTGCTCGATCAGGGCGAGGCGGGGGACAACATCGGCGCCTTGCTGCGCGGCACCAAGCGCGAGGAAGTGGAGCGCGGTCAGGTGTTGGCGGCGCCGGGGTCGATCACGCCGCACACGCGCTTTCAGTGCGAAGCCTACATCCTGACCAAGGAGGAGGGGGGCCGGCACACGCCGTTTTTTGCCAATTACCGGCCGCAGTTTTACTTTCGCACGACGGACGTGACCGGGACGGTGCACCTGCCGGAGGGGACCGAGATGGTGATGCCGGGGGACAACATCGCGATGGAGGTCGAACTGATCGCGCCGATCGCGATGGATGAGGGTCTGCGCTTTGCCATCCGCGAGGGCGGACGCACCGTCGGCGCCGGCGTCGTCGCCAAGATCATAAAGTAAGAGTGGGACCGCGCTCCGATGGCTGACGGCCAGAACATCCGCATTCGCCTGCGGGCCTACGATCATCGCATCCTCGACCAGTCGACGAGCGAGATCGTCAACACCGCGAAGCGGACAGGGGCGCGGGTTCGCGGCCCGATCCCGCTGCCGACCAAGATCGAGAAGTTCACGGTGCTGCGTTCGCCGCATATCGACAAGAAGTCGCGCGAGCAGTTCGAGATCCGCACGCACAAGCGCGTCCTCGACATCATCGACCCGACGCCGCAGACCGTGGACGCGCTGATGAAGCTCGACCTCGCCGCCGGCGTCGACGTTGAGATCAAGCTCTAAAGGAGAGGGCGATGCGCACCGGCCTCATTGCCCAAAAGCTCGGCATGACGCGGATCTTTGACGGTGACGGAAACCACGTTCCGGTGACCGTGCTGCGGATCGACAACTGCCAAGTCGTCGCGGTCCGCAGCCGTGAGAAGGACGGGTATACCGCCTTGCAGCTCGGGGCGGGCCGGGCCAAGACCAAGAACGTCTCAAAGCCGCAGCGCGGCCACTTTGCCAAGGCCAGGATCGAGCCCAAGGCGCGGCTGGCCGAGTTTCGCGTCTCCGAGGACGCCGTGCTCGAAGTCGGGGCCGAGATCACCGCGGCGCATTTTGTGTCCGGTCAGCGGGTCGACGTGGTCGGCACCAGCATCGGCAAAGGCTATGCCGGCCCGATGAAGCGGCACAATTTCGGCGGTTTGGGCGCGAGCCATGGGGTGTCGATCTCGCATCGCAGCCACGGCTCGACCGGGCAGCGGCAATCGCCTGGGAAGACATTCAAGAACAAGAAGATGGCGGGCCATCTCGGGGCCGAACGGGTGACCACGCAAAGCCTCAGGATCGTCGCCGCCGACGCCGAGCGCGGGCTCCTGTTGATTGAGGGCTCGGTGCCCGGCAGCCCGGGCGGCTTTGTGCTCGTCAGCGACGCGAAGAAGCGGCCGCTGCCCGAGGGCGTACCGTTTCCGGCCGCCCTTCGACACGCTCAGGAGCGCGAGACGCCGGCGGCGAACGCGGAGGCAGGTTGATGAAGCTCACCGTCCGCAATCTCGACAATGAGGAGGTCGGCGACATCGAACTCGCCGACGAGGTGTTCGGATTGCCGGTGCGGCGTGACATTCTCGCCCGCGTCGTCAATTGGCAGCTCGCCAAGCGCCGCGCCGGCACCCACAAGACCAAGGGGATCGGCGAGATCAGCGGCACCACGCGCAAGCCCTACCGGCAGAAGGGGACGGGGCGCGCGCGTCAGGGCAGCCTGCGTTCGCCGCAGTTCCGCGGCGGCGCCCGAATCTTCGGACCGGTCGTGCGCAGCCACGAATTCTCGCTGCAGAAAAAGGTGCGCCGGCTCGGCCTCAAGACCGCGTTGTCGGCCAAGCACAGCGAGGGCCGGCTCATCGTCATCGACGCCGCGCAGTTCGCCCCAGCCAAGACCAAATTGTTGCGCCAGCGGCTCGATGCGCTCGGCTGGGACTCGGTCCTCTTCATCGACGGCTCGACGATCGACGAGGGCTTTGCCCGCGCCGCCCGCAACCTGCCGCGGGTCGACGTGTTGCCGCAGCAGGGGGCCAATGTCTACGACATCCTGCGCCGCGACACATTGGTGCTGACGCGCGCGGCGGTCGAACAATTGGAGGCGCGCCTCAAATGAGCCGGTTTCGCGTCATCCCGCGCGTCGAGACAAAGCTCACGCGCCAGCAGATGTACGACATCATCCTGTCCCCGGTCATCACCGAGAAGGCAACCAACGTCTCGGAGCACAATCAGGTCATCTTTCGCGTGCCGCTCTCGGCGACCAAGCGCGAGGTCAAGGCCGCGGTCGAAGGGCTGTTCAACGTCAAGGTGGACACGGTCAACACGATCCGGGTCATGGGCAAGACAAAGCGTTTCCGCGGCCGGCCCGGCCGGCGTTCCGACTATAAGAAGGCGGTCGTGACCCTCGTCGAGGGCGCGCGGATCGACATCACAACCGGGATCTAGGCCGGGGACCGACGCGATGGCACTCAAAACCTTCAACCCGACGACCCCTTCGCAGCGGCAGCTCGTCATCGTCGACCGCAGCGAATTGTGGAAAGGCAAGCCGGTCAAGGCGCTGACCGAGGGGCTGCGCGGCAAGGGCGGGCGCAACAACACCGGCCGCATCACCGTGCGCTGGCGCGGCGGCGGCAACAAGCGGCGCTATCGCCTGGTCGATTTCAAGCGCAACAAGAGCGACGTGCCGGCCACCGTCGAGCGGCTCGAATACGACCCGAACCGCACCGCCTTTATCGCCCTCATTCGCTACGAGGACGGCGAACTTGCCTATATCCTGGCGCCGCAGCGGCTGCGGCCCGGCGACACCGTGATCTCGGGCGAGAGGGTCGACATCAAGCCCGGCAACGCCATGCCGATGCGCAACATGCCGATCGGCACGATCATCCACAATATCGAGATGAAGCCCGGCAAGGGCGGCCAGATCGCCCGCGCCGCCGGCACCTACGCGCAGCTCGTCGGCCGCGATCAGGGCTATGCGCTGTTGCGCCTCGCATCCGGCGAATTGCGCATGGTGCGCGCCGAATGCCGGGCCACGGTCGGCGCGGTCTCGAACCCCGATCAGCAGAACATCGTGATCGGCAAGGCCGGACGCAATCGTTGGCTGGGGCGCCGGCCGTCGGTGCGCGGCGTTGCGATGAACCCGATCGACCATCCGCACGGTGGCGGCGAAGGCCGCAGCTCGGGCGGCCGTCATCCGGTGACGCCGTGGGGGCAGCCGACCAAGGGCAAGAAGACGCGGCACAACAAGGCGACGGACCGCCTGATCCTGCGCCGCCGCCACAACAGCTAGCGGAGAGAGAGCGTGGCACGCTCAGTGTGGAAAGGTCCGTTCGTCGACGGCTATCTTCTCAAGAAGGCGGAGAAAGTCCGGACGGGCGGGCGCAACGAGGTGATCCGGACGTGGTCGCGCCGGTCGACGATCTTTCCGCAATTCGTCGGGCTGACCTTCGGGGTCTATAACGGCCACAAGTTCATTCCGGTTCTGGTGACCGAGAACATGATCGGCCACAAGCTCGGCGAGTTCGCGCCGACCCGGACCTTCTACGGTCACGCCGGCGACAAGCGAGCGCGGAGGAGCTGAGATGGGCAAACAGGCCGCACCCCGCCGGCTCGACGACAGCGAGGCGGAAGCCTCGCTGCGGGGGCTGCACACGAGCCCGCGCAAGCTCAACTTGGTCGCCCAATTGATCCGCGGCAAGACGGCCTCCGCCGCGCTCGCCGAACTGACCTTTTCGCGGCGCCGCATCGCCCTTGAGGTCAAGAAGGCCCTGCAGGCGGCGATCGCCAACGCCGAGAACAACCACCAGCTCGACGTCGACCGTCTCTACGTCAAGGAGGCCACGGTCGGCCGTGCCTTTGTCCTGCGGCGCTTTCACACCCGCGGCCGTGGCCGCTCGGCGCGGGTCGAAAAGCATTATGCGCATCTCAAGGTCGTGGTCCGCGAGCGCCCCGAAGAGACCGGCTGAGGAGGCCGAAGATGGGTCAGAAGGTCAATCCGATCGGGCTGCGGCTCGGCATCAACCGCACCTGGGACTCGCGCTGGTTCGCGCGCAAGGAATACGGCAACCTGCTGCTCGACGACATCAAGCTGCGGCGGTTTCTCAGTCGGCGCCTCGTCCAGGCGGGGATCTCGCGCATCGTCATCGAGCGCGCCGCCCGCAGGACGCGGATCACGCTCCATTCGGCGCGACCCGGCGTCGTGATCGGCAAGAAGGGCGCCGACATCGAAAAATTGCGCAATGATCTCGGCAAATTGACGACCAGCGAGGTCAGCCTCAACATCGTCGAGATCCGCAAGCCCGAGATCGACGCCAAATTGATCGCCGAGGGCATCGCGCAGCAGCTCGAACGGCGCGTTGCCTTCCGCCGGGCGATGAAGCGCGCGGTGCAGTCGGCGATGCGACTGGGCGCGCAGGGCATCCGCATCAGCTGCTCGGGTCGGCTCGGCGGCGCCGAGATCGCCCGCATGGAATGGTATCGCGAGGGCCGCGTGCCTTTGCACACATTGCGTGCCGACGTCGATTTCGGCTACGGCACGGCCAAGACCACCTACGGGGTCTGCGGCGTCAAGGTCTGGGTGTTCAAGGGCGAGATCCTCGCCCACGATCCGATGGCGCAGGAACGCCGCACTCTCGAAGCCCAGCCCACCGGACACGAGCGCGGCCGCCGCGAACGCGAGGCGGCGGAGTAGGACAACATGCTCAGCCCAAAACGCAGCAAGTACAGAAAGGCGCACAAGGGCCGCATCCACGGTGCGGCGAAAGGCGGGACCACGCTCAATTTCGGCGCCTTCGGCCTGAAGGCGGTCGATCCCGGGCGGGTTACGGCGCGCCAGATCGAGGCGGCGCGGCGCGCCATCACCCGCCATATCCGCCGCGCCGGGCGCGTGTGGATCCGCGTCTTCCCCGATGTCCCGGTGTCGCAGAAACCCGCCGAGGTCCGCATGGGCAGCGGCAAGGGATCGCCCGAATTCTGGGTCTGTCGGGTCAAGCCCGGCCGCATCATGTTCGAACTCGACGGCGTATCGCCCGAGATCGCGCAGCAGGCTTTCGCCCTCGCCGCGGCCAAATTGCCGGTCGGGACCCGCCTCGTCGCGCGCGAGAGCATGGAAGGCACACCATGAAAGCCGCCGATCTGAGGACCAAGACCGCGGACGAATTGTCCGAGGATCTCGACAGTCTCGGCAAGGAGATCTTCAACCTGCGCTTTCAGCGGGCCAACGGCCAGCTCGAAAATACCGCCCGGGTCCGTCAGGTGCGGCGCGACATCGCCCGCATCCGGACGGTCATCGCCGAGCGGAGCCGCCAGGCGCAAGGAAAATAGGATGTCAAAGCGCATTCTCCAGGGGGTCGTCGTCAGCGACGCCTGCCACAAGACGGTCATTGTGCGGGTTGAGCGGCGGGTCATGCACCCAATCTACAAAAAGTTCATTACCCGTTCGAAGAAGTACGCGGCGCACGACGAGCACAACAGCTACCGCACCGGCGACGCCGTCCGCATCGAGGAGAGCCGGCCGCTGTCGAAGCGTAAGCGCTGGGTTGTACTGGAGGGACCGGAGGCCTCACCCGGTCGCCGCCGCGCCGCGCCCGGCGAGGCGGCGACCGCGGCCGCCGAAGAGCCGACAGGAGGCGCGGCATGATCCAGATGCAGACCAATCTCGACGTCGCCGACAATTCCGGGGCGCGCCGGGTGCAATGCATCAAGGTGCTCGGCGGCTCGAAGCGCAAGACCGCGACGGTCGGCGACATCATCGTCGTCTCGGTCAAAGAGGCGATCCCGCGCGGCCGCGTCAAGAAGGGCGACATCCACCGCGCCGTCATCGTGCGCACGGCAAAGGAAATCCGCCGCCCGGACGGCAGCGCAATCCGTTTTGACCGCAACGCCGCGGTCCTGATCACCCAGCAGGGGGAGCCGATCGGGACCCGCATCTTTGGCCCGGTCACCCGCGAATTGCGGGCGCGCCGCTTTATGAAGATCGTCTCATTGGCGCCCGAAGTGCTGTAGCCATGGCAAAATTGAAGATCAAGAAGGGCGACACCGTCGTCGTCATCAGCGGTCGCGACAAGGGCAAGGAGGGTGAGGTGCTGCGCGTCTTTCCCGCCGAGACGCGCGCCGTCGTCCAGGGCGTCAACATTGCCCGGCGACATACCAAGCCGCGCATGGGCGAACCCGGCGGCATCGTCGAGAAGGAATTGCCGATCCATCTCTCGAACCTCGCTCATGTCGACCCGCAGTCGGGGAAGCCGACGCGGGTCGGCTACAAATTCCTCGATGACGGGCGCAAGGTCCGGTTTGCGCGCCGCTCGGGGGAAGTTATCGACAGGTGAGCCCATGGCCACGAGCCGCTTGCAGGAACGCTACGAAACCGAATTGCGCCCAATGTTGATGAAGGAGTTCGGGTACAAGAACCCGATGCAGGTCCCGCGCCTCGAAAAAATCGTCGTCAATATGGGGGTCGGCGAGGCGGTGCAGGACGTCAAGAAGATCGACGCTGCGGTCGGCGATCTGACCGCGATCACCGGCCAGAAACCGGTGGTCACAAAAGCCAAGCGCTCGATCGCGACCTTCAAACTGCGCAAGGACATGCCGATCGGCTGCAAGGTGACGTTGCGCAGCCAGCGCATGTACGAGTTTCTCGACCGGCTGATCATGGTGGCTCTGCCGCGGGTGCGCGACTTCCGCGGCATCCCCGGCCGAAGCTTTGACGGGCGCGGCAATTTCGCGCTCGGCCTGAAGGAGCAGATCGTTTTCCCGGAGATCGACTACGACCGCGTCGACGCGGTGCGCGGGCTCGACGTCGTCGTCGTCACGACGGCACGGACCGATGCGGAGGCCAAAGCCCTCCTCAAAGGCTTCGACATGCCGTTCGCCAACTGACACCCCTCGGAGTTGCAGCCTATGGCCAAGAAGAGCGCAATCGAGAAGAACGAGAGGCGGCGCAAATTGGCAAAGCGCGTCGCCCCGCGGCGGGAGCGGTTGAAGGCAGTGGCGCTCGACCGTCAGGCGGCTCCGGAAGAGCGCTTTGCCGCGCAATTGAAGCTGGCCGAACTGCCGCGCAACGGCTCCGAGACGCGCCTCAGAAACCGCTGCGAGATGTCCGGCCGCCCGCGCGGCTATTACCGGAAATTCCGCTTGTCGCGGATCGCCTTGCGCGATCTCGCCTCCTCCGGGCAGATCCCGGGCATGATCAAGTCAAGCTGGTAGGAGAGGCGCCGATGACGATGAGCGACCCTCTCGGGGACATGCTGACGCGCATCCGCAACGGGCAGCAGGCGCGCCAGGCCGTGGTGTCCTCGCCGGCCTCGAAATTGCGCGCGAACGTGCTCGAAGTCCTGAAGCGCGAAGGCTACATCCGCGGCTATACACGGGAAAACGTCCGCCCCGGCGTCGACGAATTGCGGATCCAGCTCAAATACGCCGACGGCGAGCCGGTCATCCGCGAGATTGCGCGCGTTTCCAAGCCGGGCCGCCGCATCTATTCGAAGATCGCCGATCTGCCGCGCATTTATAACGGGCTCGGCATCGCGATCCTGTCGACCCCGCGCGGAGTCATGTCCGACAATGAGGCGCGCGTCGCCAAGGTCGGCGGCGAAGTGCTCTGTCGCATATTCTAGAAGGTGAGGCGATGTCGCGCATCGGCAAGAATCCGGTCCCGATCCCGGCCGGCGTCGAGGTCCAGCTGGCCGGAGAGCGTCTGACCGCCAAGGGTCGGCTCGGCACGCTCTCGCTCGTCGTCAACAATGAGGTGACGGCTGCGATCGCGGACAACGCCGTGACGATCCGGCCGAAAAACGAAACCAAGCGATCGCGCGCAATGTGGGGAACGACGCGCGCGCTCGTCAACAACATGGTCACGGGCGTCGCGCAAGGCTTTACCGTCGCGCTCGAAATCAGCGGCGTCGGCTACCGCGCCGCGGTCCAGGGCGACAGGCTCAACCTGCAGCTCGGCTTCAGCCACGAGATCGCCTACCCGATCCCCGCCGACGTCAGGATCACCTGCGAGCGGCCGACGGCGATTACGGTGAGCGGTCCCGACCGCCAGCGCGTCGGCCAGATCGCTGCGGAAATCCGCGCCTTCCGGCCGCCGGAGCCGTATAAAGGCAAGGGCATCCGGTATGTCGGCGAGACCGTGCGGCGCAAGGAAGGAAAAAAGAAGTAGAGCGATGTCGGACAAATCCAAGGCCCTGTTCCTGCGCCGGCGCCAGAGGGTGCGCGCGAAATTGCAGCGCAGCGCCAGGGGCCGCCTGCGCCTGTCGGTGTTCCGCTCGTCCCGGCACATCTATGCCCAGATCATCGAGGACGGCGCCGGGCGCACTCTCGCGGCGGCTTCGAGCCTCGACAAGGGAGTGCGGGAGAGCCTCAAAACCGGCGCCGACGTCGCCGCGGCCAAGGCGGTCGGGCAGTTGATCGCCGAACGCGCCAAGGCGGCCGGCATCGAGCGGGTCGTGTTCGACCGCGGCGCCTATCTGTTTCATGGCCGGGTCAAGGCCCTGGCCGACGCCGCCCGCGAGGGCGGTCTCGATTTCTGAGACGGTCGCCTCCGGCGAGGGCGCGGATTGAAACAGACAGATAGATAGACTGAGAGGATCGATGGCACGCACACAACGCGGTCAGGGCGAACGGCGCGGGCGGGGCGACGGCGAGCGGCAGCCGCGCGAGCGCGAGGAGAGCGAACTCGCCGAGCGCCTCGTCAGCATCAACCGCGTCGCCAAGGTCGTCAAAGGCGGTCGGCGCTTCGGCTTTGCCGCGCTCGTCGTGGTCGGCGATCGCAAGGGACGGGTCGGCTACGGTTCGGGCAAGGCGCGCGAGGTCCCCGAGGCGATCCGCAAGGCGACCGAGCAGGCCCGCCGCGGCATGATCCGCGTGCCATTGCGCGAGGGCCGCACCCTGCACCACGACATCAAGAGCGGCTACGGCGCCGGAAAGGTGATCGTGCGCGCCGCCCAGCCCGGCACCGGCATCATCGCCGGCGGACCGATGCGGGCGATCTTCGAGGCGCTCGGCGTTCACGACGTTGTCGCCAAATCCGTCGGAAGCCCCAACCCGCACAACATGGTCAAGGCCACCTTTGCCGCGCTCAGCCGGGCCGCGAGCCCGCGCGCGGTGGCGGCGCGGCGCGGCAAGAAAGTCGCCGAGATCCTCGGGCGCCGCGAAGAGGCCCGGGAGCCGGCATGATGGAGGGCAGGAAGACCGTCACGGTCGTCCAGACCGGCAGCCCGATCGGCCGCCGGGCCGACCAGGAGGCGACCTTGAAGGGGCTCGGCCTCAACAAACGGCACCGCCGGCGCGTACTCCTGGACACTCCGGCGGTGCGCGGCATGATCCGCAAGGTTCAGCACCTCGTCCGGGTCGAGGAGGAAGGGGCATGAAGCTCAACGAGATCCGGGACAATCCCGGGGCGCATTACCGCGCCAAGCGGGTCGGGCGCGGCATCGGCTCGGGCAAGGGCAAGACCGCGGGGCGCGGCGGCAAGGGCCAGACCGCCCGCAGCGGGGTCGCGCTCAACGGCTTTGAGGGCGGCCAGACGCCGCTGCACCGACGTCTTCCCAAACGCGGCTTCAATAACAAAATATTCCGCCAGGATTTTGAGATCGTGAACCTGGGGCGCCTGCAGACCGCCCTCGACAGCGGCCGGCTCAAACCCGAGGGCACCATAGACGCCGCGGCGCTCGTCGCCGCGGGTCTCGTCCGGCGGGTGCGCGACGGCGTGCGCCTGTTGGCCAAGGGCGAGATCAAGAGTGCGATCACGATCGAGGTCGCCGGGGCCTCGAAGGCGGCCGTGGCCGCGGTCGAAGAGGCGGGAGGCACGGTCGTCCTGCGGCCCGGGCGCGCAAAGAAGGAAGAGCCGCAGCCCCCGGCTGCCGGCTGAGCCGACCGGCTCCGGCCGGTGTTTCTAAGGAAAGGGTCGCATGGCGTCAGCCGCCGAACAACTCGCCGCCAGTCTCAATCTCTCCGCCTTTGCCAAGGCGACCGAGCTTAAAAAGCGCATCTGGTTCACGCTCGGCGCGCTATTGGTGTACCGGCTCGGCACCTATATCCCGATCCCCGGGATCGATCCGGGAATCCTCAACCAGGTCTTCTCGCAAAACGCCGGCGGCATCCTCGGCATGTTCAACATGTTCTCGGGCGGCGCGCTTGGGCGCATGACCGTGTTCGCCTTGAACATCATGCCGTATATCTCGGCATCGATCATCATCCAATTGTTGACCGCGGTATCGCCGAGCCTCGAACAGCTGAAAAAAGAGGGCGAGGCCGGGCAGAGAAAGATCAACCAATACACCCGCTACGGCACCGTCCTATTGGCCGTGGTGCAGTCCTACGGAATCGCCGTCGGCCTCGAAGGAATGCAGGCGGGCGGGCAATCGGCGGTCATCGATCCCGGTCTGTTTTTCCGCCTGACCACGGTGGTGACTCTGACCTGCGGCACCGTGTTCCTGATGTGGCTCGGCGAGCAGATCACCGCGCGCGGGGTCGGCAACGGCATTTCGTTGATCATCTACGCCGGCATCGTCGCCAACCTGCCGCACGCGCTCGCTTCGACCCTCGAACTCGGCCGCACCGGCGCGCTGTCAACGGCGTTCATCGTCGGCTTCCTGATCATGGCGGTCGCCGTCGTTGCCTTCATCGTCTTTATGGAGCAGGCGCACCGCCGCATCCTGATCCAGTATCCAAAGCGCCAGGTCGGCAACAAGATGTTCGGCGGCGACGCCTCGCACCTGCCGCTCAAGGTCAACAGCTCGGGCGTCATCCCGCCGATCTTTGCCTCCTCTTTGCTGCTGCTGCCGACGACAATCGCCAATTTCGCGGCCAACGGGCAGAGCAGCGGCTGGCTGTCGCGGATCGGCGCCTATTTGGCGGGCGGCACGCCGCTGTTTCTGGGGCTTTATGGCGGGCTGATCATCTTCTTCACGTTCTTCTATACCGCGATCGTCTTCAACCCGACCGAAACCGCCGACAACCTGCGCAAATACGGCGGGTTCATCCCCGGCATCCGGCCGGGCAAGAACACCGCCGACTATCTCGATTACGTGCTGACCCGGCTGACCGTCGTCGGCGCCATCTATCTCGCGGCGGTGTGCCTGTTGCCGCAGTTCCTGATCTCGCAATACGCGGTGCCGTTCTATTTCGGCGGGACCAGCCTCTTGATCGTCGTCAGCGTGACGATGGACACGGTGGCGCAGATCCAGTCGCATCTGGTTGCGCACCAATATGAGGGCCTGATCAAGAAGGCGCGGCTCAGAGGACGGCGCGGAGGATGAACCTGATCCTGTTGGGGCCGCCAGGCTCGGGGAAGGGCACGCAGGCGAAGCGGATCGAGCAGAAATACGGCGTCGTCCAGCTCGCGACCGGCGACATGCTGCGCGCCGTGGTGCGTTCGGGCAATGCCTTGGGCCTGCAGATCAAGAGCATCATGGACAGCGGCCGGCTCGTCCCCGACGCGATCCTGATCGAAATGATCGCGGAGCGCATCGCCGAGCCCGACTGTCGGAACGGCTTTATCCTCGACGGCTTCCCGCGCACCGTGCCGCAGGCCGAGGCGCTCGATGCGATGCTGGCCGAGCATGGCCTCGCGCTCGACCAGGTGATCCTGTTCACGGTCGACGAGGCGGCGCTGATCGACCGGCTGTCCGGCCGCTTCACCTGCCGGACCTGCGGCGCGAGCTATCACGACCGCTACAACCGGCCCAAGGTCGAAGGCGTCTGCGACATTTGCGGCGGCCGCGACTTCGAGCGCCGGGCGGACGACCGTCCGGAGGCGGTCGGGATCCGGTTCGAAGCCTATCGCCGGCAGACCGCGCCGATCCTTCCCTATTACCGCGAGCGCGGCATCCTGCGGGAGATCGACGGGATGGCCGACATCGACACCGTGACCCGCGAGATCGACCGGCTGGTGGGGTAACCGGCCGGGCTCGGCTGCGGAGCCTGTGGCGGCAGCCGCCCGCATCTGACATGCTGTCCCCCGCTGACGCATTCGGGAGGGGCGGAATGATCGAACCCTATAATGCGGTCGGGTTGATCCCGAATTTCTGGGGCATTCGCCGGCGCGAAGACATCGAAAAGAACCTCGAACACCTCGAAAGCCTGACCAAGGCGGCGTTCTGGCTGTCCAACCTCGACATTCCGGTCCGCCTCGTCGCCATTCCCGAGGGCGCATTGCAGGGGTTCAACGACGAGGTCCTGGATCTCGACCACGCCGAGTTTGCGCGCCATTGCGCGATCGACATCCCCGGCCCCGAAACCGATCGCCTCGGCCGGCTCGCCCGCAATTGGGGCGTGTTCATCATGGCCCAGGCCAAGGCCCGTCACGAGGACTGGCCTGACCGGTTCTTCAATGTCGGCTTCGTCATCGACCCCGACGGCGCCGTGATCCTGAAGCACTACAAGATCTCGGCCCTGCTCCCGTGCGAGCGCTCGATCTCGCCGCACGATCTGTTCGACTGGTGGATCGAAAAATACGGCCGCACTCTGCAGGCGTTCTGGCCGGTCGCCGACACCGCGATCGGGCGCCTCGGCATTATGATGGCGATGGAGGGCAATTATCCGGAAAACGGTCGCGGGTTGGCTTTGAACGGCGCCGAATTGGTCTATCGCGCCTCGTTGCCGGCGCCGTTCACCGAGAACGACATGTTCGAGATCTCAAACCGGGCGCGCGCCCTCGAAAACAACATGTACGTGGTGGCGCCCAACATCGGCGGTTATCGCCTGTATCCCGACAGCGAGGCGCCGATCGACGCCGGCGGCGGGCAATCGATGATCGTCGACTACCGGGGAGCGATCGTCGGCAAGCAGCGCGACACCAACGGCTCCACCTTTGTTACCGGCGCGGTCGACATCGAGGCGCTGCGGCACCACCGGCAGAACGCGCAGGTCACGAACTGGCCCAAGGACATCCGCGCCGAACTGGCGCAGATCATCTACGAGCAGCCGATCTATCCGAAGAACCTTTACGTCGACAAGATTCCCGGCCGGCATGCCGAGTACAAGCGCGAGGTCATCGACCGCCAGGTCCGGCTGATGCAGCAGCGCGGCATCTGGAAACCGCCGGCGAAAGGGTGAGCGAGGGGAGGGAAGGCCATGTCGGACACTGTCAAATTCGTGCTCGACGAGAGCCGATTGCCGCGGGAGTGGTACAACATCGTCGCCGACCTGCCGCGCCCGCCCGATCCGGTCCTGCATCCCGCCACGTTGCAGCCGATCGGTCCGCAGGATCTGGAGCCGCTGTTTCCGCCCGCCCTGATCCGGCAGGAAGTCGCGAGCGAGCGCCGGATCGAGATCCCCGACCCGGTGCGCGAGGTCTACCGCCAGTGGCGGCCGACGCCGCTGTTCCGCGCGCGGCGGCTGGAGCGGGCGCTCGATACCCCGGCCAGGATCTACTACAAATACGAGGGCACGAGCCCGGCCGGCAGCCACAAGCCCAACACTGCGGTGGCCCAGGCCTTTTACAACAAGGAGGCCGGCGTCAGAAGGCTCACCACCGAGACCGGCGCCGGGCAATGGGGATCGGCGCTGGCCTTCGCCGGCGCCCTGTTCGGGCTCGATGTGCACGTCTACATGGTGCGGGTCAGCTTTGAGCAGAAACCCTATCGCAAGGCGATGATGGAGTCCTGGGGGGCGCGATGCGTCGCGAGCCCCAGCAACGAGACCGATGCCGGCCGGCGGATCCTGGCCGAACACCCGGATTCCCCCGGCAGCCTCGGCATCGCGATCAGCGAGGCGGTCGAGGTCGCGGCGCAGCACGCCGACACCAAATATTCGCTCGGCAGCGTCTTGAACCATGTCTTGTTGCACCAGACCGTGATCGGGGAGGAGGCCCTCGCGCAGCTCGAACTGGCCGGCGATTATCCCGACATCATCGTCGGCTGCACCGGCGGCGGCAGCAACTTCGCCGGGATCGCCTTTCCGTTTATTGGCGCCGGATTGCGCGGCGGCAAGCGGCCGCGGGTGATCGCCTGCGAACCATCCGCCTGTCCGAGCCTGACGCGCGGGCGATACGCCTATGATTTCGGCGACACCGGACATCTGACGCCGCTCGTCAGGATGCACACGCTCGGCTCGAGCTTTGTCCCGCCGGGCTTCCATGCCGGCGGCCTGCGATATCACGGCATGGCGCCTCTGGTCAGTCTGCTGCTCGAACTGGGGTTGATCGAGGCGCGCGCTTACGGCCAGACCGGCTGCTTTGAGGCCGGCCTGCAATTCGCCCGCACCGAAGGCGTCCTGCCCGCGCCCGAAGCCAACCACGCCGTACGCGGCGCGATCGACGAGGCGCTGCGCTGCCGCGAGGAAGGCCGGTCGCAAACCATCCTGTTCAATCTGTGCGGCCACGGCCACTTCGACATGCAGGCCTATAGCGACTATATGTCCGGCAGGCTCGAAGACCGTGACTACGAGGCGGGCGCGCTCGCCAAGGCCCTCGCGGCGCTGCCCGAAGTGGCCGCCGGATAGGGGGCGCCGCCGGCCGTCTCGTGGATTCTGGCGGGATTGACGCAGTCGGTTCCGTCGTTATAATGCACGCCCTTGCGGCGGGCCGCAGACACCCTCATCTTGTCTATGCGAAGGAGAAGCGCAGGTGGCGCGCATCGCTGGCGTCAATATCCCGAACCAGAAACGGGTTCCGATCGGGCTGACCTATATCCACGGCATCGGCCGGAGCAAGGCGCTCGAAATCTGCACCCGCGCCGGTATTCCGATCGACCGGCGGGTGCATGAGATGACCGACGAGGAGATCCTCAAGGTCCGTGAATTGATCGACCGCGAATACACGGTCGAGGGCGACCTGCGCCGGGAAGTGGCGATGAACATCAAGCGGCTGATGGATCTCGGCTGCTATCGCGGGCTGCGCCACCGCAAGGGGCTGCCGGTGCGCGGACAGCGCACCCACACCAATGCGCGCACGCGCAAGGGCCCGGCGCGCCCGATCGCAGGCAAAAAGAAATAGCCCATAGCGGACGGCGGAATCACCGATGGCAAGAACGGCGGCAGCGGCGCCGCGCCTGCGTAGGCGCGAGCGCAAGAACATCACTTCGGGCACGGCGCATGTCAGCGCGACGTTCAACAACACGGTCATCACCATCACCGACGCGCAGGGCAATGCGATCGCGTGGTCGTCGGCGGGTAGCCAGGGCTTCAAGGGATCGCGCAAATCCACCCCTTACGCGGCGCAGGTGGCGGCCGAGGATGCCGGGCGCAAGGCGATGGAGCACGGCATGCGCACCCTCGACATCGAGGTCAAGGGGCCGGGCTCGGGGCGCGAATCGGCCTTGCGCGCCTTGCAGGCCGTCGGGTTCGCGATCACCTCGATCCGCGACGTGACGCCGATCCCGCATAACGGCTGTCGCCCGCCAAAGCGCCGTCGCGTCTGACTGGAGCCGCGCCGCAGCGCGCGGCGATTCTTTGCCGGCCGCTCTGCGGCCGGATTGATTGGGGTCCCCGTGCGGGGCTGGCGGCGGAGGATGTCCGCCCATAACGACCGAGGTCGTAGTCGTGATTCAGAAAAACTGGCAAGCTTTGATCAAACCCAAGCAGCTCGCCGTCGAGGCGGGCGACGACCCCAAGCGCGTCGCCACCGTCGTCGCCGAACCGCTCGAGCGCGGGTTCGGCCTGACCCTCGGCAACGCGCTGCGCCGCGTTCTGTTGTCCTCATTGCAGGGCGCGGCGGTGACCGCGATCGAAATCGAGGGCGTATTGCACGAATTCTCGTCGATCCCGGGAGTGCTCGAGGATGTGACCGACATCGTCCTCAACGTCAAGAGCATCGATCTGCGGATGTACGGCGAAGGCCCCAAGCGCATGCGCCTGCGCGCCACCGGTCCGGGCGAGGTCCGCGCCGGGACGATCGAGACCGGGCACGACATCGAGATCATGAACCCCGAACTGGTGATCTGCACGCTCGATCAGGGCACAAAGATCACGATGGAACTGACCGTCGAGAGCGGCAAGGGCTACCTGCCGGCAACCCAGAACCGCTCTGAGGACGCGCCGATCGGCCTCATTCCGGTCGACGCCTTGTTCAGCCCGGTGCGCAAGGTCTCCTATCGGGTCGAGAACACCCGCGTCGGGCAGGTCACCGACTACGACAAACTGGCGATGCGGGTCGAGACCAACGGCGCCGTGACGCCCGAGGACGCGGTCGCGCTCGCCGCCCGCATCCTGCAGGACCAATTGCAGCTGTTCATCAATTTCGAGGAGCCGCGCCATCCCTCCGAGGAGGTGCGGCCGAGCGAACTGCCGTTCAACAAGAACCTGTTGCGCAAGGTCGACGAGCTCGAACTGTCGGTGCGCTCGGCCAATTGCCTGAAGAACGATAACATCGTCTATATCGGCGATCTGGTTCAGAAATCCGAGGCCGAGATGCTGCGGACCCCGAATTTCGGGCGCAAGTCGCTGAACGAGATCAAGGAAGTGTTGGCGCAGATGGGGCTCCATCTCGGCATGGAGATCCCGAACTGGCCGCCCGAGAACATCGAGGAACTGGCAAAGCGCTTCGACGAGCCTTATTGAGAGCCGCCGACAGGGGTTGCGGTTGGCCCTCAGCCACACCAGACCGCTGCAATCCATCTCCGGCCGATCTGAGCGACAAGGGAAAATAAGCCGATGCGCCATCGGATGAGCCACCGCGGCTTCAGCCGCACCTCCGCCCATCGCAAGGCGATGTTCGAGAATTTGGCGGCATCGCTGTTGAAACACGAGCAGATCACCACGACCCTGCCAAAGGCCAAGGATCTGCGGCCGGTCGTCGAGCGGCTGATCACCCTCGGCAAGAAAGGCGGGCTGGCGGCGCGGCGGCGCGCGATCGCGCGTTTGCAGGATGAAAGGCTTGCCGACAAACTGCTGACGACCCTGGCACAGCGCTACGCCGATCGGCCGGGGGGATATACCCGCATCATCAAGGCGGGGTATCGCTACGGCGATGACGCGCCGATGGCGGTCATCGAACTGGTCGACCGCGATCCCGCCGCCAAAGGCCAGGATTCGGGCCAGAAACCGGACGAAGAGAAGGAAGAGGCGGCCTGACCCCGACGGGTCACGACCGCGTACTCCGCCGGCGGGCGTGGCGGACCGAGAAGACTTCGACCCCGCCGCTGCGCCTTCGATACGAGACGATATAATCTCCGACGACGAGCCGCCTCGTTCCCGGAACGGGGCCCGGCGCGCCCGAATTCGGAAATTCCGACAATTGCCGTTCGGCACGCTCGCGCATCCTCTCGAAACGCTGCGCCGCCGCCTCGCTATGCTCGGCAAGATAGGCCGTGATTTCTGCGACTTCCGCAGCGGCGCGTCGGGAATAGACAATACGGGTCGTCATTTCTGCGGCGCGCGGGCTCTCGCACTGGTGATGATCTCCTCCACCCGGCGCTGCATCTCTTCGGACGAGACGATTTCACCTCGGTCGAGTTCCGCCAGGCTCTCCAGATCCTCGAAAATTTCCGCTCCCTCGCCCTCGTCTTCGAGGTACTGGCGCAGCGCCCGCAGCATGACCCATGAGCGCGGCCGTTCGAGCGCGGTGGCGAGCTTGTCGTAGGCCGCGATCAGATCGTTCGGAACGCGCAGCGAAACATGGCTTGATGATGCTTGATCCTCCGGCAATGATTCCTCCCGTAGTCTGCAAGGCCACAGTGTAGCACATCTTGGCCCGGTCGCATGGCCAAACCCAAGCGCCTGCCAGGATGCACGGTAATGTTCTGAAGGTTCAGCAAATTCGCCGGCGAGGCGAGGGGTCATGGTATGCGGGTGATTGAGACGATCACCCACCCTGTCGGAAGGGAGCACACCATGACCAAGCGCGAGGGTAAATCAGAGGCCATCGACATC
>DATFCQ010000301.1:0-14392 GCA_035252905.1 Allostellaceae bacterium | reverse complement strand
GACGGTGCGCGGCTCGGCCCGTTGGCAACCCTGTTTGTCTATGGCCTCATCGCGCGCCACGAGCGTCCTGCCCGGCGCGCCCGGGTTGCGGCTCCCGCGGTCCTGCGCGAGCCGACCGAACGGGCCGTGCCGGTCGTATTGGTGCAATGCGAATCGTTTTTCGATGCGCGCCGGCTGGCGCCGCAGCGCTTCGCCGGGCTGGTTCCGGGTTTTGCCGCCTGCTGCGCCGAGCACGCCGTCTTTGGCCGGTTCGAGGTCTCGGGCTGGGGCGCCAATACGATGCGGGCCGAATTCGCGGCCCTGACCGGGATCACTGACGGCGATCTTGGTTACGACCGCTTCAACCCCTATCATGCCTTTGCCCGCGTCCCGATCGCCTCGCTCGCCTGGCAGCTGCGCGCTTACGGCTACCGCACCATCTGCCTGCATCCGTTCGACCGCTGGTTCTATCGCCGCGATCTCGCTTTGCCGAGTCTGGGGTTCGACCGCTTTCTCGGGCGCGAGAGCCTGGGCGGCGCGCGCCGGCCGCCCTATTGCCCGGACCCCGAACTCGCCCGCCACGTTCTGCGCGCGCTCGACGCAGAAGGCTCCCGGGTCTTCGTGTTCGCGATCACGATGGGCAATCACGGGCCGTGGTCAGGCCCGGGCCCGGCGCCCGATCCGGGTCTGTCCCGGCTCTTCGACCCCGGCGGGGTGCCGCAGGGCGGCGAATTGTTGCACTATCTCGACGGGCTCGCCCGCTCGGACGAGATGCTGCAGATCCTGGTCCGCGGCTTCAAGGAGCGCGGCTGCGACGGCATTCTCGGCTTCTACGGCGACCATCTGCCGAGCCTGCCGCACGCGTTCGGCCATTTCGGATTCGACGATTGGGCCAGCGATTACGTGCTGTGGCAGAACGGGGAAGCGCCATCGCGCCGGCTCGACCTGCCGGCGCACCGCCTGCCGGCTCTGATCCTCGACACCTTGCGCACGCACCAGACGGCGGCGGCCGGCGCGCTCGGCTGAGGGTCTGTCCGAGTGGTCGCCATGACGGAAAAATCGGCGGAATGCGCTGCGCTGTTCCGCCCTACGATTGCGTGTAGGGCGGAACGGCGCAGCGACGCGCAGCCCGCCGCTTTCCTGAGGCCGGCGCCGTGAGCGATTTCGTCCCGCCCTTTCCCGAGCGTCCGCGTGAGCCGCTGCCGCCGCTCGCGCTGTTGCGCGCGGCGCGCCGCAACTTTCTTGCGATCTGGCACGAGAAATCCTTCGAGTACCAGTTCTTCTCGACCCGGGTGCTGGCCCGCACCCTGTTCGTCTGCAACAGCCCGGACACCGTCGCGGCCGCCTTCATCAGCCACCACGACAGCTTTGAGCGCAAGACCCCGCAGATGCGTCATGCCCTGGCGCCGCTCTTGGGCGACGGGCTGTTCATCAGCGACGGCGAGACCTGGCGGCGCCGGCGGCGGATCGTCGCACCGATCGTCCATGCCTCGCGGCTGCCGCTGTTCGCGCCGGTCATGATCGAAGCGGCGGCGGAGACCGCCGAGCGCTGGGCGCGGCTGCCGCCGGGGACCACAATCGACGTGCTCAGGGAAATGGCGACCCTGACCGCCGAGATCATCTGCCGTACGGTGTTCGGGCGGCGCCTCGGCGCCGAGCATGCGCATCTGATCGCCGCCTCGTTCAGCACCTATCAGCGCCTCGTCGGGCAGCTCGATCTGCCCTCGTTGCTCGGCCTGCCGGATTGGCTGCCGCGCCTGCGCGCCCCGGCGATCGGCCGGGCGGCGGCGCGGATCCACCGCGTGCTCGACGGCATCATCGCGAGCTGCCGCGAGCGCGCGGCAAACGGCGACTCCTCGATGATCAGCCTCCTGCTCGAAGCGCGCGACGAGGAAACCGGCGAGGCGCTCGACGCCCGGGCGCTGCGCAGCGAGGCCGCCGTGATCTTCATGGCCGGGCACGAGACGACGGCGAATTCGCTGGCCTGGACCTGGTATCTGCTGTCGCAGGCGCCGGAGGTCGAGGCGCGATTGCACCGCGAGCTCGACGCGGTGCTCGGCACCAGATTGCCGCGGCTCGAGGACGTTCCGCTCCTTGTCTATACCCGCGCGGTCTTTGAGGAGACCATACGGCTCTACCCGCCGGTGCCGCTGCTCGGCCGCGAGGCCGTGCGCGGCGAGACGATCCGCAACCGGCCGGTGCCGCAGGGATCGTTGGTGATCGTCGTCCCCTGGCTATTGCACCGGCACCGCAAATTCTGGGACTGCCCCGACCGTTTTGTGCCCGAGCGCTTTCTGCCGGATCGGAGCGGGCAGCGCCCGCGCCACGTCTATATCCCGTTCAGCACCGGCCCGCGGATCTGCGCCGGCGCCGCTTTCGGCCTGACCGAAGCGGTCCTGTGTCTGGCCACATTGGCGCAGCGGGTGCGGCTCTCTCTCGCTCCCGGCGCGACTGTCGCGCCGGTCTGCCGGCTGACCTTGCGTCCGGGCGAAGGACTGCCGATGCGGATCGACCGCCGCGAGTAGTCGGCCCCCGGACTCTCATCCGCTCGATCGGGCATTGCTACTACAACCGTTTCCGGGCAGAGTCGCTGCAATAACAAGGGCCGGCGAGCCGCGGATTGGCAGCATCGGACGGCTCACGTGATCCAGCAGTCGCTGGTACGGGAGGAAGCGGATGGGAATAGGCCCCAAAGCGGTCCATGATCCGTCAGCCGTACGGGCTTCGATCCGGCAGGGCTGCATCGCCAGTCGGCGGCGCGTCACGCCCCTGCCGGTTTTCTGTATCCATCCAAAATTCGGGTGCCGGCGTCCGCCGCGGATACGCCGCGCGGCCTTTGTGCCGCAGGCGGAGCGCCCGGCCCGAAACCAAACATGACCGATCAGCGAGGGAGGAACATCCGATGGCAGCGACGCCTCTGACCTCTGCGGCGGGAAGTCCCGCCAGCCGAATATTGGGCAGCAAACTCGACAGCATCCCGTTCAGCCCCTACCACGTCGTCCTGATCGTGGTCCTCGGATTTGTCGGTTTCATCGAGGGCTACGACCTGGCGCTGACGGGCTCGCTGCTGGTGCTGGCCAAGGGGCCGCTGCACATGACGCCGGGCGAAGTTCGCTTTCTCGCGGTCGGGCCGACCTTTGTCGTCGTGCTCGGCGGATTTGCCGCAGCGGCGATGTCGGACCGCATCAGCCGTCTGGTGGTCATGCAGATCGGCATTGTCGTCAGCACATTATGTACATTGCTGATCCTGGTGGCGCAAAACACCGAGCAGTTGATCATTCTGCGCATGATCACCGGCATCGGATTGGGCTTCACGATATCGGCCCCGTTCCCGATCGCCGCCGAATTGATGCCGAAGCAACACCGGCGCACCTATGCCGGGATCTATGAAACCATGCTGGCGAGCGCGTTCACCCTATTGCCGTTCGTCGGCTTTGTGCTTGCCAATCACCCCAATGCCTTCCGGCTGGTCGGCCTGCCCGGCGGGGTCACCTTGTTCATTGCGCCGGTTCTCGTCTATTTCCTGATCCCGGAGAGCCCGCGCTGGCTGCTGCGCCGCGGCCGCGTGCAGGAAGCGGTCGACAATGTCAACCTGTTGATCCGGCGCTGCGGCAATCGCGTGCCTCCGCTCTCGGCGGCGTCCCTCGGACCGAACCACGAAATCGTGCGCGAGCAATTGCCGCCGTTCATCGCGCTGTTTCGGCCCGGCCAATTGCGCTGGACCACGATCGGCATCCTGTGCGGCCTGTGCGGCGGCACCGCCTATTACCTGATCGCGATCCTGTTGCCGAAGGCCTTGCACGACCAGGGCGCCGCCGTCGCATTGAGCTTCGGCCTCAGCTCACTGATCTTCGCCGCCAGCATCCCGGGCAAATTGTTCAACGGGTTCATCATGGAGATCATCGGCCGGAGGTGGACGATCACCGCCGCCTTCGCCCTGTCGATCCCCGGCATCCTATTGATGATGCTGGCGCATCGCACCGGGGCCAACGCCACCTGGGTGTTCAGCGCCGGCGCGTTGATCACCGGCTTTACCGTGTTGTCGTGCTTCCCGGCCGTGCGCATGTACCTGTCCGAGCAGTTCCCGACCGCATTGCGCGGGCGCGGCCATTTCTTCGGCGAATCCTTCGCCCGGGTGTTCGCCGGCGTCTTGTTCCCGTTCCTGCTCGAACCTTACACCGGCTCGGCGCCGATCTATTTCGGCTCGATGGTGGTGGTGATGGCGGTCGGCCTGTTGATCCCGGTCCTGTTCGGCCGCGAGACCGTCGGCCAGCTCGAACTGGTGACCGAGACGGTTCCCGAGATCGCCTGATCGGCGAGAGGGAGGCGCGCCGCCCCGGCGGCGCGCTTATCCGGCTAAACCGGAACTATCTTGCCGCGCGGGGTCGAGCGCGGTGCCCTCATAGATTGCATCGAGGCCGATCTCGATCCCGAGCGCGGTCAATTTCAGGACGGCGTTCCCTTCAACCACCTCGTCGGTCCAATGCTCGCCCGCCCGCGTATAGAGATCGATGCACCGCGCATCCTGCTCGACGATCGCATAATGGCGGACCAACGAGGTCGCAAAATAGTCAAATTTCTTGCGGCCGCGGTCTTCCCGTTCGGTCGAAGGAGAGATCACCTCGACGACGAAGACAGGGTCGGGAACGGTGCCGTCACGATCGCCGATTGGCCGGCAAGTCACCGAAACGTCAGGGTAGCGCACCGTTCCATTGGCGATGATCTTCATATCACTGCCGAAGGAGCGGCAGCTACTCCCGCGCAGCGCTTGCCGCAAGTCAGTCACAAAGTTTGTCGCGATCGTGGCGTGGGCGGCCGAGCTCCCCGTCATCATCGTCGCGACCCCGCCGGCATATTCAACGGGCGGGCTGCTCGCGTTCAACGGGCGGGCTGCTCGCGCTCCCAGGCGAGGAACTCTTCGAGCGACATCAGTGCCATCGGCAATACTCCTGGCTGTTGCGCTACGGCAAAGGGCCCGGCGGGCCGGCGATTGCGGCGATGCGCTGGATCATCGCGGGACGGGGGCTCGCGACCTCGCCCTGCTCGAAGGCCGCGACCGTTAGCGCCGCGAAGGCTTCGAGCAATTCGCCGGGTCGCAACAGAAAATCCGGGTTGCGCGGCCGGCCGAAGCGCTCGTTGCCCTGCATAAAGGTTTCATAGATCACGACCCCGCCCGAGGCGACAGCCCGGGCGATCGCCGGCAATAGCGGGCGGTGGAGATAATGGGTCACGACGATCCCGTCGTAGCCGCCGCCGAGCGGCCCCAGGGAGCCGTCACAGGAGCCGCTTTCGAGATCGATCGCGCGCACCTCGCAATCGGGACCGGCGAGCGGGGCCAGCGCGTCGATGTCGCGGTCGACGGCGCAGACGGCAAACCCCCGCGCGCGCAACAGGCGGACGTGCCGCCCGCTTCCGGCGGCGAGGTCGAGCACCCTCCCGCCCGGCGGGACGAGCGGCAGAAAGCGTGCAACCCAGGGTGAGGCGGCGGCTGCGCCGCCGCCCGCGGCCGGGCCGGGATCAGGCACCGGGTTCGTAAGCCTTGCCCGGCGGGTAGGCCGGGTATTTCGGCAATTCCGGGTTCATGTGATCCCAGGGCTGGGCGCTCTTGACAAAGATGTCCGCCTCCGGACGAAACCCGCTTGGATCGTCGAGCGTGCCGACCCGGATCCCGACCAGATCCGGCCGCGCCGAGACCCGCAGAAACAGCGGCGAGCCGCATTCCGGACAGAACGCCCGGGTCACCGTGTTGCCGCTGTCGGCGGTCTTGACGTAGAGCTTCGGCGCGCCGCGGGTGACGCGGAAGCCGGCGGCGGGGACCCGCAACGCCGCGTTATAGGCGCTGCCGCTCTGCCGCTGGCAGTCGCGGCAATGGCATAAGAGCGCGAATACCGGCTCGCCCGAGGATTCGTAGCGGACCGCTCCGCACAGGCAGCCGCCGGTCATTGGCGTGGACATGCCTCACCAGCGGTTGCGCAATTCGCGCAGGGCCAGGAACACCGTCTTGTGATCCGGTTTTTCGGGAAGCTCGGGGAAGGCCTCGCGCAGCCGGCGGATCACCGAGGGGTTGTCGAGCCGGAAGAAGGTATTGATCTCCTTTTCGAGCCCGAGCGTGGTGACGAGCGCCCGCGCCGGGTCCTGCTTCTGCATGTCCGGCAATATCGCCTGCGCCTTGGCGTTGTCCGGCTCGCGGTCGAGCGTAAAGGCGAGGTTGCGCGCGATGTAGTCATGTCCGGGATGGACCAAGGTCTCGTCGGGCAGCTTCGCCAATTGCGTGGCAAACGTGTTGTACAATTCGTTCGGATGCCCGCCATTGTGGCAATTGCCGGCGCCGGCGTTGAACAAGGTGTCGCCGCAGAACAGGGCAGGCGGGTTGTCCTGCGCCAACAGACAGATATGGCTCATCGTGTGCCCCGGCGTGTCGAGGCACAAAAGCTCGACCGTCCTGCCGACTTTGACCACGTCGCCGGCCTTGAGCCCGCGGTCGATGCCGGCGATCTTGTCCTTGGCGTTGGCGTGCGCGAGCAATTTGGCGCCGGTCGCCTGCACCATCTCGGCGTTGCCGCCGGTATGGTCGCGATGCTCGTGGGTGTTGAGGATCTGGGTGATCGTCCAACCCCGTCTCTTGGCGGCGGCAAGGCACTTCTCGTGGTCGAGAGGATCGACCGTCAGCGCTTCGCCGGTCTCGGCGCAGGCGATCAGATAGTTGAAATTGCGGCCGGCATTCGCGGTCCAGATCTGTTCGACGATCATCGCTGGCTCCTCTCCGGGTCGGTCGGAAAGAATGTAGAGCCGAAGCGCGCGCCGCGCCATCGCCGGCGAATGCCCTCTCGCTCTCGCCGGGGCGAGGGCGCATACTGATCCATCGGCGCAGGGAGGGGTGGCATTGCTGCACGGAAGGCGCGTCCTGCTGATCGTTGCCGGCGGGATTGCCGCCTATAAGAGCCTCGACCTCATTCGCCGGCTGCGTGAGCGCGGCGCGGCGGTGCGCGTGATCATGACCGCAGCGGCGACCCGGTTCGTCACCCCGATGTCGGCCGCCGCGCTCAGCGAGGACAAGGTCTATACCGATCTGTGGTCGCTGACCGACGAGAGCGAGATGGGGCACATCCGGCTCTCGCGCGAGGCCGATCTCGTCGTCGTCGCCCCCGCCACGGCCGATCTGATCGCGCGCTTTGCCGCGGGGCTCGCCGACGATCTGGCGACGACGGCCCTCATCGCCAGCGACAAGCGCGTGCTGCTGGCGCCGGCGATGAACGTGATGATGTGGGCGCATCCGGCGACGCAGGCGAATGCGGCGGTGTTGGAGAAGCGCGGCGTCTCTTTCGTCGGGCCGGGCCAGGGCGATCTCGCCTGCGGCGAAGTCGGGGCGGGCCGCATGGCCGAGCCCCTCGAAATCGTCGCGGCGATCGAGCGCATGCTCGGGGCCGGGCTGCGCCTCGCCGGCCGCCGCGCCCTGGTGACGAGCGGCCCGACCCGCGAGCCGATCGACCCCGTCCGCTATATCTCGAACCATTCCTCGGGCAAGCAGGGCCATGCGATCGCAGCCGCGCTCGCCGCGCTCGGCGCCGAGACGGTCTTGATTACCGGCCCGACGCAGGAGCCCGACCCGCCCGGCGCCAGGACGGTCGCAGTCGAGACCGCCGAACAGATGCTGGCCGCCTGCGAGGCGGCCCTCCCGGTCGACGTCGCGGTGATGGCCGCGGCGGTCGCCGATTGGCGGATCGAGACCGTCGCCGACAAGAAGCTCAAAAAGGACGGCGGCGCGCCGGTGCTGCGGCTCGCCGAGAACCCGGACATTTTGATGAGCCTTGCCCGCCGCCGCAACCGGCGCCCGGCCCTCGTTATCGGCTTTGCCGCCGAGACCGACGCCGTCGTCGACAATGCCCGCGCCAAGCGCGCGCGCAAGGGCTGCGACTGGATCCTCGCCAACGACGTCTCGCCCGGCACCGGCACCTTTGGCGGAGAGCGCAACACGGTTCACCTGATCGACGCCGAACATGTCGAGGATTGGCCGGCCATGACCAAGCGCGAAGTCGCCGAACGGCTGGCCTTGCGGATCGCCGCCGTGCTCGCGTCGGATGCGGGCGGACGCGCGTGAAGATCGCGCTCAAGATCCTCGATCCGCGGCTGGCCCGGTGGGGTTTCCCCGGCTACGGCTCGGACTTGGCGGCGGGCCTCGACCTGCACGCCTGTCTTGATGCGCCGCTCGTTCTCGCCCCGCAGGCGCCGGCGGTGCTGATCTCGGCCGGCGTCGCGATCGCGATCGGCGATCCCGAATATTGCGGGCTGGTCTTGCCGCGCTCCGGTCTTGGCCACCGGCGGGGGCTCGTTCTCGGCAACGCGGTCGGGCTCGTCGATGCCGATTATGCCGGGCCGATCCTGATCTCGGCCTGGAACCGCAACCCTCCGGGGGAGGGCGGGGAGGCGATCACGATCCAGCCGGGCGACCGCATCGCCCAGCTCGTCTTCGCCCGGATCGCCCGCCCGCAATTCGAGGTTGTCTCGGAACTCCCGACAGGCGGCGGACGCGGGGCGGGCGGCTTTGGTTCGACCGGCGTCGAGGCCGCCTGCCGCGGTCCTACGCCGCGGCGAAACTTGAGACAAGCATAGGTGAAATAAGCAACGCGGCGGGGCCCTGACATGGTTCGGCTGACGAAAAAGCTGCTTTTTGCGATCGAGGCGGTGCTCGATATCGCCTACAACGGAGGTGCCGCCCCGGTCCGCTCGGCCGAAATTACCGAGCGCGAGGGTATCCCGCGGCGCTATCTCGAACCCGTATTGCAGCAATTGGTGCGGCACGGGATTCTCGTCGGCATCCGCGGCCCGAGCGGCGGCTACCGGCTGGCGCGCGAGCGGCGGCGCGTCAGCCTCGGCGATATCGTGCGCACCGTGCGCGGGCTCGAAACCGCCGAAGACCCGATCAGCGATCCGGCCGGCAGCGTGCTCGGCCACAAGGTCGTGCGGCCGCTGTGGCTCGAATTGCAGGAAGAGACGATGCGCCGGCTCGACGCCTTGACGATCGAGGATCTGTGCGCGCGCGCTCATCGCGCCGGCATCTCCGGGGGGATCGCCGAGTACAGCGATTTTGAAATCTGATCCGGGAGATTTGCGCCGGTGCGGCGATTGCGGCGCGCCGGGAGGCGGCCTACATCTGGCGCAGCAAACAAAAGAGAGAGCGCGGCGACAGAGTGGCCGGTGATACCGAGCGGTGCGGCGAATTTCGCGGCCGCATCTATGACACGATCCTCGACGCGATCGGTGCAACCCCTCTGGTGCGCCTCAAGCGGCTGGCGGAGGATGCCGGGAGCGGGGCTCTTATCCTCGGCAAGTGCGAGTTTCTGAACCCGCTCGGTTCGGTCAAGGACCGCATCGGCGCGGCGATGCTCGCGGCCGCCGAGGCCGCCGGCCGGCTCCGGCCGGGGGCGGTGGTGGTCGAGCCGACCTCGGGCAATACCGGGATTGCGCTCGCCTTCGCCTGCGCCGCCCGGGGCTATCGGCTGATCCTGACGATGCCCGACAGCATGTCGGTCGAACGTCAGAAGATGCTGAAATTGCTCGGCGCCGAACTGGAGTTGACGCCCGCCTCGCGCGGCATGCGCGGCGCGATCGAGCGCGCCGAACAGATCGTTGCGGCTCTGCCCGGCGCCTTCATGCCGCAGCAGTTCCAGAACCCGGCAAATCCGGAGATCCATCGCCACACAACCGCCCGGGAAATCTGGAACGACACCGATGGCGGCGTCGATGCGGTGGTCAGCGCAGTCGGCACCGGCGGTACCCTGACCGGGGTCGGCGCGGCGCTGAAACCGAAAAAGCCCGGGCTCAGGATCATTGCGGTCGAGCCCGAAAACAGCGCGGTCCTGTCGGGCGGGCCGCCCGGTCCGCATCGGATCCAGGGCATCGGCGCGGGCTTTGTGCCGGAAATCCTCGACATGAGCCTGATCGACGAGATCATCCGCATCGGCGACGAGGCGGCGTTCCGGGTCGCGCGCGCGGCGGCGCGGCTCGACGGCGTGGCCGTCGGCATCTCGTCCGGCGCCGCCCTCGCCGCCGCCCTCGAAGTCGGCGCCCGCCGCGAGATGGCCGGCAAGACGATCGTCGTCATCCTGCCGAGCTTTGCCGAGCGCTATCTGTCGACACCGCTGTTCGAGGGGTTGTGAGTTATTTCGGCGGAATGCGCTGCGAGGCTGGGCAAGAATTCCCCATAACGGACCTCGTCATTCCGGGACGGCGCGAAAGCGCCGGACCCGGAAACCATGGACACCTGCCTTGGCACAGCAGGCGGAGGCCTGTGTTCATGGGTTCCGGGTTCGCGGGTGGTGCCCGCGCCCCGGAATGACGATAATCTTGGATTCTTGCCCAGCCTCTGCGCTTTTCCGCCCTACGAGAAACCGTGTAGGGTGGAAAAGCAAAGCGCATTCCGCCGCTTTCCCAAGGAGCGGTCATGGAACTTACCGAGGAACAATTCCAGCGCTATGCGCGCCATCTGATCCTTGACGAGGTCGGTGAGGAGGGGCAGGCGCGGCTGTTGTCCTCGCGCGTGCTCGTCATCGGCGCCGGCGGCCTCGGCTCGCCGCTCTTGCTCTATCTCGCGGCCGCGGGGGTCGGCACGATCGGCATTGTCGATTCGGACCAGGTCGACCTGACCAATCTGCAGCGCCAGATTGTCCACGCGACCGAACGGGTCGGCGTGCCCAAGGTCGACAGCGCGCGCGTGACGCTCGCCGCGGTCAATCCCGAGGTGCGGGTCGAGACCCACCCGCTGCGCCTCTCTGCCGGCAATGCGGAGGCGCTGATCGGCGCCTATGACCTGGTCGCTGACGGCAGCGACAATTTCGCGACCCGCTATCTGTTGAACGATCTCTGCTTTCGTCTCGAAAAGCCGCTGGTGGCGGCGGCGCTGTCGCCGTTCGAGGGCCAGCTGTCGACCTTCAGGCCCTATCTCGGCGACGGACACCCCTGCTATCGCTGTCTGTTTCGCGAACCGCCCCCCCCCGACATGGTGCCGCGCTGCGAAACCGCCGGCATATTGGGGGCGGTGGCCGGCGTCCTCGGCACCTTGCAGGCGGTCGAGGTCCTGAAGGAACTGCTCGGGATCGGCGACAGTCTTGATGGCGCATTGTTGATCTATGACGCCTTGCGCGCCCGCTTTCACCGCATCCGCCTGACCAAGGACCCGCACTGTCCGGCCTGCGCCGCAGCGCAGCCGGCCGGAGCTTGACCCGCAGCCGGCCTCGCCTTATCGAGAGGGAGCGCCGTTCGCCGGGGGAAGGAATGGCCGCTCGGGAGATAGGCCGGCTTGCCGGCGCCCTGTGGCTGGTGTTGTTCGGGGCCGTGACCGCCGCGCCGGGCTTTGCCGCCGAGGGCGGGCCGGCGGCAAAAGTGCCGCGCTTTGCCAGCCTGCGCTCGGACGAGGTCAATTTGCGGGTCGGACCCGGCCGGAACTATCCGATCGAATGGGTCCTGACCAAAAAGGGCCTGCCGGTCGAGATCATCGCCCAATTCGAGCATTGGCGGAAGATTCGCGAGCCGCAGGGGAGCGAGGGCTGGGTTCAGGAACGGATGTTGACCGCACAGCGCGCGGCGATGATCACCGGCGCGACCCGCGATCTGCACCGCGCTCCGGACGCCGCATCCGCGACCCTCGCGCGCGTCGAACCGGGCGTCATCGCGAGCCTGCTCGAATGCCGGGGAGAGTGGTGCCGCATCAGCGTCGGCCGCGTGACCGGATGGGTCAGGCGAAGCGACATCTTCGGCGTCCTGCCCGACGAAACCGTCCGTTGAGAGATTGCGGCTGCAGCAGCTCGTTGCGGAACAAAAACAAGGCGCTCGCTGTTGGCTTGGGCCGGCTTCACCGCATGCCGGCGCAACGGATTGGGCCGAACCCGGAGACGCTGCGCTGCCGCCGACCACCGAAGACGTTCATTATCTGACCGTGCAAGCGCAAAAATGCTTCCGGTTGGCGCGTCTGTGCAACGATGATAAAGTTGCCGAGCGGTTGCACGAGCTCGGCCGCGAGTTCGCCAGACGAGCGATCGCGCTTGGCGCTGATCCGCGGTTGTTTCCCAGGCTCGATTGAGCGGCCCCGCCGCGCGACATCCCTCGACGGATCCGAGGACCGGAACCGCGGAAAGTCGCCCGCTGTTGTTGCCTATAGATAAATATAACAATAGCGAACGGTGCGTCAAGTTGAGAAGACGGATGATCGACTTTCTCCGCAACACAGCAAAGGAGTTGCGCCGATTAGCGAGTGAAGCGCCCGATATAGCCGACGAGTTGTATAGCCTCGCCGACAATGCGGATGCGCGGGCGGACAGTCTCGAAGGGGAAGCTTCGGGACATTTGTGTTGACGGGAAGCGGTCGCGCTGCGTCAGTCGAAATCCTCGGCGAGCGCGGCGCGCACCGCTTCCGGCATAATCGCGATATGGCCGTAATTCGGGTGGTCAAAGCCGGCGAGAACGGCGGTTCCCGGCGTCTTGAAAGAGGCCGCCTGCGTCTCCGAAAACGGGAAGGCGACGAACTGGACCGATGAGGCCTTGCCCTCCGGGGTGGTGTTCTCGCGGGTCCTGTCGGGTACGCCCCGGATCCGTTCGCCCGCAACGTCGAGAAAGACATGGTTCTCGATCCCGCCGAGCCGCGCCAGGGCGGCCGCCCGCCGCGCCGGGTCGGGGATCTCGAACATGACCGTGGCGATCAATTCGCGCCCTTGCGGGATCAGCGGGTTGTAGGCCGCAAGCTCGTCGGCGATCTGGGCTTCGCCGCCCTTCTCGATATGCAGCATCTCCTGCACCTGGTGCCGCATCGTCGCGAAATTCTCGAAAGAGAAGGCGGCGCAGGGTCCGACCTCGAGGCGCCGCCGGCGCTTCAATTCGGCGATCCGTCGCATGTCTTCGCGGCGGATCGCAGCATATTCGGCGGGCGGGAGCAGATCGGCGCGGGTCAGGACGCGCTTCTGCCGCAGCAGGATCTCGCTCATTCTCGGTTCACGTCCCGGTTTGTTTCCGCGCCGGCGAGCCCATAGGCGCGGGCAAAAAGCTCGATCGGGTGCAAGGCGCGCCGGGGCGGGGCCTCGCCCTCGGCCACTCTCTCCATACCCTGCAGAATGTGCATGCCGGCGAGCGGACATTCGGAGGACAGAAAGGTCTTCCCCTGCTTTACGGCCTGGCGGGCGGCCGGCCGGCCGACTTTGAGAGCGGTCGCAAAATTCTCCTTGAGCACGCCCCAGGAACCGCCGTGGCCGGAACACCGCTCGATCACTGCAATGTCGGCGTGCGGGATGAGACGCAGCATCTCGGCCGCCTTGGCGCCGATATTCTGGGCCCTGGCGTGGCAGGCGAGGTGCAAGGTGACGCCGCCTTCGAGCGGTTCGAGGCCGGGTGCCAAACCTTCCTTCCTGGCAATGTCGACGACGTATTCGCTGACGTCGAAACTGGCGCGCGCCAGTTTCTCGACCGCCGCATCCCTGGGCAGGATCAACGGCCATTCGAATTTGAGCATCAAGGCGCAGGAGGGAACCAGCGCAACCACGTCATAGCCCTTGTCGATCCAGGGCCCGAGCGTCGCCGCGACCTCCCGCGCCGCCGCCGCGACCGCAGCGAGATCACCCTGTTCGAGCTTGGGCATGCCGCAGCAGCGGGGATAGATCACCTCGGTCTCGACCCCGTTACGGGCGAGCACCGCCTGCGTCGCCTCGCCGATGCCCGGATCGTTGTAGTTGGCAAAGCAGGTGGCGTAGAGGACGGCCTTGCGTCCCGCGGCGGGGGCGGTCGCGTCGACCGGCGGAGCCCCGCGCCTGGCCCGTTTGGTGAAGGGGCGGGCGTGAAATCGCGGCAAGGCGGCCTGGCGATCGACCCCAGCCGCCTTTTCCAACAGCCTGCGGGCCGTTCCATTCCTGTTGGCCCAATCGGCGAGCGGCGCCACCGCCGCGGCGATCCGGCCGTTGCGATCGGTCGCGACCAATTGGCGGTGCGCCAGCGGTGTCCCGCGCTCCTTGTGCTGCACCGACCGGTAGCGCAGCATCAGGTGGGGAAAATCGACGTTGAACTCGTGCGGCGGGACATAGGGGCACTTTGTCATAAAGCACATGTCGCAGAGCGTGCAGGCATCGGCGACTCGCCCATAGTCGCTCACCGGCACCGAATCGAGTTCGCCCGTTTCCGAATTGTCGATCAGGTCGAACAGTCGCGGAAACGCGTCGCACAGGTTGAAGCACCGCCGGCAGGTATGGCAGATGTCGAAGACGCGATGCATCTCGGCTTCGGTCTTGGTCCGGTCGGTGAAGTCGGGGTCTTCCCAGGCGATCGGATGCCGGGTCGGAGCCTCAAGGCTGCCTTCTCTCATCGCACGGTAACCTTGGCGGAATGCGCTGCGCTTTTCCGCCCTACGAGGACGGTGTAGGGCGGAAAAGCGTAGCGC
>DATFCQ010000300.1:0-4207 GCA_035252905.1 Allostellaceae bacterium | reverse complement strand
TCAATCGGGCGACGCTCGGCGGCACGATCGACGACCCTCTCGGCCATCCGCGGCTGGCGCTCCGCCTTGCCGTCGACGGCATCGCCGCGAACGGCCTCTCCGGCGCGGCGCAGCTCGAAGCCACGGGTCCGGCGAACGCGCCGGCTCTCGCCCTCTCCTCGGATCTGCGCACGGCGAGGGGTCCCCTAACTCTATCGGCCGCCGCGACCGCCGATCCTGTCCGGCGCACCCTCGACATTACCGCCTTGCGGGCTTCCTATGGTGGCGAGACGGCGCACCTCCTCGCCCCGGCCCGGATCGAATTTGCCGACGGACTGGCGGTCGCGCGCTTGCGGCTCGGCGTCGGCGGGGCCGTGCTCGCGGCGGCGGGGCGGGTGTTGCCGCAATTGGGGCTTACGGTATCGCTCGACAACGCCGGCCCCGCTCTCCTCGAGCCCTTTCTGCCAAAACTGCAGGCGCAGGGCACGCTCGCGCTCAATGCACGGCTGACCGGCAACCCGGCGCGGCCCGAGGGGATGATCCGGGTGACCGGAAGCGGGCTCGGATTGCGCGGCGGCGCCCTGCCGAAAGCCGATCTGACGGCGCGCGCCGATCTCCGCGGCGGCGCCGCGCAGGTTGCAGCGCGGCTCGTCGCCGGCAGTGCCGTCCGGCTCCAGATCGCCGGCACGGCGCCGCTGAAGCCGAACGCGCCGCTCGACCTCCATGCCGGCGGAACCGTCGATCTTGCCCTGCTCGATCCGCTCCTCGCCGCCAACGGACGCATTCTGCGGGGGCGGCTGACCCTTGCCGCCGCGATCGCCGGCACCCCGGCGGCGCCGCGCGTGACCGGCAACGCCCAGCTCGCGCACGGCGATTTTCAGGACGTCGTGCTGGGCGTTCACATCGGCGATCTGGCCGGCACGATCACGGCCGAGGGCGACAGGCTGCGGGTAAGGCAATTGACCGGGCGCGCCGGACCGGGCCGGCTGTCGCTCAGCGGTACGGTCGCCGTCTTCGCGCCGGGGATCCCGGTCGACCTCGCCATTGCCGCGCATCAGGCGCGGCCGCTGGCGAGCGATCTGTTGAGCGCCGAGATCGACGGCGCCGTGAGCCTGCGCGGCCAGGCGGCGGGGCGGCTCGCCCTCGGCGGCCAGATCCGGGTCGTCCACGCGAATATCGGCATTCCCGACAGCCTGCCCCCAAGCGTCGCGGTCCTGGAGGTGCGGCGGCCGGGGCAAAAGGCGCCGCCGGCGACGGAGGGCGGACCGGTCCTCGATCTCGCCCTGACCCTCGACGCTCCCGGGCGCGTCTTTGTGCGGGGGCACGGGCTCGACGCGGAATTGGGCGGGCGGCTGAAGCTCGCCGGCACCAGCGCCGCCCCGCTGGTCACCGGCGGCTTCGACCTGCGGCACGGCACTTTCAGCCTGGCCGGACAAACCCTGACCTTCACCAGCGGCAGGGTGACGTTCACCGGCACGGGGCTCACCCGCAAGCTTGACCCCCGGCTCGATTTCGTCGCCCAGAGCGCGGCCGGCGGCATCGCCGCAAAGCTCACCATAACCGGCTATGCTGATGCCCCCGAGATCACCTTGACGAGCACGCCGCCGCTGCCGCAGGACGAAGTTCTGGCGCGGCTTCTGTTCGGGCAGAGCGTCAAGCAATTGAGCCCGTTCCAGCTCGCCGCGATCGCCGGGGGGCTGGCGAGCCTGGGCAGCTCCGGCGGCGGTCCGCTCGCCCGATTGCGCAGCCGCCTGGGCCTCGATCAATTGTCGGTCGGCGCCGCTTCGGGCGCCGGCGGCGGCGTCGCCCTGACGGCCGGGAAATACCTAACGAACGGCATCTATCTCGGCGTCAAGCAGGGCACGTCCGGCGGCACCCAGGCCCAGGTGCAGATCGACCTGACCAAGCATCTGAAATTGCAATCCACGCTCGGCACCGGCGCCGGTGTGCCCGCGACCGGCATCACGCCGGCAAACGACCCGGGCAGCAGCATCGGGCTCAGCTATCAATTCGAGTATTGAGAGCCTGTCTCAGTCGCCGTTGCACCGCACAATCGGCGGAATACGCTGCGCTATTCCACCCTACGATCGATGCTTGTCGGGGACAGTTGTAGGGCGGAAAAGCGAGCGCATTCCGCCACTTTCCTCATTCAAATTGCTTGGTATCGAGGGCGCAGCGGCGTCGCAATAGCACTTTGCGCAAAAATCGACACATGTCGCAGCTATCAAGTATCGATGAGACGACGACCCAGATGACCAAAAAGACGGCGGCGAGAACTTCGGCCACCTTGGCGCCCCTTGGCATGAGATCTCCCTCCGGCAAGCTTAAGATAGGCGGAGAGGATTGACCTATCGTTACCGCCGCCAGCGGGTGGTAAAAAGTAGCTCTCGGCATTGATTATAGAAGGTATACCCGCGTTTGGAGAGTACCCTCTTAGCTCGACTTTGGCCATTTGAGGGATTCAGCTAATGAAATCAATCGTTTAGTCCTTTGGCTGAAATTCAGTCGGTTTTCAGCCTTTTCAGAGACTTACGCAATGAAATGGCCAAAGTCGAGCTTAGTGGTGCATCCGCTAAATGAATGCGACATATAGAATGGCACCATCCTCGTGGCGCCGCCGGATGGGATCGGCCATCCGCGGCCCGAGAAAGCGTATTCAACTTGCCGGATGCACCACTTAGAGCCTGTTTGAGTGAAGAAAGTGGCGGAATGCGCTGCGCTTTTCCACCCTACGACGCTCCCGAAAAGCGTAGGGCGGAATAGCGCAGCGTATTCCGCCGATTTCAGCGCGACGTCGAGGAGAACGGCGAATCAGTCCTCCGCGCGCACGCGCACATAGGAGCCGGGGGCGGGTTCGATCGGCGGCAGTTTGCCGTCGCCGGGCTGGCGGGCGGGCACCTCGTCGCCCGAATGGTGCGACACCCATTCCTCCCACAGAGGCCACCAGGAACCCGGGCGCTGGGTCGCGCCGGCGAGCCATTCATCGGCGGTCGGCGGGTTGTGGTCGTTCTCCCAATGCCCGTATTTGCCGCTCTGCGGCGGGTTGACGACGCCGGCGATGTGGCCCGAGGCGGCGAGCACGAATTTGACCGGGCCGCCATAAAGCCGGGTCGCGGCATAGGTCGAGCGCCACGGTGCAATATGATCCTCGCGCGTCGACAGCAGAAAGGACGGCGTCTTGATCTTGCGCAGGTCGATCGGCACTCCGCCCAATGTGATGCCGCCCGGCTGCGCCAGAAGGTTTTCCTGATACATGTTGCGCAGGTAGAAGCTGTGCATCGCCGCCGGCATGCGCGTCGAGTCGGCGTTCCAATACAATAGGTCGAACGGGAAGGGCGACTTGCCCAGCAAGTAGTTGTTGACGACGAACGACCAGATCAGGTCGTTGGCGCGCAACAGGTTGAACGTCGTCGCCATGTCGCGCCCTTCGAGATAGCCCCGCTCCTGCATGCGCTCCTCGAGCGAAGAGAGCTGCTCCTCGTCGATGAAGACCGAAAGCTCGCCGGCCTCGGCGAAGTCGACCATTGTGACGAAATAGGTGGCGCTGGCGATCCGCCGGTCGCGCTTGGCCGTCATATAGGCAAGCGTCGAGGCGAGCAGGGTCCCGCCCAGGCAATAGCCGATCACATTGGCCCGGCGCTCGCCGGTCGCCTCGTACATCGCGTCCAACGCGGCGAGCGGCCCCTCGAACATGTAGTCCTCGAATGTCTTGGCGGCGAGCCGGGTGTCCGGGTTGACCCATGAGATCACAAAGACCGTGTGACCCTGTCCGACGGCCCAGCGGATGAACGAATTTTCCGGCTTCAGGTCGAGGATATAGAACTTGTTGATCCAGGGCGGGATGATCAGCAGCGGGCGCCGTTTCACCGCGTCGGTGGTGGGCGCGTACTGGATCAGCTGCATCAGGGCGGTCTGGAAGACGACCTTGCCGGGGGTGGCGGCGACGTTCTCGCCGAGCCGGAACGCGGCGCTGTCGGTCATCGAGACGGTAAGCCGCCCCCGGCCGCGTTCGAGATCGTCGAGCAGGTTCTGCAGCCCGTTGACGAGGTTCTCGCCGCGCGTCTCAAAGGTGGCGCGGAGCACCTCGGGGTTGGTCAGCACGAAGTTCGACGGGGCGATCGCGTCGACAAATTGCCGCGTGTAGAAATCGACCTTGCGCGCGGTCAGCGGGTCGAGCCCCTCGGTCTTGCGCACGACCTCCTGGATCGTACGCGCGGTCAGCAGGTAG